>JANLWX010000017.1:0-18213 GCA_031364845.1 Candidatus Eiseniibacteriota bacterium
CGGCGGCGAGGAAGGATTCCGCCGCCAGCTCGCGAGCGAGAACACCAGCGAGGAGAAGCTGCGCGAGAAGTTCAAGGGCGAGATCCAGCGCCAGATCATCGGCCGCAAGCTGATGTCGAAGATGCTGCCGAAGAAGACCGTAACCGCGGCCGAAGCCGAAACCTATTTCGCGGCGAACCGCGCCAAGTTTCCGAAGCTGCCGGCGGAACTCAAGCTGTCGCTGATCCAGATCCCGGCCACGCCCGATTCGGTGACCGACGCGAAGGCGCGGGTGAAGGCGCTCGCGCTGCGCAAGCGCATCGCCGCCGGCGAGAAGTTCGCGAAGGTGGCGGCCGAAGCGTCGGAGGATCCGGCGACCATGAAGAACGGCGGCGATCTCGGCTTCTTCGGACGCGGCCTGCTCGACACGCCGCTCGAAGAAGCGGTGTTCACGCTCAAGATCGGCGAGTTGAGCCCGCCGGTGCATTCGTCGGCGGGATGGCATCTGGTCGAGGTGATGGAGCGCGACACGCTGAAGAACCGTGCGGGCCGCGACAGCACCGACGCCCGCGGCCGGCCCGCGATCGAAGTGCATGCGCGCCACATTCTGGTGCGCGTGCCGCTCGGCGAAGCCGATGCCGAGCGCGCGAAGAAGCTCGCCGACCGCGTGCGTTCGCAGGCGGTGAAGGGCACGCCGTTCGAAGATCTCGCCAAGCGCTACAGCAAGTACGACGGCCCGGCCGGCGAGGGCGGCGACCTCGGATTCGTCTCGCTCGGCACGCTCCAGCCGCACATCCGCGCCGGACTCGATTCGCTGCCCGTCGGCGGCATGAGTGAAGTGCTGATCAACGCCGCGGGCTTCAACATCTTCAAGGTCACCGAGCGCAAGGACGAGCGCGAGTACCAGCTCGAAGAGATCCGCGACGAGCTGCCCAACGCGGTCGCGGACATGCGCCAGCGTGAACGGTACGACGAATGGATCAAGACGCTGCGCAGCAAGGCGCACATCGAGATCCGTCAAAGTTGAACGGGGCTCGGGGAGCGGCGATCGCGTTGAGGCACGCCGCTCCCTCTGCTACGGTGCCGATCGGATGATCACCTTCGAGCATGTCTCCCGCCGCCATGGAGAGCGCGTGGCGCTCGATTCGATTTCGTGGCACATGGACGAGGGGGAGTGCGTCGTGTTCCTCGGCCACAGTGGCGCCGGGAAGACGTCCATCCTCAAGCTCATCACCCACGAAGTCCGCCCCACCTCCGGGCTCGTGACCGTCGGCACGTTCCGCAGCAGCCGGATCTCGCGTTCACAGCGCGCGCTGCTGCGCCGCACGATCGGAATCGTCTACGAGGACTTCCGGTTGCTGTCCGACCGCACGGTGTTCGAGAACATCGCGCTCGCCGTGCGCATCATGGGCAAGTATTCGGTCGAGGACGTGGTGCCGCTCGTCAGCCGCGCGCTCCACGAAGTCGGCCTCGACGGGAAGCAGAACGCGTTCCCTTCCGAACTCTCCGGCGGCGAGAAGCAGCGCGCCGCGATCGCGCGCGCGATCGTGAACCGGCCGGCGGTGCTGCTGGCCGACGAGCCGACCGGAGCACTCGAGAAGAAGAGCGCGGACGACATTCTGGCGCTGCTGTCGCGGATTCATCGCGAAGGCGCGGCCCTGCTGCTCGTGACCACCAATCCGGCGGTCGCGCACGCGCTCGGCGGCCGGGTGATGACGCTCGAAGAGGGTCGCATCATCGCCGGCGATCCGCGCATGCCGCGGACCGCCGCGCGGCCGGAAACGGGCCGCAGCACGCCCCCCGGCCTCACCACCGCGAACGGAGCCTGAGGATGCACGTGTTCTTCTTCCGCGAGGCCTGGCGATCGTTCATGCACCATCGCGGCCTCGCCTACACCGCGATCCTGGCACTCACCGCGGCCCTCGCGCTCTCGGGGCTGTTCGTGCTGCTGGCCCACAATGCGCGCGTCGGGCTCCAACTGGTGGGCGACCGGCGCGAGATGGTCGTGTACCTCAACGACGGCGTGAGCACCGCGCAGCGCGAGGAGTTGATGCGCCGTCTGGGCGAGCTCTACGGGAGCGTCGCCTACGTCAGCAAGGACGAGGCGTGGAAGGAATTCTCCGATCAGATCGGGGATCCGGGGCTTCTGGAATCGGTCGGCGGCAATCCGCTGCCGTCGTCGCTGCGCGTCAAGCTGCGTCCCGAGCTGCTGAATTACGAAGAGATGGAGAAGGCGTCGCAGCAGGTGTCGCAATTCCCTGAAGTCGAGGACGTGCGCTACGGCGGCGACTGGGTACGGCGCCTCGATGAGATCAAGAACGGCCTGATCCGCGGAGCGATCGCGGTCGGCTCGGTGGTGGCGCTGGCGGTGGTGTTCGTGCTCTACAACACGATCCGCCTCACCGTGCTCGCGCGCCGCCCGCAGGTCGAGATCATGAGCCGCCTCGGAGCGTCCGATCGCTTCATCGCCACGCCGTTCGTGATCGAGGCGATGCTCGAAGCGCTGATCTCGGGCGCGCTCGCGCTGACGCTCGTGTTCGTGTTCCACCAGGCACTGGCCGCTCAGATCGGCTACATCTCGTTCCTGCCGTGGACGTGGGCCGCGCTGTTTCTCGGCGCCGTCGTCATGCTCGGCTGGCTCGCCGCCATGCTCGCATTGACGAGGGTGCTGCGCTCGGTCGGCGCATGAAACGCCTCGTGCTCGCGGCCCTCGCCGCGCTCGTGCTGGGGGCGGCGGTTACCGGCGCAGGCGCCCAGGACAGCCTCGAGGCCGCCAAGCGGGCCGAGTTGGACCGCATCCAGCGCGAAGTCCAGGAGAACCGCAAGGCGGCCGAGCGCCTGCGCGGGCAGGAGAAGAAGGAACTGGTCAAGCTCAAGCGCGCCGAGCGCGAGCTGAGCGCCACGCGCAAGCGGCTGCGATCGCTCCAGAGCCGCAGCACCACCATCGATCGCGAACTCGGAGTGACGCGCGCGAATCTCGACCGCAGCGTCGCCTCGCTCGGAAGTCAGCGGCAGAAGCTCGCGCGGCGCCTGCGCAATGTCTACAAGTTCGGAGCGGGCCGCGAACTCGAATTCCTGCTCTCGACGCGATCGTTCGCCCAGCTGCTCACGCGCTGGGACTTTCTCGTGATGATCGCCGAACAGGACCGCATGATGATGGAAGGCATCCAGACCGAGAAGGAGCGCGTCGAGGCGAGCCAGGTGCGTCTCGAGCGCAACCTGACCGAGGTCCAGCGCAACGCGCTGCGTACGACGCGCGAGAACCAGCGGCTCGCAGGACTGCGCCAGGAGCGTCAGCAGTCGGTGCGCACGATCCAGACCCAGCGTCAGGCGTACGAAGCTGCCGCCGCGGAACTGGAGAAGACCGCGCGCGCGACCCAGCGCCTGCTGGCGCAGCTCGAACGCAAGCGCCGCGAGGAATCGGACAAGGCGCGCACGGAAGGCCGCGTGCCGCAGCCCTACACCGGAAACTTCGCGCAGGGTCAGGGCCGGCTCGACTGGCCGCTGCGGGGCAAGGTGATCGGACGCTTCGGGCCGGAAGTGCACCCCAAGTGGGGGACGCGGATCCAGAACAACGGCATCGACATTGAGGTTTCGATCGGAACCGCGGTGCGCGCGGTCGCGAAGGGCCGCGTCGACTACGTGAGCGAGGACTTCGGCACCTACGGCGAAATGGTGATCCTGAATCACGGCGACGGCTACTACACGCTCTACGGCCACCTGTCGTCGATCGCGGTGTCGGTCGGCCACGAAGTGCAATCCGGACAGTTGATCGCCCAGTCCGGCGACAGCGGTTCGCTCAAGGGTCCGATCCTCCACTTCGAGGTCCGCAAGGGCGGCGCCTCGCTCGATCCCGAGGCGTGGCTGGAGTAGGTTGGTCGCGGCGCGCTCGAATCACCATTGCCGCAGCACCGGCGGCACGATCCGGTGATCGCGGGTTGTGCCGGGCTTGATTCACCCACATCTCAGGAAAGGTCCACGCCGTGGCGGGCATCCTGCTCTCGCAACTGATCGGACAACCCGCCGCCCAGACCTTCCTGCGCCACACGGTCGAGAGCGGCCGCTACGCCAATGCCTACCTGCTCCACGGCCCGCCCGGCGTCGGCAAAGGCACCGCGGCCATCGCGTTCGCACGCGCCCTGCTGTGCAACTCGCGCGGCGTGCTCCCGCAGGGCGGGCTGTTCGATACCGCACCCGCGGCCGTTCCCGCGGGCCCGCCCGACGACGCATGCGGCGTGTGCTCGGCGTGCACCAAGACCCTGGGCCTTCAGCATCCGGATTTGAAGTTCCTGTTCCCGGTTTCGGGCGAAGAGAAGGAACTCGACAAGACGATCGTGGAAACGATCGAATCGTGGCGCGAGGATCCGCTGTTCGTGTTCACGTACGACAAAGCGGCATCGATTCGCATCTCGCTCACCCGCGAGCTGCTGCGCGAGCTGGCGTTCAAGCCGTACGAAGCCGTGCGGCGCGTGGTCGTCGTGCGCGACGCCGACCGCATGCGCGAGGACCAGTACTCGGCGATGCTCAAATCGATCGAGGAGCCGGGCGCATCCACGGTGTGGGTGCTCACGACGGCGCGGCTCGCGAAATTGCCGGCGACGATCCGCTCGCGCACGCAGCGGGTACGCTTCGCCCCGTTCACCGAAGCGCTGGTGCGCGAGTTCGTCGAGACGCGCGCCGGTGTCGACAACCCCACGGCCCGTATACTCGCGGCGCTGTCGGGCGGTTCGCTCGCGCGCGCGCTCACGCTGCGAAACGAGCCCGAGCCGCTCAAAGTGCGCAATCAGGCGCTCGCGATGCTCGAGCCCGCGACTCGCGGGGACGGCCGGGGGCTATGGACCGCGATCACCAGCTTCAACGCGTTCGGGCGCGCGGGCCGCGAGAAGCTGCGGCGGCTGATCGAGTTCCAGGAGCTGTGGCAGCGCGACTTGCTGCGGGCGCATTACGGCGCCGCGAAGGAAGATCTGGTCAATCGCGATCGCGAGCCTGAGATCCGCCGGCAGGCGGCCACGATCGAAGCCACGGAAATCCGCCGCCGGCTGATGGCGCTCGAAGAGGCGTTGCGCGCGATCGAGGGCAACATCACGCCCGATCTGGCGCTGTTCTCGGCATTGATGCGGGTCGCGGATCCCGCGTTCGAGACGCGCGCGTGGCCGGCGCATGCCGCGGGCCGCTGGCGCTACTGACCCGCAACAAACCGGGCGATCGAGACACAACACGACGGCCACCCCGAGAGAGAGGTGGCCGATCGCGTTGGAAGAGATTGCGATTACCGGTACAGGTTCTTGATCCGGCCCCAGCTCGACTTGGCCGTCGGCGTCGCGGTCACGGCGGTGAATTCCCATCCGAAGCTGACGGGCGGAGTACCACCAAAATTGAACAGCGATCCGGCAGGGTTGCTGACGTTGAAGAACGATCCCGCCGCGGTCGTCACGTAACCGAGGTCATCCGAGAATCCGATGTCCGCCGGATCGAAGATGCCCTGACCGAGATTGTCCATCTGAGCCAGCGTCGCGCCCGTTGCGCCGCTGTTGTTGTCGAACGTGATTCCGGCCCAGAACGGCGCGGAAGCATCCGGCATCGTGAACAGCGCAGGACCCAGCGTTCCGGTCACGGTTGTCACGCCCGGCGCGTAGAGCAACGCGTTGAACGAGAATCCGACCGGCGCCGGCACGTTGTAGTACGTGCCCGGAACACCCGCGTTATCGAACCAGAAGCGAACGCGCGCGCGCGCCGAGACGGCGGTTGCGTTGAAGTTCGCGACCGAGAACTTGATCTGCACGACGTCTTCGCCGGCATTGGCACCGGTCGGAAGAATGTCGTCCATCACCAGTCGCGTGATCAGATTGGCGCCCTGCAGCGCCGTTCCGCCATTGATGAAGCCGGATCCAAGGAAGTTCGTCACGTTCGAGTACTCGACGGTGTCGAGGAACGTGCGGCCCTTGGAGGGCGATCCGAGGGACATGTGATCCTCGACAGAGAGGTCACCAGACGGATATTCGGTGGCGGCGGATGCTGCGGAAGCGATCAGCAGTAGCGAAGCGACAAATGCATTCCTCCACAGGTGGATACGGCTCGCTGGCGCAGCGGCGAGAAGGCGATGAAGGGGTTCCATCGAAACCTCCATTACGGGTCGGGCAAATGCCCGGAGTACTACGTGAGCATCACAGGGGATGCCACGCAGAGAATACTGCGGGATATTCCTTCCGGGATACAACGATCTCACGAGCCGGCCGTGAATCGTGCCGAAGGCTCCGGGTGTTTCGATGGGACGAAACTTCGTCTTGTGGCTGGCGACTCTTTCGGGCTGAAGGCCGCATTCAGCGCCTGCCCTCGAGCAATCTCCCGGCGAAATTCCCTCCGGGCGCGTCCAAGCCGGGCTGGATTTTGGTTAGCGCCGTGCCGAAAACCGCAGCAGGAGGATCGCGCGATCATGTCCGAATCGAATCAATCGACTGCTGCTGACGACGGCCTGTGCATCGTTCGGTTCGGAGACTTGCATGAACCGCAGGGCAGCGTTCGGCGTATGGTTGCCGCCGTCCCGGCGACCGCCCGCGCGGGTGTGGCGGGAGGCGCGAACGGCCTCGAACGCGTGCCGATGCTCGATGCGATCGACGACCTGCGCCGGACGAGCTTCGCCATCGAAGCGCTCGAGGTCGTCCGCGCGGTGTGCGAGCGCCCGCAGTACACGATCGAGCGGCGATCCTACGAGCGTGGAATCGGCGAGGCTGCCGGGCAGTGGTGCATGCGCAGCCATCATCAGGCGCGCGACTTCGTTGCGATGTTCGCGGACCCGGGCGACGGCAGCGTGCGCTTCATCCTCGTGGTCACCGAAGCCGAGGGCCTCCGCAAAGCGGCCTGAGCTTCGATGCGCCTCCGGGCGCCCTGAGCTATGCTCCCCCCAGTCGCTCGCATGGCGTCCGGATTCATCCGGGCCCAGGCGGGCTGTTCATAGCCGGATCGCGGCGGTGGACGGGAGTCGCAACCCTCCTTCGTGGCCCGGATTGATGTCGGTTCACTCCGCCGGTTATCCACCGGTGTTCGCGGGCGATGCTACGCCCGATAGAGGCGGTCATGTCCGAGATCGTGCAGGTTTCACTGCGCGGTTCGCGTAAGGGTTTTTTCCTCAATTCCCGCAATCTGTGGCTCAAGCTTCGTGATCCGGTGATCGTTCAGGGCGAGCATGGCGAACTGATGGGCAAGGTCCATCTGCGCGGCTCACTGGTCGAGTTGAAGCGTCCAGGTCACGTCACCAACGAGATCATCCGCAAGGCGACCGAAGAGGATCTGGATCAGGACGATCACAACCGCGAGCGCGAGCAGGAAGCCTACGAGTACTGCCAGCAGCGGATCGAGCTGCGCGAGTTGAAGATGAATCTGTCCGAGGTCGAGTTCGGCTTCTCAGGACACCGGATGACGTTCTTCTTCTCCGCCGAGCATCGGGTCGACTTCCGCGAGCTGGTGAAGGATCTGGCCTCGCGGTTCCACTGCCGCATCGAGTTGCGCCAGATCGGCATCCGCGACCAGGCCAAACGCCTCGACGGGTGCGGGCCGTGCGGCCGCGCGTTCTGCTGCTCGACGTGGCTCAAGGACTTCCATCCGGTCACCCTCAAGATGGCGCGCGAGCAGTCGCTGTCGCTCAACCCCGGCAAGATCTCGGGCGCGTGCGGGCGGCTGATGTGCTGCCTCGCCTACGAGTTGGTCCAGTATCGCGACAGCGCCGCGAAGATGCCGCC
The DNA here is from genome assembly GCA_031364845.1 of Candidatus Eiseniibacteriota bacterium. Taxonomy (GTDB): domain Bacteria; phylum Eisenbacteria; class RBG-16-71-46; order RBG-16-71-46; family RBG-16-71-46; genus JANLWX01. The sequence continues at coordinate 7,716 of JANLWX010000017.1, forward strand.
GGTCGGCGCCGAGATCCGCACCGGCAAGGGCCGCGTCTACGTCACGCGCAGCGAGCCCTATCAGGAAGCGGTGTGGGTGCGAGACGACGAAGGCGCCGAACATCGGATCGCCTACGCCGACCTGCCGCCGGGGCCGTATCACAAGTGCGGCGACTGCAATTGCGGGGCGAAGAAGAAGCCGGGCTCAGACCCGCCCGACGACGGCCCGGTGGCGTGGGCGGACCCCGAGCCGCCGCCCGCCTGAGCCCGTGCGGCGCACTCGCGTCCCAAGGCTGTGTTCGGAACCTGATCGAGGAGGCATTGTTGAGCACGCGAATGAACGTCTCATCCGGCTCGCCCTACGAACCGGTTATCGGATTCAGCCGCGCGGTGCGGGTCGGCGACCGGGTGCACGTCGCGGGCACCGCACCCGTGTGGCCCGACGGTACCTGCAACCCCGACCCCGAAGCTCAGACGCGCCGCTGCCTCGAGATCATCCTCGCCGCGCTGCGTGAAGCCGGCGCCGGCCCCGAGCACGTGGTGCGCACGCGCATCTACCTCATGTACGCGCACGACTGGGAGGCCGTCGGCCGCGCGCACGGTGAGGTATTTCGCGACATCCGGCCGGCCTCGACGATGGTGGTGGTCGCCCGCCTGCTCGACCCGCGCTGGCGGGTGGAGATCGAAGCCGAGGCGATGATCGGCTGACCTGCTACAGGCCCCGCCGCCGGAACGACACCACCGCCACCGACAGTGCCGCCACAGCGTAAGCCGCCGCCCACACGACCATCGCGAAGCTGGGCACCGAAGCCGGCGAAAACGGCGTGACCGGCAAGTCCCGCATGAACGACGGTTGCATATGGTGCGCTGCCAGCTGCCACATCGACTCCGACGGAATGATCAGACTCGCGACCGTGCCCACGTAGCGCGACGTCTCGTTCCCCGCCATCGTGCCGATCTGTTCCACCCAGCCGCCGATGAACGCGAGCCCGTAGAGCCCGAACACGAACACGCCGTTGGTCACCGTGCTCAGGCGCGTGCCGCCCATGATCGACAGCGAGACCAGCACCACGCCTTCGAGCATCATCAGCGGCAGGCCGATCGCCACGTTGGGCGGAGTCCCCCCGCCGATGATGCGCGCGATCGTGAGCACGCCGCCCGCCATCAGCAGCAGGTACGCGGCGACGAGCCCGACGTGCGCGATCCATTTACCGAGCACGATCTCGGCGCGCCGCACCGGCTTCGAGGCCAGCGTCTGCATCACGCCCGAGCCGATCTCGCCCGACAGTGTGTCGACCGGCAGCAGCACCGCCGTCATCACGGTGAGAAAGTTGACCGCGTAGAGACCGGCGAGCGTAAAGAACGTGATCAGCATCCGCCGCTCGATCAGCGACGTGTTGTTCTTCGTGAAATCGCGCACGATGAAGTAGAGCCCGGTCGCATAAAGTGCGAGGAACGCGGCACCGCAGATGAACGCCGCCATCAGAATGCGGCGCCGTGCTGCTTCGTGCAGCGTGATGCGCGCGATCGTCATGATGCCGCGGGTCATCCAGGCCTCTGATCTTCGCCCATGACTTCGAGGAACCACTGTTCGAGCGATTTGCGCGCGGCACTCATGCGATAGAGCCGCGCACCGCGCTGCACCACGAGCCGCGCGAGCTCCGGCAGCACTTCGTCGTGCTCGACCTGCATGCGGACCACGCCGTTCGCGTGCGCGAAGCCGCTCCCGAGCCGGCTCAACGCCTCGAGCGTTTCGGGTCCGGCATCGCCGAGCGTGAGCTCGACGGCGACCGATTCGGTCTTGCCCGCGAGTTCGAGCTCGTGGATCGCCACGCCCTGCTTCACGAACACGACGCGATCGCAGGTCGCTTCGACCTCGCCCAGCAGGTGCGAGTTCAGGAACACGCTCGTCCCATCGGCCCGCAGATCGTGGATGATGTCGCGCACCAGCAATCGGCCGATCGGATCGAGCCCCGATGTCGGCTCGTCCAGGAACACGAGCCGCGGCCGGTTCATGAGCGCCTGCGCGAGCCCGGCGCGCTGCAGCATGCCCTTGCTGTACTCACGCAACGGACGATGCGCCGCATCGAGCAGATCGACGCGCGCGAGCAATTCCTCTGCGCGCGCGCGCACGTCTTCGTTCTTCATCCCATAGAGCCGGCCATGGAAGTGGAGCAGCTCGCGGCCGCTCAGCCAGTCGTGAAACCGGAAGTGCTCCGGCAGGAATCCGACCTTGGCCCGCGCGCGACGGTCGCCGATCGGAGCGCCGAGCACCGTGCCTTCACCCGCGGTCGGTTCGACCAGCCCGAGCAGCATCTTGAGCGACGTCGTCTTGCCGGCGCCGTTGGGGCCCAGAAAACCGAAGACCTCTCCCGGTCGCACCGACAGGGAGAGGCCCGCCACCGCGGTCTTCGTACCGAACTCCTTGCGGAGCCCGTGGGTCTCGATGACGGATTCGGTCATTCGCCCGCTACCGGACTGCCTCCGCAAGGCGCATCGTCTCCTGCTCCGAGAGATTGCCGGCCACGGCGAACACGCGATCGCCTTCGGTCCACATCGCGATCGATCCCTCCTGACGCCGCTCGCCTTCCCGCTTGCCCTTGCCCGACGACGTCACGATCAACCCGGGATTTCCGTGGATCTCCACCCCGCGGAACGAACTCGCATTCTGCGGCACCGGGATCAGCAGCGTCGTGTTCCAATCCACCGAATGCGACAGCCGCCGCGCCTGGCTCGCCTCGACGCCGAGAATGCGCATGCCGATCTCCGCGAGCTGCGGCAGGTTCGCACCCGCCGGCAGCGAGACTTCGGGACTCTTCGCCTGAATCAGCACCGCGTGCCGATTCTTGCTCGTGAACTTCTGGTACACGACTTGCGGCTTGCGCACGCTGACGACCTTGCCATCGATCGCCTGCGGCACGTCGAGATCCCGAATCTCCAGCACTTCGAGCAGCGCGCGCAAACGCGTTGCGTCGGCCGTGAATCGCACCGCGCCCTCGCCTTCGACCCACACCTTCTCCAGTTCGAGCCCCCTCGGCAGTTCCGACGGCGTGCGCACGTCGATACCCGCGAGCCTTCCCGCGGCTTCAGCCGTGGCGACGGTCTTGGGTTCGCCGGGCTCCTGCAGCACCTCCGGAGCGCCGAGCATCATCATCGGGTTTCCCACCTCCGACTTTTCCAACTGCTCCATGCGGGTCGGATCGAACTCGACCGCGGCGAACTTCCGCACCCGGAACATGTCGAGCATGGCCTGCGCCGAAACGCGGACCGAGGGGAACAGGAACAGCGACGCGATCACCGCGGCCGCGACTGCGGCACCGAAGGCGGGCCGCCACCGCAGCACGCTCGCGCGCTCGTGTCGTCGCAGGCGCTCGCGGAGCCGGCCGGCGAACTGCGGGTCCGGCTCGCGGCGAAACTCGTGAAGCTGACGTTCGTCCATCGTGAAGCTCCTTTCGTCACGGGCGCCCAGGCGCCCGAGTGCATCTTTCATCAACTGCGCGTCCGCGACACGGCTCACCAGTCCGCGCGCAATCCCTGGATCGTGCGGTGCAGGATCGTTCCGACGTTCGATTCGGAGAGCTGGGTGAGCCGCGCGATCGCGCGATTCGTCATGCCCGCTCCGTACTTGAACGCGACCAGTTCGCGCTCGCGTTCCGGCAACTCACCGAGCAACCGCTCCAGCCGCTCGATGTCGGACTTCCGCTCGGCCAGCTCCTCGGGCGTCTCGCCCCCGGACACGGCATGCGCGGCCTCGAGCGGTTCGTGGTGACGGTGCCTGCGGTAATGATCCACCGCCACGTTGCGCGCGATGGTCAGGAGCCAGGTCGAAAACGCCCCCAGGTCACGGCGGTATCGACTTCGCGCCTGCCACGCCTTTTCGAACGTGATCGAGGTCAGATCCTCGGCCACCGCGTCATTGCCGAACCGGTACCGGAAGAAGTTGTAGACGCGGGGCAGCTGTTCCGCGTACAAGGCATCCCAGTCCGCCTCGGTCGCCGCGAAGACGAAGGTCGCCAGCCGTTGGAATCCCAAACTCTCGCTCGTCATGACGAACATTGTACGGGCGCCGGATCGGGGTATCACAGCACCGGAAACGGACGCCCGCCTTTAGCCTCGTTGAGTCCCCCTCGATCCCACCCTATACTTCCGGCCCCATGGACACTGGCCCGGCCGCGCCCCCCTCGCTCACCACGCCGCAAGACGTGGCCGTCTTCACCCGAAGCGCGGGCGTTTCCGACGTACCGCCGCAAAGCCAGGACCCGTAGAGACACCTGCCCGCGATCGCGAACCCCGACCCCCATCCAGATCCCGAGACCCACGTGCCCACCCGCTTCTACATCACGACCGCGATCGACTACGTCAACGGAAAGCCGCACATCGGCCATGCCTACGAGAAGGTGCTGGCCGATTCGATCGCGCGCTTTCACCGCCAGAAGGGCGATGCGACCTTCTTCCTGACCGGCACCGACGAGCATGGCCAGAAAATCGCCCAGGCCGCCGCCGCGGTGAAGCAGGATCCGCAGGCGTTCGTCGATGCGATGGCCTCGCACTTCACGGCCACGTGGAAGGCGCTCGCGATCTCGCACGACAAGTTCATCCGCACGTCGGATCACCGCCACGCACTCGCGGTCCAGGAGCTGTTCCGCCGTCTGTGGGACGCGCGCAGCCCCAAGACCGGCGAGCCGGTGCTGTTCGAGGACGTCTACGAGGGTCAATACTGCGAAGGCTGCGAAGCGTTCAAGCAGGAGAAGGACCTCGACGATCAGGGCCGATGTCCGATTCACAACACGGTGCCGAAGAAGATCCGCGAGTCGAACTTCTTCTTCCGGCTCTCGGAGTACGACGAGGCGCTGCTCAAGCATCTCGAAGCGCATCCCGAGTTCATCCAGCCCGACTACCGCCGCAACGAAGTGATGAACGTGATCCGCGAGGGACTTCAGGATGTGAGCGTCACGCGGCCCAACGTTCCGTGGGGCGTGCCGCTGCCCGACGAGATCCCCGACAGCGACGGGCACACGGTCTATGTATGGGCCGACGCGCTGCTCAACTATCTCTCGGCGATCGGCTGGCCCGAGCGCAAGTATTCGCTGTGGTGGCTCGCCAAGGAAGCGGAAGTCGGCGGGCCGGGTGCGGCGCGTCAGGACGAGTTCCAGCATCTGGACGGGCAGGGCCGCCCGGGCGCTGCGTGGGCCGGAACCAACCAGCCGCAGTCGACCAACGCGCTGCACCTGATCGGCAAGGACATCAGCCGCTTCCACTGCGTGCTGTGGCCGGCGCTGCTGCTCGCCGCCGGCGTGCCGCTGCCGCGGCAGGTGTACGTGCACGGCTTCATCACGATGAAGGGCGTGAAGCTCTCGAAGTCGCTCGGCAACGTGATCGATCCCGTCGAGCTTTCGAACCTGAGCGGGGTCGATGCGCTGCGGTTCTATCTCGTGCACTCGATTCCGACCGGGCGCGACGGCGAGTTCACGTACGAACAGTTCGTCGAGCACTGCAACACATTCCTCGCGAACGACCTCGGCAACCTCGCGAGCCGCACGCTCGCGATGGTCCACAAGTTCTTCGAGGGCCGGGTGCCCGCCGAATGGGATCCGAAGTCGCTGCGCGACGACGAGGCGCGCGCGGCACTCGAGGCGCTGGTGCTCGCGGCCACCGAAGCCGCGGCCGAAGTGCCGAAGGCGTTCGCCGAACTGCGCCTGCACGAGGCACTCGATGCCGCATGGAAACCGGTGGTCCGCGCGAACGAGCTGATCGAGCGCGTGAAGCCATGGGTGGTGGCGAAGGATCCGGAACGCCGCGCCGAACTCGCGACCACGATGAACGCGCTGCTCGAAACGCTGCGGCTGCTGGCCGCGTGGTCGTGGCCGGTCATGCCCGGCAAGAGCGAACAGCTGTGGACGATGCTGGCGTTGCCGGGCAAGGCAGCGGAAGTGCGCGGCGAGCATGCCGCACCCCGCTTCGGCGATCCCGCGTTCGCGGACCGCGCGCTCGGCGAGCCGGCGATCCTGTTCCCGCGGTTGGAGCTGAAGGCGGACACCGCGGCCGGGTGAGAGGGCGCGGCGAAGGCCGCGGCCGGGTGCGGCCAACCGCTAGCGCTCGATGCCGCACGCCTCGAGGAACACATCCAGCGACTCGCGTTCGCCGGCGATCTCGCGGTGCACGATGCGAGCGATTGTGCCGTCCACACCGACGGTTAAGTCCTGGTGGCAGCGGTGCCGGTGGAACTTGCCTCCGGCCTTCACCAGATAGTCGGTGTACCGCACGGTCGCGGTCGCACCTTCGACGTTCTCGATCTCGCTCTCGTAGCGGACATCGTCGAACTTCGCGTGCGCCCACGCGGTAGCATCGGCGTAGGACGCGAGGATCGCCGCGCGCCCTGTCAGCACTTCGCGGCCGGTGTCGTACACGCACTCGTCCGCGATGAGAGGGCCGGCGGCGATGAAGTCGTCGCCGTCGAGTGCGGTCGCCAACGCCGTGACGACCGCGATCACGGTTTGCGGGTCGGGAGCGGCTTCGTCGATCATGGCGGCGATTGGTAGCACGTTTGCCCGCCCGCCACATATGCCCCGAGCCACCGAGCCACTTCATCATGATCGACACTCACTGCCATCTGTGCGACAAGCGCTTCGACAAGGATCGCGAGAACGTCTACCGGCGCGCGTTCGAGGCAGGGGTCACGCACTTCGTGGAGATCGCCTACACGCCGGCGCTGGTGGCGAAGGCTCATGACTTCGCGCGCATCCATCCCAACGTGTTCCTGTGCGTGGGAGTGCATCCGAGCGAATCGGGCAAGGTCGGCGACGAATATGCGGAGGCGCTGCGCGATCACGCGGGACATGCGCGGGTGGTCGCGATCGGTGAGACCGGGCTCGACTTCTTTCGCGACTACGCGCCGCGCGCCGATCAGGAGAAGTGGTTTCGCGCGCAACTCGCGATCGCCGACGACAAGGGGCTGCCGGTCGTGATCCACCAGCGTGCGGCCCTCGAGGACACGCTCGCGATTCTCGAAGAGACGCGGCCCGCCGCGGGCGGCGTGCTGCACTGCTTCGACGACGGTCCCGCCGCGGTCGAGCGCGCGGCCGCACTCGGATTCAAGCTCGGCCTCGGGGGCTGCCTCACCTACGGCCACGCGGCGCTCGAGGACGCGGCCCGCATGGCGCCGGCGGACATGCTCATGCTCGAGACCGACGCACCCTACCTGGAACCCGAGCCGCGTTCGTTGCGGCGCAACGAGCCCGCGCTGCTGCGGCGCGTGCTCGCGAAACTGTGCGCGCTGCGCGGCTGGACGCCCGAAGAGGCGGAGCGGATCACCACGGCGAATGCGCGCGAGTTGTTCCGGCTGCCGATTCTGACCCCCTGAGACCGGCCGCACCGGCCGCGCGGAGCCGCAGCGGCGGGCATTCTGCAATGCGCGGCACAGGGCACGAATGAGCCGCAGGCGCGCCCGGCCCGCCCCGCCGGTGCTCAAGCACCGATCTGAGCGGGCCGACAACTCAGGCATGTCCACCGACCATCCGCTCGAATACACCGTCATCGCCTCCATCGTGTTCCTGGCGGTGGTGCTCACGACGATCGCGATGGCACGCGTGGTCGAGCGACGCAACCGCCGACTCATCCGGCAACGCCTCCAGACGCTCTACGCCTCATGGCGCGACCACGCGCGCAACGGCGGTGGCGCACGGCTCGTACGGCGTCAGGCGCGCGCGGCGGACGAAACGCTGTTCTGGACCGCGCTCGAGACGCTGACGCTGGCGCTCAGCCGCAGCGGGTGGCGCCGGCTGTCGGACGATCTCGGAAGTTCACGACACGTTGCCGTCGAGCGCCGCGCGTTGCGCGACGGCTCACCGTGGCGCCGCGAACTCGCCGCGCGACGACTCTCACTGCTGAACACGCGCGCCACACGCCGTTCGCTGCGCGCCGCCCTTCAGGCGGGACCGGAGGCGGTCGCCTATCTCGCGGCACTCGGACTCGCCCGCCAGCGCGACGGCTGGGCGCTGCGCTGGGTGCTCGATCATCCGTTCTACTTCGCCACCCGTCCGGCGCGTGCGCGCTCCGGATTGTTGCGCGCGTTCGGCAACGGCGCGGTTCCAATGATCGCCGAGCGGCTCGCCGCGGGCGCCGGTGATCCCGCGTTCGAGTGCGCGATGATCCACCGGCTCGGTTCCGCGCGTCACGTCGCGTCGGCCGCAGCGATCGCACAACGCCTCACGAATCCGGATCTCAACGTGCGCGCCGCGGCGGCGCGGGCGCTCGGTACCCTGGGCGACACGAACTTCACCGCCGTCCTGATCGGCGCCCTGCGTGATCCGGCGTGGGAAGTGCGCGCCCAGGCGGCGCGCGCGCTCGGCCTGATCGGCAGCGCGGAAGCCGTTCCCGCGTTGGCTTCGGTCCTCACCGACCGCTCATGGTGGGTGCGCCGTCATTCCGCGTACGCCCTCGCGAAACTCGGCGAGGATGGCAACGCGGCGCTGCGTGGGGAAGCACTCGTATCGCGCGATCCCTATGCGCGCGACATGGCCAAGGAAGCGCTCGAATCGCCCGCCGCCCATCGCGTGGCCTGAGCCCGGGGCTCGATGCGCGACCGGGAGCTGCCCGCTCCCGGCCGGCCGGCTTCGTGTCCACGTTCGGACTTGCGTACACTCCAGGCATGCCCCGTCAGCGCAAGCCTCCCGTCACCACCGATCATCCGGGCCGCGTTCCCAACTTCGTGCGCGAGAAGGCCGCCCTCGAAGGCACCGGCCCGCGCCGCGTGCGCGAGATCCTCGAAGCGCGCGGCCTGTCGCCGCGGCGGCGTTTCGGTCAGAACTTTCTGATTCGCGAGGAACTCGCCGAGCGCATCGTCGATCACGCGCGCATCCGCGAAGACGACATCGTGGTCGAGATCGGTCCCGGAACCGGTGCGATCACGCCGCACCTGGCGCAGCGCGCCCGGCATCTGATCGCGATCGAGAAGGATCACGGGCTCGCGGAATATCTCGCCGAGGAGTTCAACGACTTCCCGCGCGTCACGATCCGCGAGGGCGACTTCCTCGAAACCGACCTCGGCGCGATCGCCGCGGAATACGGCGCCGAGAAGCTGATGGTGGTCGGCAACATTCCCTACAACATCACGACCCCGGTGATCGAACGTATCTTCGAGCAGCGCAAGGTCGTGAAGACCGCCGTGTTGCTGGTGCAGAAGGAATACGCCGAGCGGCTCGCCGCCGCACCCGGCACGCCGGAGTACGGCTCGCTCACGCTGTTCGCGCGCTACCACGCGCTGCTCGAACCGCTGATGAACATCCGCGCCTCGGCGTTCTGGCCGCGGCCCGACGTCGACAGCATGCTGGTGCGGTTCTTCCTGCGCGACGAACCGCCGGTCGTGGTGCCGAGCGAGGAGCTGCTGTTCCGCATCATCCGTGGCTCGTTCCACATGCGCCGCAAGCAGCTCATGAACACGATCGAGGAAGCGCTCGGCATCGGCAAAGACAAGGTCGAGCGCCTCGCACGCCACGCCGGTATCGTTCCGACGCGCCGCGGCGAGACGCTCACGCTCGATGAATTCGCGCGCCTCGCGCGGGCGGCGGCGGACTACGTTGCGGAGTAGCCGCGCGCAGTCCGCCGCACCCTTTTCTTACTTGTTACCCATCTGCACGCGCTGAGACAGAAGCTCCTTACCGGTCGGCCACGTCGCGGTCTGCATGGCTTCCGCCGTCACGAAGATGTCGAAGGCGCGCAGCGGCGTGACCGCGTTGATCTCGCCCTCGAGATTGTCATTCAACTGCATGGCGCCGAGGCTGGTCGCGCTCGAGCCTGATTCCAGCGGGCGCACCCAGACCAGGTACACGGTCGCACCCGGATTCATCCGCGCGGGCGGGGCGAGATGCTTCACCATGAACTGGACGCTGGTGTTGCCGTTGTCGGTGGTGCCAAGTTTCACTTCTCCCTGCGCGGCGGGGCTTTCGACACCGCCGGCAACCTTCATGTCCGCTGTGCCCGCACATGAGCTTGCGCCGATGATCAGCGCCAGACCAACACACATGGAATATGTCCTCGAATAGTTCATCGACTGCTCCTCCGGGCCGAAGCCACTGACTGAATGAATATTTCCCACCCCGATCAGAACGTTGAATCGTGGCGGCTGCCTCGTCTTAAAGCGCACGAGATGCTCGATCCAATGCACGAACCAGTCCGGGGATTGCGGATGGGGCGTATTCGGCTGAAACAGAGCGGAAACAGCAGCAAATGGCATCGGGAATAATCTGCCGGAGCGCACGCGTGGGAGTTCCCGAGCGTGAATTCTCGTGTAACCGTGACTGGTCCTTTGAAAGGAACGCCTCACCCGCGCGGGCGTTCCGGGCGAGGCTCCGGGCGGCGCTCCCGGCCGGGGTTCGGCCGTAATCGGGATAGGGGAGCGCGGGTTCGTCCCGCGCTTCCCCTCCCACACCACCGGACAAGCGGGTCCGCATCCGGCGGTTCGATGGTTCATCGACCGGCGAGGCGAGGTACACCGAGCCGGTCGAAGTATGAAGTCGGCAGA
>JANLWX010000023.1:0-10812 GCA_031364845.1 Candidatus Eiseniibacteriota bacterium
TCAGCATTCGTAACCTTCCCGTTCAGTGCGGCCCGAACGATGCCCGGCCGCTGCGCTTCCTTGTCGCTCATCGTGAGATGTCCCATGGGGGGACATAATCACTTTGCAATTAGGGGAGGACAGAATCATCTGGCATCTACAAATCCGCGCTCCGTCCTTTGACTCCCCCCGGGCCCGCGCTTATCCTCGCCGCTCGAATCCTTCGGGGCGGGGTGCAAGTCCCCACCGGCGGTATAGCCCGCGAGCGGAGTTCCAGCGTCTGAATCGGAACTCGGCAGGATCCGGTGAAACTCCGGAGCCGACCGTACAGTCGGGATGAAAGAGGGATTCGCAGCGGGCACCGTCGTGTCCGCCGCTGTCGTTTGCGCCCCGTGGCCCACCCGCGGGGTTTTTCGTTTTTGGGCGGTACCGTCCGCCGACAGGAGACCATGCCCAGCCGAGCCCTCGACGAACGCTTCATGCAGCGCGCCCTGCGCCTGGCGGAACGCGGACGCGGACGCACGCGGCCCAATCCGGTCGTCGGTGCAGTCGTCGTGCGCGCAGGCCAGGTGGTGGGCGAGGGCTGGCACCGCGCGGCGGGGCTGCCGCATGCGGAGGTCGAAGCGATCCGCCGCGCCGGATTGCGTGCGCGCGGGGCCACGCTCTACGTGAGCCTCGAGCCGTGCGCCCACACCGGGCGCACGCCGCCGTGCAGCGAGGCGATCGTCGCGGCCGGGATCCGGCGCTGCGTGGTCGCGATGCGCGATCCGAACCGGATCGTGAACGGCAAGGGCCTGCGCGCGCTGCGAAAGGCGGGCGTCCAAGTCGAAACCGGTGTGCTCGAAGCGAGCGCCGGTGAAGTGCTGGCGGGCTACGTGACCGCGCACCGCGCGGCGCGTCCGCGCGCGACGTGGAAGGTCGCGATGACGCTCGACGGCCGAATCGCGGATGGCCGCGGCCGTTCGAAGTGGATCACGGGCGCCGCCGCCCGCGAACAGGTGCAGCGCATGCGCGCGGCGAGCGATGCGATCGTGATCGGCTCGGGCACCGCGCGCGCCGACGACCCGCGCTTGACGATCCGCAGCCGCTCGCGCGGCGACCTCGCTCCGTTGCGCGTGGTGTGCGACAGCGGACTCTCGCTGCCGCTCACGCTGCGGCTGTTCCAGCCGGGCCTCGCGCGCGGCACGGTGGTCGCATGCCGCCGCGACGCCCCCACGCGCCGCGCGGCGGAACTCGAACGGCGCGGAGTCCAGGTCTGGCGGCTCGCTTCGGCCCGCGGCGGCATCTCGCCGCTCGCGCTCGCGCGCCGGCTGATGCGTGAGGGTTGCCACGACGTGCTGATCGAGTCAGGTCCCACACTCGGCAGCGCCTGGCTCAAGGCGGGGCTGATCGACCGGCTGGCGTGCTTCGTCGCTCCTAAGGTGCTCGGGGCGCCCGGGCTTCCGTGGTGCGGGCCGCTCGGGCGCGCTTCGCTCGCGGACGCGATGGCGGGTAGGATCGTCAAGGTATCCCGTGCAGGCGAGGACATTCTTCTGGAGATGGAGATTGAGCATGTTCACCGGACTGATTGAAGCGCTCGGAACCGTGACGCGCCTCGAAGCCCGTCCGAAAGGGCGCTGGTTCGAGCTCGAGGTGCCACAGGGGATGGACGGCATCGCGATCGGCGACAGCATCGCCATCAACGGATGCTGCCTCACGGTCGTCGAGCGCGCCGACGAGGCCACTGCGATCCGGATCGCGCTCGAAGTGGTGCCCGAGACGCTGGCGCGCACGACGATCGGCGAGCTGCGGCGCGGGGACGCGGTGAATCTCGAGCGCGCGCTGCGCCTCGGCGACCGGCTCGGCGGGCATCTGGTGCAGGGACACGTCGACGGGGTGGGGACGGTGCGCGCGATCATGATCGAGGGCGCGGGGCGCCGGATACGCTTCGAGATGCCCGCACCGCTCGCACCGTTCGTCGCGGGGCAGGGTTCGATCGCGATCGACGGCATCAGCTTCACGATCTCGGCGTGCGAGAAGACGACGTTCGAGGTCTCGGTCATCCCGCACACGCTCGAAAACACGATCGCGCGCGCGTATCGCGATGGAACGCGCGTGAATCTCGAAGTCGACCTGGTCGCGCGCTATCTCGCGCGCATGCTGGATACCGGACTCATGGAGAGGAGCAAACCGTGACGACCACCGCACGCGCCAGGCGCCGCACGTCACGCGCGAGTGTCAACGGCGCGCCTCACAAGGCGACCGCGAAGCCGAAGGCGTCCGCGCCGCGCCGTGCCGCGAAGCCGCGACCCGCGGCGAAGTCGGCGAAGGCGGCGTCGAAGGAGCCCTCGAGCCTGTTCCTGACCGTCGACGAAGCCGTGCGCCGGATCGGCGCGGGCAAGATGATCATCGTGGTCGACGACTCCGATCGCGAGAACGAAGGCGACATCGTGTTCGCGGCCGAGAAGGCGACGCCCGACATGGTGAACTTCGCGGTCAAGCACGGCCGCGGAATCCTGTGCGCGCCCATGGATCCCGACATCGCCGACAAGCTCGGCCTGAAGCTCATGGTCGCGCAGAACACCGCCAAGTTCGGCACGCCGTTCACCGAATCGGTCGACGTGCGCCGCGGCACCACGACCGGCACGTCGGTGTTCGACCGTACGCGCACGCTGCGCGCGCTCGCGGCCACGCGCACGCGCGCGGGCGATCTCGACCGTCCGGGGCATGTGTTCCCGCTGCGCGCGGTGCCGGGAGGCGTGCTGCGCCGCGCCGGACACACCGAGGCGGTGCCCGATCTGTGCCGGCTCGCCGGGTTGCGCCCGGTCGGTGCGCTGTGCGAGATCCTCACCGACGACGGCCGCATGATGCGGCTGCCGGAACTCCAGAAGTTCGCCCAACACCATGGTCTCGGCATTCTCACGATCCGCGATCTGATCGAGCATCGCCGCCACAAGGAGATGCTGGTGCGGCGCGTGGTCTCGGTTCCGCTGCCGACCGAGCACGGGCAGTTCCAGCTCCATCTCTACGAGAGCACGCTCGAGAACGACTTCCACGTGGCGCTGGTCAAAGGAAAGATCGAAGGGAAGAAACCGGCGCTGGTGCGCGTCCACTCGCAGTGTCTGACCGGCGATGTGTTCGGATCGCAGCGCTGCGATTGCGGCGAGCAGATGCACGCGGCACTCGCGAAGATCGCAAAGCGCGGCGGTGTGTTCCTGTACCTGCGCCAGGAAGGGCGCGGGATCGGGCTCGCGAACAAGCTGCGCGCGTATCGGCTTCAGGATCAGGGCTACGATACGGTCGAGGCGAACGTGAAGCTCGGGTTCCCGGCCGATCTGCGCGACTACGGCATCGGTGCTCAGATCCTGTTCGACCTCGGCGTGCGCCAGATCGATCTGATGACGAACAATCCGCGCAAAGTCGTCGGCCTCGAAGCGTACGGTCTCACGATCCATTCGCTCGTTCCGGTGAAGATCAAGGCCACGCGCCACAACCGCCGCTATCTCGCGACCAAGCGGGACAAACTCGGTCATTTGCTCGACCTCGATCTCGGAGAGACATGATGCGCGAGTTCCGTCCCGATGCCGAAGCGAACGGCCACCGCTACTGCGTGATCGCCGCGCGCTTCAACGAGCCCTACGTGCGGCGTCTGGTCGACGCGGCGCTCGACGTGCTGCGTGCGCGCGGCGCTTCGGAAGACGCGCTCGATGTGGCATGGGTGCCGGGCAGCTTCGAGGTCCCGCTCGCGTGCCGGTGGGCCGCGGAGTCGCGTCGCTACGATGCGGTGCTCGCGTTCGGGCTCGTGTTGCGAGGTGAGACCGAGCACTTCCGGCTGGTCGCGGATGCGGCCTCGCAGGGGATTCTGCGCGTGTCGCTCGACACCGGAGTTCCGGTGCTGAACGGCGTGCTGGCCGCGTACGATCCCGATCAGGCGGCGGCCCGCACCGGCGGCACGCAGGGCAACCGGGGTGCCGAGATTGCGCTGGCCGCGGTGCACATGGTGCGGCTGCGCCGCCAGTTCGAGGCCGCATGACCGCGCCCCGCGAACCCCGCGCCGGCCGCCGTGCGGGAGGACCCTCGCGCCCGACCACCGGCGCGCGTCATCGCGCGCGTGAGATCGCGTTCCGTGTCGCCTACGAGGCGGACGTGAACGGCGACGGCCACGCCGAGGTGTGGGCGCGGCTGCGCGAAGAGGAACACCTGTCGGACGATCAGCGCGAGCTGGTCGACGACGTGGTCGCGATGCTGGCCCGCGACCGCGAGGACATCGACCGCCGCATCCAGGAAGCGGCCGAGCACTGGCCGCTGGCGCGGCTGTCGGCCACCGATCGTGCGGTGCTGCGCATGGCGGTCGCCGAGCTGGTGGCGCGCGCCGGAAGCCCGGTGCCGGTCGTGCTCGACGTGGCGATCGAGCTGGCGAAGCGCTTCGGCAGCGACGAGTCGGGTCGGTTCGTGAACGGCGTGCTGGATCGCATCGCGCGCGATCTGCGTCCCGCGGAGACGTGATGCTGCACGCGGTCGTCTCCGACATCCACGGCAATCTCGAAGCGCTCGACGCGGTGCTCGCGGACCTCGACCGGCGCGGCATCACGAGTGTGGCGTGCCTCGGCGACTTCGTCGGCTATGGCGCGGATCCCAACGCGTGCATCGAACGGCTGCGGCCGCGCGTCCAGGTCGCGGTCGCCGGCAACCACGACCTTGCGGCGTGCGGGCGCATCAAGCTCGGCTACTTCCACGCCGACGCCGCCACCGCGGCGCGCTGGACCGACGATCAGCTCACGCCCGAGAACCGCGAGTACCTCGTGTCGCTGCCGTTCGCGGTCGAGTGGCTCGGCATGTGGCTCGTCCACTCGAGCCCCGCCGATCCCAAGGCGTGGCACTACGTGATGTCGCCGGCCGACGCGGCATCGGAGATGCGCGCCTACACGCAGGACGTGTGCCTGATCGGGCATTCGCACTATCCGGGCACGTTCTGGCGCGGGACGCAGAAGCTGAACTACACGCGCGAGGCCGAGGTGCCGCTCGAGCAGGGTGCCAAGTACCTGATCACGGTTCCGAGCGTGGGACAGCCGCGCGACGGCGATCCGCGCGCCGGCTACCTGATGGTCGATCTCGAGCGCCGCGTGCTCACGCACGTGCGTCTCGAGTACGACGTTCCGAGTGCGGCGCGCCGCATTCGCGATGTGGGGCTGCCGGTGGCACTCGGCGAACGCCTGCGCTGGGGGGAGTGACGTGGCCGAACGCGTCTCGACACTCGAACACTGGGAATCCTACTGGAAGGGCCACGCGAACCTCGAGGAAACCTACTCGACCGGCGGCCGCCTGGTGCGTGAGATCCTCGCCGACGGTCCGGTCGACGGCCGCTATGTGATGGAAGTCGGCGCGGGTTCGGGCCGGGACATCCTGCGGCTCGCCGAGGCCGGCGCGATCGCGGTGGTGCTCGACTATTCGCCGGCGTCGCTCGAGCTGGTGCAGCGCCAGTCGCGCGAGAGCGGAGTTCCGGTCCACCTGATCCGCGCGGACGCGTTGGCACTGCCGTTCCGCGACGACGTGTTCGAAGTCGTGTTCCACCAGGGATTGCTCGAACACTTCCGCGATCCGATGCCGCTGCTGCGCGAGAACGCGCGCGTGACCGCGCGCGGCGGACGCGTGGTGGTCGACGTGCCGCAGACCTTCCATCTCTACACCGCGATGAAGCAGACGCTGATCGCGATGAACCGCTGGTTCGCGGGCTGGGAAACGCAGTTCACGCCGGGCGGACTCGAGCGCCGCGTGCGTGAAGCGGGCCTCGAAGTGCACCGCACCTACGGCGAGTGGATGGTGCCGGGGCTCGCCTACCGCGTGACGCGCGAGGTGCTGAAGCGCGCGACCGGACTCACGCTGCCGCTCGAGCCCCAGGGGCCGCGCTGGTGGAGCGATGGGTGGACGGCGCTGCGCGCGCGGCTTGGACGTTCGCGCGCGGCACTCCACACGTGCCACGTGATCGGCACCGTGGGGCGCAAGCGGTGATGCCGCCGGCCGGGCCGGCTGTCGCGGAGCGAAACCGCGCGACGCCTTCAAAGGCCGCGACGCCGCGCGGGCCGTTGCGCATCGTCGCGGTGAACTTCCGCGATCCCGCGCATCCCGAAGCCGGCGGCGCCGAGCTCCATCTCGAGGAGATCCTGCTCGAAGGTGTGCGGCGCGGGCATCAGGTCACGTGGCTCGCCTCGGGATTTCCTGGCGGAGCGCGCGAGGCTGAGCATCGCGGCATGCGCGTGGTGCGGCGCGGGTCGTGGTGGAACTTCAACTTCATCGTCCCGTTCGTGCTGCGGAGCGAGTTCTCCGATCCCGCACCCGATCTCGTGGTCGAGGACGTCAACAAGGTGCCGTGCTTCGTCGCGTGGGCGACGCGTTCGCGGGTCGCGGTGATCGTGCCGCACCTGTTCGGATCGACGGCGTTCCGCGAGGCGTCGGCGCCGGTCGCGGCGTATGTGGTGGCACTCGAGAAGCTGATCCCGTTCGCCTATCGCGGGGCGCGCTTCGTCGTGATCTCCGAGAGCACGCGCGACGATCTGGTCGAGCGCGGGATTCCGGCGGCTTGCATCGAGGTCGTCCACTGCGGGCTCGACCATGACACGTACCGCGCCGACGACCCGCCCGCCGCCAAAGCCTCTGCACCGACCATTCTCTATGTCGGCCGCCTGCGCCGCTACAAGGGCGTCGACTGGATGATCCGCGTGATGCCGCGCGTGCTCGAGCGCGTCCCGGACGCGAAGTTGGTCGTGATCGGCGACGGGCCCGATCGCGCGCGCCTCGACGCGATGCTCGCGAGCAGTGGTGCCGCGCACGCGGTCGAGTTCCTCGGCTTCGCACCGCGCGCCGAGAAGGCCGCGCGCATGCGCGGGGCATGGGTCGTGGTGCAGCCGTCGCCCAAGGAAGGGTGGGGGCTGACGGTCGTCGAAGCCGGCGCCTCGGGCACCGCCGTGGTCGCGGCCGACAGTCCCGGCCTGCGCGATTCGGTGCGCCGCGATGTCACCGGACTGCTGGTGCCGTTCGGCGACGACGCGGCGATGGCCGACGCGCTGGTGCGCGTGCTGACCGATACTCCGCTGCGCGAGCAGCTGGCGCACGCCGGAGTCGAATGGGCCGCGCGCTTCACCTGGCCCACGTGTGCGGCGCGATCGCTCGATGCACTGCTTGCGGAGGGCGCATGCTGACGACCGGCGACGACGCCGCGCCCTATTCGGGCAAGGGCCGCTGGGCGCTGGCGGCGAAGCTCGCATTCAGCGTCGGGCTCATGGCGCTGCTGTTCTCGCGGATTCCGTTCCACGAAGTGCTGGCCGCGATCCGCGGCGCGCGCAAAGAGTGGCTGCTCGCCGCCTTCGGACTGCTGATCGCGAGCAACGTGATGGGTGCCTTCCAGTGGGAGCGGCTGTTGCGCGCAGTCGAAGTCCGGATCCCGTTCTGGAAAGTGTGCGCGTACTACCACGTCGGATTGTTCTTCAACAATTTCCTGCCCGCGAACATCGGCGGCGACATCGCGCGCGTCCTCGACGCATCGCGCCATGGACCCAACCGCGCCTCGGTCGTGTCGACCGTGATCATCGACCGTCTGATCGGCACGGTCGCACTCGCCGGCATGGCGCTCGTCACCACGCTGCCGGCGATCGATCGCTTCCACCTGACGCTCGCCTACGTCGCGCTGGTCGGATTCTTCGGGATGAGCGTCGTGCTGGTGTGGGCGATCTTCCATCCGGGCATGCTGCCGATGGTCGAGCGCGGGCTCGCGCGCATCGGATTCCAGTCGCTCAAACCGCACCTCGACGAGCTGGCCGAGCGCATTCGACATTTCCGTGACAAGCGCGGTCTGTTCGCGCGGCTGATGATCGTGGCGCTGATCGTCCAGATCTCGCGGATCGGCGTGCATGTGCTCGTGGCCCGCTCGCTCGGTCTCGACATCCCGTTCACCTACTTCCTGCTTTTCGTTCCGTTGCTCGCGGTGATAGTCTCGCTGCCCATCTCGCTGAATGGCATCGGGGTGCGCGAGGGAGCGGGTGTGATCCTGTTCGGGCTCGTGGGAGTGGGACGGGCCCAGGCCTTCTCGCTTCAGTTCACCACGTATCTCGTGGCGGTGGCCGTGAGCCTTCTCGGCGGAATCATCTTCCTGTTGCGCATCCCGCGCCGCAGAGCCGTGCGTGTCCCGTTTCGGAGGTCGACCTGATGGATTCGGCGCGTCGCGCTACGTATGGCCTCGCCCTGCTCGTCTTCCTGATCTCCGTATCCGTCTATCTGATCACGCTGACCCCGACGGTGCCGTTCTGGGACGCCGGTGAGTTCATCGCGGTTTCCAACATCCTCGGCATCCCGCACCCGCCCGGCACTCCGCTCTATGTGCTGCTCGGACGCATCGCCACGCTGATCCCGTGGCGTTCGATCGCCGAACGCGTGAATGCGCTGTCGGCGCTGCCCGCGGCGTTCGCGATCGTGCTCACCTACCTCACCACGCTCAAGTTCATCCGCCTCGCGATGGGCGGCGCCACCGCCGCGGCACTGGCCGGCACGAAGCCGGTGGCGGGGGCTGCGAGACCCGAGCCTGCGGGCGGCGAGTCGTGGGCCACTCCAGCGGGACTCGGCTGGATGGAGTGGGTCGCCCACATCGGCGCGTTCTGCGGCGCGATGATGCTCGCGTTCTCGGATTCGTTCTGGGAGAACTCGATCGAAGCCGAAGTCTATGCGCTGATGAGCTTCGCGCAGGCGCTGGTGCTGTGGCTCGGATTGCGGTGGTGGGAGGAGCACGAACGCCGGCCTACCTCGGGACCGCTGCTGCTCGCGGTCTACGTGATGTGGCTTTCGGTCGGATTGCACCTCGGCGTCGGCATCATGGGGCTGCCGCTGCTGCTGCTGGTGTGGCTCGTCGATCGCAAGGCTGCCATCGTCTTCCTGATGCCGCTGCTCACCGTGTTGCTGGTCACGATGGGATTGGAGCGCATGGCCGGCGGTGTGCTGCTGCTGTCGGGAATCGTCTATTTGATCTTCGCGAGTCAGAAGAAGCTGCCGGCCATCGTTGCCTACGGATCGGCCGCGGCGATGCTGTATCCGCTCTCGGCGGCGTTCGGAGACAGAGCGATCGATGCGCCGACCGCGTTCGTCGGGCTCGCCGCACTGCTGGTGCCGCTCGTGATGCTGGCGATGAAGGCGCGCGAGGGCAGGATCATGGCGCTCGCGCTGTTCCTGATGGTCGCGGGCTACTCGACGCATCTGTATCTGCCGATCCGCGCCGCGCAGCATCCCGCGGTCAACGAGGGCGCGCCCGACAACTGGGACAAGTTGCGTGACCTGCTGGAGCGCAAACAGTACGGCGAGATGAACATGTTCAACCGCCGCGCGCCGCTGGCTGCTCAGCTCGACAAGGAATTCTGGCGCTACTTCAGCCGCCAGTGGCCGCTGTTCCCGACCCAGCGTCTGTGGGGCGTGATGCTGCCGCTCGGACTCGGCATCGCGGGCGCGGTGTGGCTCGCGCGGCGACACCGGCGATCGTTCCTCTACTCAGGGGCGTTCTTCGGCCTCACCACGGCCGGCATGATCCTGTTCCTCAACTTCACCGATCACGAAGTCCGCGATCGCGACTACTTCTTCCAGAGCGGCTATCACGCCTACGCGATCTGGATCGGTCTCGGGGCCGCGTGGCTGATCATGTGGGTGCGGGACTCGTTCAAGCCCGGGATGATGCAGCGCATGGCGTGGCAGTTCACGGCACTGCTGATGATCGTGATGCCGTTCCTGATGATGAAAAATCTCTGGTTCACGCACGACCGCCGCGGCAACTACGTCGCCCAGAACTACGCCTACAACATGCTTGCGCCGCTCGCGCCGAACTCGTTCGTGTTCACCAACGGCGACAACGACACGTTCCCGCTGTGGTACATCCAGCAAGTCGAGAACTTCCGCAAGGACGTCCGCGTCGTGAACCTGAGCCTGCTCAACACCGACTGGTACATTCGCCAGCTGCGCGATGAGTATCCCAAAGTCCCGATCGCGCTCGACGACGAGACCGTCGGCATGCTCGGACTCGGCGCGATCCGCGACTCGACCGGCAACATCATCTACACCAGCCACTTCATGGTCGATCACATCATGCGCCAGAACCGCAATCCGGACGGCAGCTGGAAGAGCCAGCCGTACTTCGCGGTCACGGTCCCCGAGCACATGGGTCTCGACAAGCAGTTCACACTCGAGGGCCTGGTCTATCGCGTGAATCCGGATTCGACGACCGAGCAGGTCGACGAGCCGGTGACGCGCAAGGCGCTCTACGAAGTCTTCAAGTACAAGGGCCTGTTCAAGGAGGACGGGACCTGGGACGAGTCGGTCTACAAGGACGAAAACGCCTCGACGCTTTCGCGCAACTATGCCGCGGCGCATCTGCAGCTCGCGTTCTACTATCGCCGCAAGGGCGAGGTCGCCAGGGGTATCGCCGAGATGGAGCGCGTCCAGCGCATGTTCCCCGACTACACCGATCTCATGGTGCCGCTCGGGAGCTTCTACATGGATGCCGGCGACACGACCAAGGCGCTTGCGCTGTTCAAGAAGATCATCGATCGCAATCCGCGTGACGCCGAGGCGCGCTACTACTATGGAGTCGTGCTGTCGTATCGCGGCGATATTCCGGGCGCCCTGCAGCAGCTCGACCAGGTGATCCGGATCGATCCCACCTACAGCATGGCGTACTACGCCGCCTACTTCACGCTGTGGGAATCGGGACAGCGCGAACGGGCGCTGACCTACGTCGAACGCTGGGTTCAGGCGAACCCGAGCGACGCCCAGGCGCAGCAGTTGCTCGAGCAGCAGCGGAGGGCGCTTGGACTCGCGACCCCGCCG
>JANLWX010000027.1:0-13413 GCA_031364845.1 Candidatus Eiseniibacteriota bacterium
CGCCAGACCTATCATCGCTTCATTCCCTACACCGATCGCGTCGACTACCTGTCGGGCGTGCAGAACAACTGGCCCTACGTGATGGCGGTCGAGAAGCTGCTCGGCTGCGCGGTGCCCGAGCGCGCGCGCATGATCCGCATCATGATGGCCGAGCTGTTCCGCATCATCAGCCATCAGGTGTGGATCGGAACCTTCGCGCAGGACACAGGCGCGCTGACGCCCGTGTTCTTCACGTTCGAACACCGCGAGCAGATCCTCGACTTCGTCGCCAAGGTCACCGGCGGCCGCATGCATCCGAGCTGGTTCAGGATCGGCGGCGTCACCAACGACCTGCCCGCTGACTGGCGCGCGGACATGGAAGGCTGGCTCAAGCGCTTCCCCGATCAGCTCCGCGACGTCGAGAAGCTGCTGACCGGAAGCCCGATCTTCGTTGCGCGCTGCAAGGACACCGGCGGCATCTCGGTGGACGACGCGATCGACCTGGGCCTCACCGGCCCCAACATTCGCGCGGCCGGACTCGCATGGGACCTGCGCAAGGCCGCGCCCTACGGCGGCTACGAGCACTTCGACTTCGACATCCCCACGCGCTCGACCGGCGACAACTACGACCGGTATCTGATCCATATCGCCGAGATGTGGCAGAGCCATCGCATCATCGAGCAGTGCGTGAAGAACATGCCCGACGGCGACTATGTGAATCCCGAGTATCGCTACTCGATTCCCGAGCCCGGCAAGATGCTCCACCACATCGAGAGCCTGATCCACCACTTCGTGAACGTCTCGCGCGGCTTCGTGCCGCCCGCCGGCGATGCCTACGTGTCGATCGAGGCGCCCAAGGGCGAGTACGGCTACTACGTGACCAGCAACGGCAGCAATCTGCCGTACCGCGTGTTCATCCGCACCCCGTCATTCCCGACCATGCAGGCGCTGCCACAGCTCGTGAAGGGACAGAAGGTCTCGGATCTGGTGGTGACACTGGGCGGCATCGACTTCGTTCTGGGAGACATCGACAAATGAGCCACGCGAACACCGGCCCCCACTACGACATCCACGGCAACGCCGTGAAGCTCGAGTTGGGCCCCGACGAGAAGGCGCTCGCGCGAGAGAAGATCGTCGATGTGCTGTGGGCGATTCAGCAGAAGAAAGGCTGGATCGACGATGAGTCGCTCAAGGCCGCCGCCGCCGAATGCATGCTGACCCCGCAGGAAGCCGACGAAGTCGCGACGTTTTACAACCTGCTGTTCCGGAAACCCGTCGGCAAGCGCGTCGTGTTCGTATGCGACAGCATCTCGTGCGAACTGACCGGCGGTGCCGCGCTGATGAAGAATCTGTGCGGCGAACTGGGTGTTCAGCCCGGCGAGATCACCGCGGACGGTGAGCTGACGGTCCTTCCGATCGTATGCCTCGGTCACTGCGAGATGGCGCCCTGCCTGATCGCGGGGGAGACCGTGCATGGTCCGTTGAAGACGGATCGTGAGGCGATGAAGGCGCTGGTGGCGAAGATTCGGGGGTAAGCTCCGCCTCGCCCTCGATACCCTGTTCGGTATGGTCGGCTGGGACGTTTAGAGATTGAGCCCCGTGAATCCAGCCGTGGCGAGGGCTCCGAACCGCCCCGTGTTTATTTCCTTCGCATGGGGCGCGGTACCGGACTTACTCTGCATCCCGTCCTCCAGCCTTCGACCGAGACCAACTTCAAGGGGTGTGCCTTGCGACCTGGCAAGCCGTTCGAGCTTCCGCGCGCTGTGTCCGCCATCACCACCATCGGCCGCGATCTACTCACTACTCACGCACGCGTGCTCGGCATTCTCGCTATCCTCGCTGCGACGTGTTCCACCGCGCACGCGAAGCCAGCCCCCCCTTCTCCGGCGGCAGAAGGGCGCGTACAGATCTTCGTGCGAATCGACGGCACGGTCCCCAATTGGAGCGAGATGGCCCTCTCACTCGGCCACATTCAGGTCGCGGGCCAGGATGCTGCGCGGAAGCATTACAACGTGAGGCCGTTCGACGGCTCGAGCGAGCCTATCATTCCTCGCGCGGCTGAAGGCTCTCCGCGCTTCCTTGCCGGTGGAAGCGTTCCCGCGGGGCGGATGATCCAGATCACGCTCAACCTGGCCGCAGCCCTCACCCCCGTTTCGCCGAACCAGGGAAGCCGGCGGCGTTTGCCGGAGCCGGTGCTCGACAACGACCAGCGCCTCAGGCTGCAGGGGCCCGTGACGGTCGAGGCCGGCGGCACCGTCTCGCTCGTGGTTCCGATCCGGCTCGGAGTCGATGCTGTGATAGGGCGCAATGGCCTCGTCGTCATGAAACCCACGCTGGCTGCGGAGGAATTCACGCCGGGCCCGGAGAACTATGTGAACGGCTCCGAGATCGTGACGCGCGGACCGACGACGGCGTTCCCGGAGCTGAATCTCAAACTCATGCGATCGAAGGTGCTGGACCCCTCGACGGGCGCGGTTCGTGATCTGACGCTGCGCACTGACAATGGCGGCCCGGCCTCCTTCAGCGAAGTCCGCGGCAAGAATGAGACCCTGTGGCGCGAGCATCACGGTTCGCTCAACCCGGGCCTGGTTCAGAAGCTGACGACCATGGCGAACAGCGACCTTGTGCTCGCAGACGTGTGGCTCATCGTGCCGGGCGAGTCCACATTCCTGACCGACGCCACCACGCCCGCGCTGTGGGATCTCGGGCACACCGCGTGGGTCGCGGGACGGACCGCCGCCGCGCAACCCATCGTGGACGCCGTGTCCGCGGCACTGACGTCAGCGGGTGCCACAGTTCTCCGCGTCGAACTCAACCCCGCGGTGCTGCACGTACGCGCTTCCCGCACCGTGCTCGAAACCGTAGCGAGCCGGTTGGCGCAGGCGGTCGAGATCGTCGAGACGCCGCCCGAACCGGCGCTCCTGGCGACCCACGGAGCCCTCGACCTCGGCCAGGAACCGCTGTGGCTCGTGCACCTGTTGCTCGCCGGGCAGGGCTTGCGGATCGGTATCGCCGAACCTCAGGCCTGCATCCAGAAAGATCACGAAGCGTTTCGCAACATCGTCGTTGAGGATCCGGTCGCGTTCCCGTGCAGCGATTTCGTTGGGAGCAGCAATGGACATTCGACTCAGGTGGCGAGCTGCGCGGGTGCGGCCGTCGGACCCTCGGGTGAGATCCAACTCATCGGTCTGTTTCAGGGGCGCATGGTCACGTCCGACATCGGCGCAATCAGCAGCGACATGCTGAAGCGCAACCCACACCTCATTAACCTCAGCTTCGAGATCTCGAAGAGTGATCGGCGCATGCTCGATTACGCCGTCTACGCCGACCGCGTATTCGTCGCCAACGGTTCAGGCAACGTGCACGGCAACGAGGATGCCGATAAATTGCCGGTGTTCGCCTTCTCATACAACTCGGTGTGCGTCGGGGGCTACAACCACCATAACACCCACGGACCCGAGAACTACGGGGACGACACCGAAGCCGGGCGCTGGCTCAATGAAGCGGCCACGGGGCGGGAGAAACCGGATGTGGTGGGTGCCTATTCAGGGTTCTTCGCCGACCAGGCCAACCTCCATGGCTACACGCCGTCGGGCGGCACCAGCTTTTCGACACCGCTGATCGTCGGTACGGCGGCACTTCTGATGGCGAACTTCCCTGAGGAACTCACGTCCGATCCGACGCTCACGCGCGCCGTACTGATGGCGTCTGCATCCCACGCCATCCCCGGCAATCTGCCGGTTCCCATCATCGCCGACGGAATCGACGACCACAGCGGCGCCGGCGTTCCGCGTGGTGATCGCGCCAAGGAGATCCTCAGCGACGAGAACTTCCACTCAGGCTTTGTGGATCGAGCCGTGGACTTCAACACTGATGGAGACTTCACGATCCCGATCCAGATCAACTCGAATCCCGGCGACAAGGTGCGTGTCGTGCTCACCTATGACCAGTGCCAGGACGCGATGACGTCGATCCCGGACGTGATGCTCACCGATCTCGACATGAGCGTGGTGGAGACGTACGTAACTGGAGGGACGGCACGCACGCAGGTGCACGCGAACCAGTCCCACGTAGACAACACGGAGATCGTCGAGTTCGTCTCACAGCCCGGACAGACCGCCGTGCGCGTCAAAGTGCGCGCGCAGCATTGGGATCCTTGCACGGACGGCACGCAACGTACCCACCTCGCAATCGCGTGGGATGTGCTCACCCCCGGGACCGTCGCCAAGGCGGCCTCGATCGACCAGAACGAATTGCTCGCGCGGATGAAGACTCAAGCCGAGGTCTTGAACCGCCTTGAGTTCCGTTCGGTCACACCGAATCCGTTCACCACCGAGCTGCGCATGGCCTATGAGGTTCCGCAGGCAGGGGCAGTGCGACTGCGGGTATTCGACCTCGCCGGGCGTCTCGTCGCCGAACCGTTCGCCGGATCACAGAAGGCCGGTGTCCATTCGACGCGCTGGGATGCCACGTCACGCGACGGACGGCGGGTGGCACCGGGGGTGTATCTGGTGCAGCTCCAGATGGGACCGAAGTCGGTGTTGAGACGGGTGGTACTGACGAGGTAACTGGCCCCGGGGCCAGTTCGCGGTGGTGCGGAGCCAACTGTCTTCGCGGACAGTTCCGATCGCGGTGGTTGGCCGCCCCACCTAGCAAAGAAGCTACCCCCCCCCCCCGCTTCTGCCATACTCCTTTGCATTCGGAGACGGACGAATCGACGGTCTTCTCGTGTCCTCGACAAGCCGCATTGCAGGCAAGGGATTCCCATGAAGCCGTTCTTTTTTTCCGCCGTGCTCGCGATTGCGCTCGCGACTTCTCCCGCACTAGGCGCGGATCCCACCACTATGGTCGCGCAGTGGGGAACCATCGGTTCAGCCCCAGGCCAGTTCCGACTGCCCACCGGCATTGCGCTCGATGCTGTCGGCAACGTCTACGTGGCGGACCACGGCAATAATCGCGTTCAGAAATTCACGAGCGATGGCGTCTATGTCGGCGAGTGGGGCGGGCTGGGGTCGGCCGATGGGCAGATGGACAAACCCTACGGCATCGCCGTAAGTCCCGATGGCAACGTGTACACGACCGAGATCAACAATGCCCGCGTGCAGAAGTTCACGTTGGACGGCTTATTCGTCCGGAAATGGGGCACGATTGGTTCGTGTCCCGGCACGTTCAATTCGCCGCTGGGCATCATGGTGGATGGTGACGGCAACGTTGAAGTCGCCGACGCCGGGAATGAGAGAATCCAGAAATTCACGAGCGACGGCGTCTATCTGACCCAATGGGGCGCGGCTTACTCGACACCCTGCAATCCGGGTGACGTGGATGGCGGGATTCTCGCGGGATTCATGTGTGCGGATGGATCGGGAGAACTCGTTGTCGGAGATCAGTCGATTCTGGGAGCTCGTAGATACACGACGAGCGGCACTGAACTGGCGCGATGGAACTGTTGCGGAGTCGGCACCAGCGAATATTCCTACCCGGCCGGGGTGGGCATCGACGGTGACGGGAATATCTACCTGAGCGATGTTCTACGGGACAAAGTCGGTGTGTTCACCAGCAGTGGAGTCTTCGTTAGCGAGTTTGGCGGCACGGGCTCTGGCGGCGGGCAATTCCGATCACCATTCGGCCTTGCGGTCAGCGGTTCTGGGTTCGTGTTTGTGTGCGACAAAGACAACGGTCGCATCCAGAAGTTTTCGATCTCGGGGTCGACGCCGGTGAAGCGTGGATCTTGGGGAAGCGTGAAGGTGCTTTACCGGTAGAGTGCAAGGCGATGCGCGAACTGCTGCCGCCTGAGTGATGAACTGGCCCCGGGGCCAGTTCGCGGCGAACGCAACTGTCCGCGCGGACAGTTGGTACTTCGCTACTCGCGCTCCACGATCGCCAACCAATCCAGTGTTACGCGCTCTGCCCGCTCGACCAGCCAGCGCCGCTGCCGCCACTCGTCCACCGTGCGATCGAACTGCGCGGCCAGTGCCGCGAGACGCCTGCGTGCGCCTGAACTGAAGCTGGCGTAGCCACTCGCCTCCCGCGCCACGCTCGCGGCGTGCGGGAGTTGGACGTCGAACGCCGACTCAGCGCGGCCCAACGCACTCAAGTACCGGCGTGCGACGATCACCACCGCGCTATCGGTCGCAGCGGGCAGCGCCGCAATCGCCTCCATCTCGGACGCAATTCCGCTCAGAGCCTCGGCAGTCTCTTTGAACGCATCCCCGAGCTGAAGCGCACGAAACATCGTCCGCATCCGCTCATTGGGATCGATCGCCGGCGGAGGTCGGGGCCTCGGACGCAGCAGATTGAACAGCGCTCCTGACCCTCCAATCGCTCCGGCGGACAACGCCAGTGTGCTGCGGGTGTTCTCGCTCGCGTCGCGGGCGGTCGCGGCGATTCCTGCGAGGCTCAGCGAGACCGAGATGATGCCGGTCGCCTTTACGATCCGGTTGCCCCATTGACCCTGACGCGGTCGCGGGATGGGCGGCGGCTCGAGGGGGCCGGCGTAGAGGCTTTCGGGCGCGATCGCGGCCAACGCGGCAGACCGCAGCGTCGCGGCCCCAATCCGCATTTGCGCCAACACGCGATTGCGATCGGGAGCGGCAGTCACACCGCCCCCACCGTCCGCAGGCCCTCGAGACTCCGCGCGCATAACCGCCACAAACCACGCCGAGTCAGATTCGGCAGAGACCGCGGCGCCGCTTGCATCCGGCGCGAACAGGGTCGTCATCGTCAGAAGAGCCAGCAGCATTCGCGTCATTTGCCCTCTCATCCGTGTCGAAGGGTAGCCCACGGAACTCTATCATCCCCCGCCCCGCCCCCCCTTCGCGCGATCGCTGCGCGATCGCGCGATTCATGTGTTAGTTTCCCGGCTTGCCAACTCCAGCCTTGCCCCTTGCCTGCCAACGATGTAGCTCGGCGACGGGGAGCACATAGACCCGAAAGGATCCGGGATGACCGAAGTTCTCCTCGCCGCCAAGGGCAAGAACGGCGCGCCTGCGTCGCTCGATGAATACCGTGCTGCCGATGGCTACAAGGCGCTGACGCGCACGCTCAAGGAATTGAAGCCGGGCGATCTGGTCCAGACCGTGAAGGACTCCGGCCTGCGCGGCCGTGGAGGCGCGGGCTTTCCCTCCGGCATGAAGTGGTCGTTCGTCGCGACCGGCGAGAAGGCGGACGGCGGGCCCAAGTACCTGGTCGTCAACGGCGACGAGATGGAGCCGGGCACCTTCAAGGACCGGGTGATGATCGAGCGCAATCCGCACCTCCTGATCGAGGGGATTCTGCTCGCGGCCTACGGCATGGAGATGACCGACGGGTTCGTGTTCATCCGCCGCGAATACTTCAAGCAGGCCGACATCCTCGAGCGCGCGATCGATGAGGCGCGTGCGGCGGGCATCCTCGGCAACGGCGTGATGGGCACGAAGTGGACGTTCGACATCATGGTCCACCGCTCGGGCGGCCGCTACATCTGCGGCGAAGAGACGGCACTGCTGAACGCGTTCGAGGGCCGCAAGGCCACCCCGCGCGCGAAGCCGCCGTTTCCGGCGGTGCGCGGCCTGTGGGGCCGCCCGACCACGGTGCACAATGTCGAGACGCTGGGCTGCGTGCCCGGGATCGTTCGCAACGGTGCGGCGTGGTTCAAGGGGCTCGCCAAGAATCCCGAGGGCGCGGGCACCAAGCTGTACGGCGGTAGCGGCGCGATCGAGCGCCCGATGTGCATCGAGCGTCCGATCGGCACCACGCTGCGCGAGCTGATGGCGGAGATGGGCGGCGTGAAGGACGGCAAGAAACTGCTCGGCGTGATTCCGGGCGGGGCTTCGACCGCGTTTCTTACCCCCGAGCATCTCGATGTGCCGCTCGATTTCGATCCGGTGGCGAAGGTCGGCAGCCGTTTGGGCACCGGCACGTTCATCGTGTTCTCCGAGGACGATTGCCCGGTGCACGGCACGCTCAATCTGCAGCGGTTCTTCGCGCGCGAATCGTGCGGCTTCTGCACCCCGTGCCGCGACGGCCTCCCCTATGGCGTCTCGATCCTCGAGCGGATCGAGGGCGGCAAGGGCCCGATGCAGGATCTCGAATGGCTCGATCATCTCTACCGCACGATCGGGCCTAATTCATTCTGCGCGCACGCGGCGGGCGCGGCGGAGCCGGTGAAGGGGCTCTACCAGCACTTCCGCCCGGTGCTCGAAGAGCACGTGAAGCTCGGCCGCTGTCCGTTCCCTTCGCGCCATCGCGAGGTGGCCCATGCGTGAGCAAACGATTTCCGCCCCGGTGCGTGAGGTGACGCGTGACTGAAATCACGTTCGATGGCCGCAAGGTCGTGGTTGAGCCCGGCACGAACCTGGTGGAAGCGGGCCTCAAGGCCGGCGTTCCGGTGCCGGTGTTCTGCTACCACAAGGAATTGGGCGCGGTCGGCTCGTGCCGCGTGTGCGCGTGCACGATCAAAGGCACCGACGGCAAGTCGCGCACGGTGATGGCATGCATGACGGCCGCCACCGACGGCATGGAAGTGACCACGCTCGACAAGGCGTCGGTCGAGCTGCGCAAGTACGTGGTCGAGTGGCTGATGGTGAACCATCCGCACGATTGCCCGATCTGCGACGAGGGCGGCGAGTGCCAGCTCCAGGACGTGACGATCGCGACCGGCCACAGCCAGCGCCGCGTGCCCACGATGAAGCGCACGTTCGAGAACCAGTATCTGGGCGAGTTCATCCACCACGAGATGAACCGCTGCATCACGTGCTTCCGCTGCTCGCGCTTCTATCAGGAATACGCGGGCGGACGCGACTTCGGCGCGACCGGCAGCCGTGACCGCGTGTACTTCGGGCGCTTCGAAGACGGCCCGCTCGAAAGCCCGTTCTCGGGCAACCTGGTCGAGATGTGCCCGACCGGTGTGTTCACCGACAAGCTCTTCCACTACAAGTCGCGCGTGTGGGATCTCGAGATCCAGCACTCGGTGTGCCCGCACTGCTCGGTCGGCTGCAACGTGCATCCCGGCTCGCGCCATCGCGACCTGCAGCGCGTGCGCGTGCGCGAGAACCCGGCGGTCAACGGACCGTTCATGTGCGATCGCGGCCAGTTCGGCCACGGCTACGTGATGGCGGCCGATCGTCCGCTCGAAGTGCGCGCGAACGGCGAGCCTGCGGCGTGGGAGCAGGCACTCGGCCTGGCCGGCGCCGATCTGCTGCACGCGGCACGCACGCATGGTGCAGCGAGCGTGGCGCTGATCGCCTCGACGCGCGCCTCGGTCGAGACGCACGCCGCACTCGAAGCGCTGGCGCAGGGCCCGCTCGCGGGTGCCCGCGTGGCGCACTTCGATGATCCCGCGCGCGAACTGCGGGCGATCGCGGCGCTGCATTCGTTGAAGACGGCAGGCTGTGCGCCGCTCGAGCAGAGCGACATCGGCAATTGCGACGTGCTGCTGGTCGCGGGCGCCTCGCTGGTCGATGAAGCGCCGCTCGCCGCCCTCGCGGCGCGGCAGGTGGAGCGCCGCGGTGGGCACGTGTTCGTGATCAATGCCGGCGAGGCGTACTTGAGCGATGTGGCGCAGGTGACGAGCGTTCATCCGGCGAAGCTCGGCGCCGAGTTGCAGACGATTGCGTCCGCGCTCGGTTCCACTGATGCCGCCAGCATCGGCGCGCGCCTCGCCGCCGCGAAGAACCCGGGCATTCTCTTGGGCTCGGATCTGCTCGACGGCCCCGCGTTCTCTGCGGCCACCGCATTGGCGCAGGCGCTCAAGGCGCGCGGCGGAGCGCCGCGGCTCGGCTACCTGTTCCCGGGGCCCAACGGCTTCGGCGCCGCGGCGATGTCGCGCGAGCCCGCGCTGGGCTCGATCCTCGCCGATCTCGCGGCCGGCAAGTTCAAGGCTGCGGTGTTGGTCGAGTGCGAAACCGGCGGCTGGGAAGCGAACGCGATCGCCGCACTCTCGTCGCTCGATCGCCTCGTCGTGCTCGACTATCTCGCAGGTCCGCTGCACCAGGCCGCCGGCGTGTTCCTGCCGACCACGCCGACCTACGAGTCCGAAGGCACCTACGTGAACCGCGCCGGACGCCTGCAGGCGTTCGCGCGCGCCAAGTCGCCCGGACTTCCGGTGAGCGGCCAGATCAACGGGACCTCGTTCGCGCGCCAGTACCGCGTGGCGCCGGTGCTCGGCGACGTGCGCATGGCGTGGAAGGTGCTCGAAGACTTGCGCGAGCGCACGATCGGCCAGCCCGAAGCACGCGACCTCGCCGCCCTTCGTGCCGGGCTCGCGCGCACGAACGCGCTGTGGGCCCCGATCAAGGACGTGGTGCCGGGTGCCGACGGCACGCCGCTCGATCTGTCGGCGCTGACGACCGGCGCCGCACAGGTGCCCGCCTTCACCACAAGCGGCGAAGGCCTCGCGGTGTTCCGCATCGACCGCACGCTCGGCACCGAAGTGCTGTCGCGCCGCTCGGAGCCGATGCGAAAGATGGCGGGTGCGGTGACCGCGCTGATCTCGGCGGCCGATGCGAAGCGCCTTGGCGTCAACGGCGCGATCGCCGTGACGGCCGGCAGCCGCACGATCGAACTCGCGACCCGCGTGCACGCGGGAGTGCCCGAAGGTATGCTGCTCGTTCCGCGTGAGGCCGAGTGGCTGGCGGCCGCAATTCAGGGCGCGCCGGTGAAGGTCGCCGCACTCGCGATGGCATGACGACGAGACGATCCGGCGCCCAAAGCGGCGCCATGACTTCTTCGAGGTGGAACTGATGCTGAAGGAAACGCTGGTCGGTCTGGGAGTCACCCTCAAGCAGATGTTCAAGAAGCCGGTGACGATCGAATACCCGGACCAGAAGCCGAACGTTCCGTTCAACTACCGCGGCAAGATCATCCTGACCGTCGATCCGAGCGGCGAGGAGCGCTGTGTCGCGTGCTACCTGTGCAGCTCGGCGTGCCCGGTGGATTGCATCACGATCTCGGCCGCCGAGAAGGACAACGGTCGGCGCTACCCCGAAGCGTTCCGGATCAACTTCAATCGCTGCATCTTCTGCGGGCTATGCGCCGAGGCGTGCCCGACGCTGGCGCTCCAGATGAGCACCGACTTCGAGATGGCCGAGACCGACGGCCGCGAACTGATCTATGAGAAGGACAAGCTGCAGGTGAACCACGGCGGCAAGTACCCCGACTATTCGTTCTGGGACGAAGCCGGTGTGGCGGTCACGCACGCGCTCGGCGAGGGCAAGCAGGATCGCCCGCCGAGCGACCCGAGATCCAATCTCCCCTGAGAGGGGTTATCAACGAAAATGGCCTCCGCTGCTGGAGGCCATTTTCGTTTGTGGGTAGATTCGCGGGCGCGACTCATCTGTCTCTTCTAGGATTTTGTGCGCCGCCCTCAATCCACCGCGTCCACCTCCGCTAGCGCCGCCAGCACATCCTTCCAGCTGTCGTCGAGCGCGATGCGCACCATCTCGTGCGGCGACGGCAGATCGTCGAGGAACGCGGGATAGTCATTGGTGCCGCGCACGAACTCGTCGCGCCACTCGGGTCGGTAGCGCCGGCGTGAATGGTCCTTCTTCGCGCGGTCGAGCAGCTTGGGCACGGTGTAGCTCTTAAACGTGTCCTTCCACTCCCGCTGCACGCGATTGGCGCGCGCCTCGTCCTTCATCTTCATGGTCGGCGGCACCAGCAGGTAGGCGTCGCTCGAACCCTCGCATTGGTAGTCGGTGTAGACGGTGTGCGCGGTGGCTTCGAGGTCCTTGCCGCGCTCGGCCACGGTGCGCTCGTCGTCGGTGTCGATCACTTCCAGGTCGTAGCGCAGCTCGACCTGTCGCCAGCGCTCGACCGCATCGAACGGGACCTCTTCGTAGTGCTCGATGTTGCGCCCCGACGTGTCGCGCTGGACGATCTTGTGCCAGATCGAATTCTCGTAGCGGTCGGTGTGCGAGTCGGTGCGAAGATTGGAGAACTTCCCCCACACGACGCGATCCGCGCCAAGCTTGCGGCCAAGGGCCACCGCGTCTTCGCGCGTGAGAGAGCCGAGGCGCGAGACGCTCAGCTGATCGTAGATCTTCTCCGCCGGGATCAACTCGGTGAACTCGAAGTCCTTGGAGCGCACGCGGCCCGACAGCTCGCGGTGCATCTCGTCGGCCATGTCGCGCGAAAGGCCCGGCATCCGGGTGTCGTCGTCGAACGGCAGCACCGCGACGCGCGTGACAGCCTGCTGCCACAGTTTTGGGATGCGCGTTTCGAGATCGCGATAGCCCGCAACGTAGCGCCGTGCTGTGGTCAGCTCGCGGTAGGCCTGCTTGGGCCGGTCATCCTTCGCATGCGCCAGCCCTTCGCGATAGAGCTTGGCGGCGGCGTTCTGGCGCAAGCCGCCCATCGTCGTGGCGAACTCCGCGTGCACGGGCAGTGTCGCGCCGTACCGGTTCGCCTCGGCGCGCAGATCCTCGAGCACGAGGCACGCCTCGGCCGCTTCGACCGTGTCGCGGGGCGCGAGATTCAGGATGCGCTGTTCCTGCTCGTCGATCAGGTGCGAGGCCGCCGAAGAGAGCGCCATGCGCGCGCGGCCGTTCGAAGAGTCCTTGTCGAGCGAGGCCTTCGCCTCGCGATACGCGCGCGCGTAGTCGTGCGAGCGGAGCGCGGTTTCGCTGCGGCGCGCGAGTTCACTCGAACTGGCGCACGACAGGGCGGACAACGCGAGTGCTAGGACCAGGACGCGGCGGCAGAGCTGGCGCATTCAACCCCTCCTCATCGGTGTGGCAGGCGGCCTTCCAGAACGTCGCGGAAGTCTACCACCGGGAGCATAGTCCCCTTTCCGATGATCACGGGCAGTTCCGTGACATAGTCCTCACGCACGAGCACGACGGGATCGAAGCCGAACTCCTGCGAGAAGCGGTTCCGGTTGAGCGTCCACGTGAGCATGTGCGGGTTGATCACGTGCAGATCGGGGCGCGAGCCTTCGAGCAGTCTGAGGATCTCGAGCCGCGCGCTGTGATCGTCTTTGAACACGACGAAACCGCGCTCGAACGGCACGGCGTTCCAGGCGCGGTGCATGCGCGCATCGACGCGGGCCAGTCGCGCGCGCTCGGCGGTCGCGCGCGGAATCGCCCACATCGCCGCGGTCGCGACGACGGCGAGCGCGACGGCCACGAGCGTCGCACGGCTGGCGCGGCGCGTGGCGACGGTGATGAGCGGGATCATCACAAGGAATCCCGCCATCAACGCCGGCCCGAAGTAGGCGGCGGGATCGGGAACGCCGTAGCGGAACACGAACGTGGTGAGGATCGCGACGCCGATCAGCATCGTCATCATCCACCGCCGCACCGGGACCGAGCCGTTGGCGAGCACCCATACGCCGACCAGTGGCACGCCGAGCAGGAACGGCATCACACCCACGCGGATGATCTCGGGCTGAATGCCCACCGGCGCGAATCCGCCGAGGTAGTGCTTGTACATCGACGCGGTGAGGTAGCTCCACAGACC
>JANLWX010000079.1:0-14091 GCA_031364845.1 Candidatus Eiseniibacteriota bacterium
GGATCGGTGAAGTTGCTGATGTTGCCGTGCGCGTGGAATTTCGCAAGGTTGTCGAGCACGCCGAAGTAGCGTTTGGACGCGCTGCGCCACGACAGCGTGTACGTGGTCGTGAACCACATGGGCGATCTCATCTACAGCACCAGCGGGAGCTACCCCGCCTACCGCTATCCCACCACGTACACGCTGTCGTGGCGCAGCGCGTCCAAACGCTACTTCGGCGTGCTCGACAACCTTGCGAAATTCCACGCGCACGGCAACATCAGCAACTTCACCGATCCCGAGCAGGTCGTCGGCGAGCTGTTCGGCCTCGACGATCTGAAGACCGAGGACGCCGCCGTACAGAACGAACTGATCCTCGCCTCGCAGTGGCTGATCGAGAACACCGACTGCGATGGCTATCGCATCGACACCGTGAAGCACGTCGAGATGTCGTTCTGGAACACTTGGGCGCCCGCCGTCCACGCGCACGCCATCTCGCGCGGCAAGGACCGCTTCTTCCTGTTCGGCGAAGTGTTCGACGGCGACGATGCGAAGAACGGCTCGTACACCGGCACCGTCTCGGGCGGCAACTACAAGCTCGACGCCGTGCTGCACTACCCCATGTACAACACGACCAACGGCGTGTTCGGCTTCGACAATCCGCCGAGCGAGATCTCGAGCCGCTACGCGCAGCTCGGCTTGTACGACGCGACCACGCGCGAGCAACTCGTCACGTTCCTCGACAACCACGACAACTCGCGGTTCTTGGGGTTCGGCATCGCGAATCAGGACGAGAGCCGCCTGCGCGCGGCACTCGGCTGGCAGCTCACCTCGCGCGGCGTGCCGTGCGTGTACTACGGCACCGAGCAGGAGTTCGACGGGGGAAGTGATCCGTACAATCGCGAAGATATGTGGGATGGGGCGTGGGATTTCGGGCCGTCGGATTTCGATAACTTCGATATGGTGCATCCGCTGTTTCTGCATACGAGGAAGTTGCTCGATGCGCGCAAGCGGCACGAGGCGCTGCGGCGCGGGGTGACGACGGAGCGGTTTGCAGAGGGCGCGGGGCCGGGGCTGTATGTGTACGACCGGCGCACCGCGACGGACTCCGTGCTGGTGGCTGTGAATACTTCGAACGCGCCGGTGATTCGGGTGGGGCAGAGTTCGCCTTGGGCATCGGGCTCAGTGCTCGTCGATGCGCTGGATTCCGCGGTGCGCGACACGATCGGTGCGGGCGGAGCTTTCACATTGCGCGTGCCTGCGCGCGGGGTGCGTGTTCTGGAGTCGCTCGCCGCGAATGTGGCGACCGGTGCTGCGGAGTTGCTGCATGTGACCACGACGTACCCGGGGCACGATCAGAACCTGAACGACCGCAGCTCGCCGATGACGGTGACGTTCGACCGGCCGATCGATCCCGCGACGCTGCCCGGGGCGTTTGCGATTGCGCCGGCGACCGGCGGAGCTTGGCAGGTGGCGAATGATGGACGCTCGGCGAAGTTCTTTCCTGCGGCGATGTGGTCGGCGGGAACGTCGTACGCGTGGAGCTTCGACATGACGCTGCGCAGCGCCGACGGTCGCTCGATGCCTGCTGCGTATGCGTCGAGCTTCAAGTTCCTGGCGCCATCGATCGGAATCACGGTGGTCGCCGGATTTACCGCCGATCGCATCGCACGGCAGGGGCTGGGTGCGGCCGAGGGCATCGCCTTCGTACCAGCACTGGGTTCGCTGCTCGTCACCGACACTTCGCGCGACCGCATCTTTACCATCACGCCCGGCGGCGATCTGGGACATTGGCTCGGCGACTCGCGCTGGACCGAGAGCGAAGGCATCGCGCAGGCGCCCGACGGCCGCATCACCGTGCTCGATCACACCGGCATATTCGCGATCGACGCGCGCCGCATGATCACGCATACCTCGGCCAGCACCGCCGCATCGCAGACCGGCGCAGGAGCGTGGGGAGGAGCCGCGTTCTCGAACCGCTTCTACATGGGCGACCCCGCGAGCGATCGCATCGTGTATGTGAACCCTGCCAGCACGAACACCCTGTTCGCGACGGGCATCGCCGGCGCCGAAGGGTTGGCGTTCAGTACCAACCGCGCATGGGGCACGGACCTCTACGTCGCCGATGCCAACCTGACCTCGCTCGGATCGAACGCGAACGGAACCGGACGCATCGCGCGCGTGACTCCGGCCGGAGTCGTGTCGACGTTCGTGCAGAACGCGGCGCTGCTGAACGGCGCGTGCGGAATGGCGTTCGACACCTACGGGCGCTTCGGAGGCAACCTGTTCGTCGCCGATATCTTGGGCGAGCGAGTGCTGCAGGTGACGCCGGCCGGAGCTGTGAGCGTATTCGCGACCGGCTTCAAGAACTTGAGTGGATCGCAGTGCCTGGCGTTCGCGCCGGACGGCGCGCTGTACGTGTGCGACGCAGGGTCCGGGCAACCATTCTCGAACTCGATGGGGACGAACCAGGCGCAGATCGTACGGATCGCGCCGGCGGTGCTGACGACGGATGTGGTCGCTGATGCGAATGCCGGCGGCGTTTCGCTCGCGCAGCCGATGCCGAACCCGGCGCGGGATGATGTGGTGTTCAGTTTCACGTTGCCGGTCGCGGGTGCCGCGAAGCTGTCGGTCTACGATCTCTCGGGGCGGTTGGCGCGGACGCTGTTTGCTGGGCGAGCAGACGCTGGAGTTCGGAGCGTGCGCTGGGACGTGCGCGATGATCGCGGACTGCGCGTGCGGGCCGGGATGTATTTTGCGGTGGTGGAGACGGAGTCGGGAAGGGCGGGCCGGCGGGTGGTAGTGTTGCCGTAGTACGTTCTGGCCGCTTGGCTCGGCACCCCACGATGGCGCTGGGAGTTGCGCTCACAGGCTCTTCGGCGCGGCCGCGGAAGGTCTGCCACCAAGAACGGAGAGGTGACCATGCGATACGCTCTGATCGTCGCGTTCGTTGGAATCCTGTCTCTTGCCGCGGCTGTAGCCCTTGCCGACGATACGGTCCAGCTCACTTCCGGTACTCGTGTTCGCGTCACGGTCCCAACCGGAGGCGGTCGGCTAGTCGGGACCGTCCTCGCACTCGACGACAAGAACCTCACGCTGCAGATTCCGGGTAAGACGGACACTACGGTTCTCCGCCGCGAAGACATCACCACGGTGGATGTCTACGCGGGTCGCCGCTCCAGGGGCAGAGGCGCCCTCAACGGAGCAGCGTTTGGCGCGGTGATGGGCGCACTCATGGGCCTCGCGGCCGGTAGCGATGATCCAGGTACATTCATAAGGCTCTCGGCGGGGGGAAAGGCGTTGATCGCTGCCACTTTGTTGGCACCCATTGGGGCGCTGGTTGGTGCGGCCGCACCTCCACCGGAACGGTGGAAGGAACTGCCCAAGGATCGCATCCGCCTGAGCTTTGTGCCTGTCATTGGACGCGGTGCCGCGGTCTCCCTGGCGTTCGTGTTCTAAGAGGGGCCAGGTCGGGTCAGCGCCGACGAAGATGCGAGGGCGTGCGCTTCGATGGCGACGAAATCAAGCCAAGGCGTTTCCAAGTGTCCAGGGAGTCCTTTGCGGCGATCGCCATCTTGAGAGGCTTCGATCCGCTGCAGGCATCGGTCGTGAGCATCGACTGTTTCTTGGGAAACGGTCGAGCAAACACGAGGTGCGTGGAATCTCCCCGGAGGGCCCAGTCTTCGAATGCGTATCCGCAATCACCGCCTCCAGTCCCAGTCGCGATGTCGACTACTGTGCCGGGAGAGACACCTTTCCATGACTCGATAATTTTCATCTGCACGAGTGAAAATGTGGGGACTGGAACGCGCACACTGACTTTCACCTTCATTACCTTTGCCACGAACACATGCGTGCTGGCGCGGAATTCGGCTTGAAGGGACTGCTCAATGCATGAGCATGCCGTTGCTCGGCCAGCGATAGCCAGTAGCGACACGATCGTCAAAGTAAGTCTCATGCAAAGTGCCCACCAGTCGCCGCCACGCACATCGGCTCGAAGCCGTTGATGCTGCGCAGAAATCACCATGGCCTGCTCGCCACTCCATCTGCCAAGACTGTAACCCGCGCCGCGGTGCTCGCTTTGTGACCTTGCGTTCCCGCACTCCCGACCCACCGCTCTGCCCACATCTGCAGACTCAACACCGCCCACAACGTCCGCCCGCGCTCTGCCGCTCCCGACAGATGCTGTGCCAGCATGCGCTCGACGGCTCCGGCATCCAGAACTCCCGCGTGCTCGATGCGCTCGCGCGATAGCTTGCTCGTGAGGACTCCGCGCAAGGGGCCCCGCGCCCATGCGGAGAACGGGGGCGAGAAGCCCTGCTTGCGGCGCGTCACGATGGCTTCGGGCAGCAACTCCAAAGCGATCTGCTTCAGCGCCCACTTCCCGGTTCGCCCGCGCAGGCGCGCAGACTCCGGGAGCGCGAATGCATGCTCGATGAGCGGCGCGGACAGGAATGGCGCGCGTGATTCCACACCGTGCGCCATCGTGCAGCGGTCGACTTTCGCGAGCAGCCCGCCGCCCAAATAGAGCTCGAAGTCGAGGAGTTGATACGCGAGCGTCTCGGGTTTGCGCGAGCTCGCGCCACAGCGATCACCGATCGCGGACGCGAAGCGACGCAGATGCGCACGCGCAGCATCGGGCGCCAAAGCCGCACGGAGATCCGGCGCCAGTAACGCCTCGGCTTCAGCAGGCGCAGCAGTTCCGAACCACGCAAGATGCCGCTCGAACGGCGGCAGGCCGCGCGTCCCTAGAAACTTCTCGATCAGCAGCGGGATCGTGACGTGATGGTGTCCGGGGCGCACGCGCCGAGCGAGCGCGACCAGAGCGCTCGCGAGCGGTCCGGGCATGTGTTCGGCCAATCCGCCGTAGCGATGGCCGAGATACGTGGGATAGCCGCCGAACAGTTCGTCGCCACCTTCACCCGTGAGCACGACGGGCACGTGCTTCGCGGCGAGTCGCGCCAGCGCCCAGGTGGGCAGCAGGCTGGGATCGCCGAGCGGCTCGTCCATCGTCTCGGCATACGAGGTCAGCACTTCTTCGCCGCTGCGATGGTCCATGGTGACGAGGAAGTGCTGGGCGCCGAGTTTATCGGCGACGGTGCGCGCGAGCGCGGATTCGTCGTAGCCCTGATCGGTCCAGCCGAGGCTGAAGGTCGGGAACCGGCGATGGTCGCGGGCGACGAGTGCGGCGGCCACACCGGAGTCGACGCCGCCCGACAGG
Organism: Candidatus Eiseniibacteriota bacterium; assembly: GCA_031364845.1. Classification (GTDB taxonomy): domain Bacteria; phylum Eisenbacteria; class RBG-16-71-46; order RBG-16-71-46; family RBG-16-71-46; genus JANLWX01. The sequence continues at coordinate 5,201 of JANLWX010000079.1, forward strand.
AACACGCCGAAGGGAACTTCGTCGGGCACGCGCGAGTGCACGGCGCGCTCGAGGTGCTCGCGGGTGGTCGAGAGAATGGTGGCGTCGTCGGCCGGAGTTTCGTGATGGCCGTCGGCGGGCAGTTTGTCCCACGGGCGCCAGTAGCGGGTGAGGCGCTGATCGTCCTCGGTGATCTCGAGCACGTGTCCGGGCGGCAGCATCTGGAGCGCGGCGAATGCCGAGTCGCCGCCGGCGAAGAATCCGTGCGCGAGGTAGCGCACGATCGCATCGGGCGATGGCGCGCGCGAGACCCACGGGAGTCCGACGAGCGCCTTGGGCTCCGACGCGAACGCGAAGCTCGACCCGTGGCGCGTGTAGTAGAGCGGCTTCTCGCCGGCGCGGTCGCGCGCGAGCACGAGCCGGCGTTCGCCGGCATCCCACAGGGCGGCGGCGAACATGCCGTCCATCACTTCGGGGAATCGCGCGCCGCGTTCTTCATAGAGATGCGGGATCACAGTGGTGTCGGGGCCGGCGCCGATGCGGTGGCCGCGAGCTTCGAGTCCGCGCCGCAGTTCGCGATGGTTGTAGATCTCGCCGTTCACCACGGTGTGAATGGTCGCGGTTTCGTTCTCGGCGGTGCGCGCGGGCAGGTGCGGGGCCACGATCGCGAGGCGCGCGAGGCCGAGAGTGATGCCGGGTCCGTTCCACAGCGCGTCACCGTCGGGGCCGCGATGCACGAGGCATCCGAGCATGGCCTCGACGTGGCGTCGGCGCGCGTCGGGTGTGAGTTCAGGTGCCCAGAGTCCTGCGATACCGCACATGGGGTCGTCCTTATGTCATCAACTGTCATGTCACCAACTGTCCGTGAGGACAGTTGGAAGTCTTGTCGCGTGGTCCGCGCGCCACCCGACCGAACTGTCCGCACGGACAGTCGGATTAGTTTTCCACGCGTTTTCGTGCGAGGCGCCGCGCTAACGCGCGGCTCTTACACGCCGGAACGCCACAAACCGCCGGTCCCTGAAAAACTCCACACTCCCCGGCGGGGCCGGCGACGGATTGCGTCCGCGCCGCACGATCACCTGCGCCTCGGGCGCCAGGCTCGAGTCCGCCCACGCCCGCCATCGTCTGTTGCGTTGGAGAGCCTCGCGATAGCGGACCTGATAGATGCTGGTGGTCTCTTCGCCTTTGGCGCTCACGAGATCCGAAATCCGATTGAGCCGGTAGTCCGTGCCGGGACTATAGCAGCGCTCGTAGCGCACGCGCGCTGCCGTCTCGGCAGCCGCAATCGCGGCTGCCAGGGGTCCCCCAGACTGGGTCTCAGCGTAACGCACGAGCACTGGCCCGGCGGTCGCAAACAGCAACGGGACGAAGGCGCAGAGTGCAGCGATCGCCCACGCCGGGCGCTGCCTTGCAGCGCCCACACCCGCGACCACCGCCGCGATGCCGAGCGCCACAGCGAACGCCGTCGCGGCCGGCGCCACCGGCATATCAAGCGACGCACTCAGCTTGCCGGTCATGGGCGCCGCAATCACGCCGCCGATCGCCAGCACCGCAAGCACGATCACGGCGGCCCACGCGCCGCGCCGCGCACGCGAAGGATCCGACCACGCCTCCGCGGCCATCCACGCGAGCGGCGGCAAACACGGCACGAGATACGTGACGAGCTTCGAGTTTGACGCGGTGAAGAACACGGCGGCGAACAGCACGAAGCCAAGTCCGACCCGGGCCGCGACGCTCATGGGCAGCGCCCATGGCGTTGCGAGCGACCATGGCAGCGCGCCGCCGAGCAGCACGGCGGGAACGAACCACGGCGGCTGATTGCGCTGGAACGACTTCGTGGTGAGGCGCTCGTACGACTCCTCCAAGAACGCGTAGCGCGGATACTCGGGATGCTGCTGGCTCGCGAGCCAGAACCAGCCGCCGGCCACTCCGAACACGATCAGCCAGCCGGGGATCCAGGCGAGCCACTTGAGCGGCTTGAACGATCGCATCATCGCGGCGGCGCCGACGCTGCCACCGAGCGTCCACGCGAGCATCACGGGGCCCTTCATGAACACCCCGGCAGTAACGGCGGCGAACATGGCGACGCGCCGCCATCGTGACGCTCCGTGCTCCAACTCGGCGGCGAGGCCGAGCCACACGATGGTCACGCACAGTCCGAGCAGCAGGTCGAAGATCACGTAGGCCGAGAGCACGGCGAACAAAGGTGCCGCCGCGAGCAGCGCGACGGCGAGCAACGCAAAGCGTGTCCCGCGATGTCGGCGCGCCGCAATGGCGAGCAATGCGAGCGTGACGGCGCCGGCGACGGCGGCGGGCACACGCGCGGCCCAGGGCTCGGTGCCGAACGCGCGGATCGCCATTGCTCCAGCCCAGAACAGGCCCGGAGGCTTGTCGAGATAAGGCATGCCGGCGAGGTGCGGGACGATGAGGTTAGTGCCTGCCGCCATCTCGCGCGCGACTTCGGCGTTGCGGCCTTCGTCGGGATCGATCAGGGGATAAGCACGCGCGAGCAGCAGGTTCACGATCAGCGCGAGCAACGCGACCACCAGTGGGAATGCGGCGCCTGAGCTTGGCTGGGGGTTGGAATTCCGGATCATGCGGCGCACGATAACTGCGTGCGGGCCGGGCGAGAAATAGAACGCTCGCCGGGGTGTCTTCGGCCGGCGCGAGCCGTCAGGCGGCGAGCAGGCGCTGGACGAACCAGTACGTGCCGGCGGCGATGATCACAACCGACATCGCGGTGACGATGCGCCGAGCCACCTGCGGATCGCGCTTCTGCACCCATGCGAGCAGTGGCGCCACCGCGAGCACGATGCACGCCTGGCCGACTTCAACGCCGACGTTGAACGAGCCGAGTGCCCAGCCGAGCGCGCTCGAGGGCAATCCGAACTCGCGCAGCACGCCGGCGAAGCCGAAACCGTGGACCAATCCGAAGCCGAATGCGATGCGCGCGCGCGCGTCGCGCTGGCGTTTGAGCGCCCACAGGGTTTCGAAGCCGATGTAGATGATGCTGAGCGCGATCGCCGGCTCGACCAGCCGCGGTGGCGGATTGACGATGCCGAGCGTGGCGAGCACGAGCGTGAGCGTGTGGGCGATGGTGAACGACGTGACGATCTTGAGCAGCCGCGGCAGCGAACCGCCGAGCAGCATGAGGCCGATCACGAACAGGATGTGATCGGGGCCGATGAAGATGTGATGCACGCCCTGGACGAGGAACGTGCCCGCGACCTTCAACGGACTCTGGCGCGCGCCGACCGTGTAGCGCGCGCTCTTGTGCTTGGCGTCGATCAGGTCCTGATGCATGAGCGTGTCGCCGACGAACACGTTCACGTACGTTTCGTGCGGGGGATCGTAAGGAAACAGGGGACCGGAGATCTCGATGGTCGCGGGATCGCGCTCGGCGGCGCGCCAGTCGAAGGCGACGGACTTGCGGGAGCGCACGATCTCGAAGCCGCTCCACTCGAGCTTGGGTGCGTGGCCGTCGAGGCGCAGATGGAACCGGTCGTCGACCAAGCGCTGCAGCACCGCCAGGTGCTGCTGCACGTAGGCACCCGCGAACAGCGAATCGGACGATGCGAAGCCGCCTTCGTGCGCGAGGTCGACGACGTGCGCGGTGACGCGTCCGCGCACCGCGCCCGAGTCGATGCGGACTTCGACGAAGCTGTAGGGCTCTTCGTGGGCGGTCGCGAGCGTGGGGATCAGCAGCGCGCTCGCGAGCATGAGTGCGAAGAGCGGGACGCTCGCGGCGCGCCGCCAGGTCGCGAGGTTCACGAACAACCGGCGGCGGTCAGGTGTAACGAATTTCATGAGCGCGGCCGCTCAGCTCACGGGCGCTTAGCGGGACGCGCGAAGGTGAGCGAGGCCCAGAAGCTCTCCCAGTCGGAGGCGCGCGGGTCGCGTGAGGGCACCATGTGGACCGCACTCACGAGCCATTCGCCGCCACGCGGCAGCACGAGCCGCACATGGCCCGCGGTGTCCGTGCGGCCTTCGACCACCGGACCGACGGAATCGCGCGTCGCGCCGTCGGCGGGCCGCATGCCGGTGGCGAGCGGCTGGTTCCATGCGCGCACCAGAGCACCCGAGAGCGGCTTACCGTGGTAGAGCAGGTCGAGATCGAGCGGGCCCGCCGCGGCGGGATCGGTCCGCGGAACGAGTTCCAGCGTGAGACCGGTGGGCGTCGTCGCGCGCTTCGAGTCCTTGCCCGCGATCCACGTCTTCGGACAGCGCGCATAGCGCTCGCGTCCGGGTTCCTTCGTGAGCCCCGTCTTCGCGCGTTCCTTGCGCACGTGGTCGAGGCCTTCGAGCGCGAGGTAGCGTTCGAACTCGGGCGCGCCGAGTTCAATCTCCACGAAGTTCGACTCATAGGCGATCATTGCTCCGCCGTCGTCGGCAGCGACCCAGCGCCCGAACACGTCGTCACCGTTCACGCTGGTCGCGCGCAGGTCCTGAACGCGCGCGGCACTCGCGACAAAGCGGACGGCACGGGGTGCGGCGTAGGGTTTGATCTCGCCGCGAAACCCGGTGCCGACGAAGATGGTCAGCTTCACGGTTTCGCCGGTGGCGGCGCGATAGGTCGAGGGCGCGAGCCAGAATTCGTGCGCGCGCGCAGGCACGGGCGCTGCCGCGATGACCACGGAGGCAAGCAGGGCGCGGGTGATCGAAGGCTTCAAGGGGGTTCCTTTCGCAGTTACGGCGAAGAGTGTCTTCACTTCACCACAGATTACGCGTATGTCCCGGGTTTGGATGTCTCGACGTTGTCCGGTGTTCGGCGCGCGAGGAGTTGCGCGGTCCATGGTCCCGCCGGAGGCGACGGCTCATCGTAGCGAAGCACTTCCAGCGTCGGAAACGCCGCGCGGAGCTCGCCCGGCTGCAGCAGGAACCGCGCGCGCGAAGGGCGGCCGAATTGCTCCTGGCCTGCGCGGAACGTCTCGTACACCAGATGTCCGCCGGGGCGCAGTGCCCGCGCGAGCCGCGGCAGCAGCGGGCGATGCAGGTAGCGGACGCACACGATCAGATCCCACGCGGCTTCGGGCAGCGGCACTTCGGGTTGCTCGAGGTCGCAGATGAGCGTCGAGATTCGAACTCCCGAGCGCGCGGCGAGCGCAGTCGCGCGCACCAGCGCCTCGGCGTCGTAGTCCCACGCTTCGACGTCAAACCCCATCGTGGCGAGGTACACCGCATCGCGCCCGGCGCCGGCGGCGAGGTCGCACGCGCGTCCGGAGTGCGGAATCTGCGGTAGCACTTCGGCGAGGAAGGGATTAGGACGCCACAGCCGTTGCGCGGGGCCTGTGTCCCATCCGCACTCGCGAGTCGACAGCGCCGCCACGTCGCCGTCGAACCAGCGAACGTCCTTGTAGCCGCGCTCGGTCAGCGCGGCCGCGGCGTCGGCCGCAGCGGCCGGATGTGCGGCGACAATAAGCACGGCGGCATCGCGCGGCGGCAGCTCGGAGCGGCGCTCGTCAAAATCGGCGCGCTCGAGGTTGCCGCTACCGGGCAGGTGCCCGCGCGCGAACAGCGTGGGGGTGCGCACATCGAGCACGATCGCGTCACGGGCGCGGGCGCAGGCGGCATCGGCATCGAGCTTCAAGCGATGATCGGAAGCTCGCAGCAGTCGCCGGCCGGGATCGGCTTGCCGTGCGGGCACTGGCGCGGATGGCCGAGGAACGAGCAGATGCTGTTCGTGACCGCGGCGTCGATGATGTGCTCCATGCGGCACGCGGCGAGTTCCACGTCGGGACCGCGGATGTGCATCGCGGAGGAAAACAGCACTTCGGCGAGCCGGCGGCGGCGCACGAGATCGCGCGCGAGGCTGCGGCCGCGCGGGGTGAAGTCGAGCGCTTCTGCGCTCTGCACCACGAGGCCGCTTTCGGTCATGCCCCGCAGCGTGCGGCGGTTGTCGACGACGTCCGGAATCTTGACGCGCGTGGCGTCGGGACGGCGTCCGTCTTCGGCCACGGTCCACATCTGCACCAGCACTTCGTCGTAGCGTCGCTCGAGTTCCTCGCTCGGCACCGTGAGGTCGGCGAGGCGGCCGTGGTTCAGTTCGACGCGGCGGTCCGCGAGATTTCCGATCTTGGGTGCGTGCGTGACGGTGACGAGCGTGTGGCCTTCGGCATGCAGTTCCTGAAGCAACGCCAGCACCTTGTCTTCGTTCTCGGCGTCGAGATTCCCGGTCGGCTCATCGGCGAGGATCAATGCAGGCTGGTTGATGAGCGCGCGCGCGACGCACACGCGCTGCTGCTCGCCGCCCGAGAGCTGCGGCGGAAAGTGCGTGGCGCGTTCCGAGAGTCCGACGCGATCGAGCGCCGCCGAGGCCTCGCCGGAGTCGGCGACCGAGTGGTAGTGCTGGGCGACCATCACGTTCTCGAGTGCGGTGAGGTAGGGGAACAGATGGAATTGCTGGAAGATGATCCCGACCTTCTCGCGGCGGTAGCGCACGCGGTCGCTCTCGCTGAGTCCGGTGATCTCCACCCCATCGACGACGATCCGTCCCGCCGAAGGGCGGTCGAGTGCGCCGAGCAGATTCACGAGCGTGCTCTTGCCGGAGCCCGACGGTCCCATGATGGCGAGCCACTCGCCGCGGCGGATCTCGAGATCGACCTGATCGAGTGCGCGCAGCGTCGCGAAGTGGCGCGAGACGCCTTCGAGTCGGACGAGTTTGTCGGACACGGCGTCTAGTCTCCCTTCAGCGCGAGCGCGGGCTCTACGCCCAGCGCGAGTCTCACCGGACCGAGGCTCGCGAGTCCCGCGACCAGCAGCGACAGTCCGAGCACCGCGAACGGCACGTCCCAGCGCAGCGCGATCGCCGAGTGAAACACTTCGCGTCCGATCACCTGCGCCATGCCCAATCCGAGCAGCCAGCCGCCGAGTCCGCCGATGAGTCCGATCGTCACCGACTCGACCGCGAACTGGCGCACGATCTCGCGCCGCGTGGCGCCGAGCGCTTTCATGAGCGCGATCTCGCGGCGGCGCTCGAGCGCCAGGTCGGTCAGTGTGCCATAGGCACACAGCCCGGCCGCCACCAGTGCCGCGATCGTGACCAGCGACATCAGGCGCCGCATGCGGTCGAGCAGCCGGCCTTCGGTCGCGGTCAGCGCCTTGAGCGGGATCACGCGAAGCGCGCTTCCGTCCTCGACCACGCGCGCGATCACGGCGGCCTCGGCGACGTCGCCGTCCATGCGGGCCTGGATCACGCTGGCTTTGCCTTCGAGTCCGCTGAGAGCCTGTGCGACTTCGAGCGGAATCCACCACGCTTCGTCGTCGGGTCCGCCGGCTTCGAGCGTGGGACCGGCGACGATGTCGATCGAACGCGCGCCGTCGAGGCTCGAAAGCCGCACCGCCTGGCCGGACGTCACGTTCAAGCGGCGCGCGAGGCGCACGCCGATCCACGACGGATGCTCGCCGGCGGCGATCGTCCACGAGGGATGCAGCCGCCGTGCGGCCGCGAGGTCGGCGCCGATCACCTGGAACGCGACGCGCCCGGTGCGCGCGGCGACATAGAGGAGCGGCACGCCCTGAACGCCGGCGGCGCGCAGACGCTCCTGCGCGGAGCGCGCGTCGAGGAATACTCCGGAGGCGGCGCCGGTGGTGCCGATCGGTCCTTCGATGCCGCCGGATGCGCCGGGCACCACGAGCAGGTTGGGCCCGAGCGAACGCAGCTCGCGCGTGAGCTTGCGCGAAACATCGCCGGACACGTGCAGCAACGCCGAGGCGACCGAGGCGCCGATCATCACCGCGATCACCGCGAGCCCGGCGGTGCCGCGCTTCTTCCACAGCGCGCCGCGCAGCAGGCGCAGGTCCATGCGCAACGACGCATCAGCCACGGAGCACCTGCGCGGGATCGAGTCGCAGCGCCATGCGTAAAGGTCCGAGCGTTCCGAGTACGGCGACCATGAACGCGAGCACGAGGGCGAGCGGCAGCAGCAGCGGCGACAGGGCCGAGCCGGTGCCGAACGTGTCGCCGCGAATCGCCGCAGCGCCCGCGAGGCCTAGGCCCCAGCCAAGGAATCCGCCTAGCAGCGAGACGAGCAGCGTTTCGCCGAGCAGCAGTGCCGCGATCTGCGGCGACGTAGCGCCGAGTGCCCGCAGCAGCCCGAGCTCGGTGCTGCGCTCGACGACGGTCGCGGTGCTGGTCGACAGCAGGCCGAGCACCGAGGCGACGATCGCCGCGAACGCGAGCAGCACCATCAGGAGATTGAGCCGCCCGACCACCGCGCCCTCGCCGGCGACGAGTTCGGTCATCGGCAGCACTTCGGACTGGGCGATGCTGTTCTCGAGTGCTTCCGCGACCACGTCGGGATAGGCGGTGCACATGTGGCGCTCGTAGCCGACCGGATCGCTCGCCGCATCGGGCGCCGGCTTGCGGCTCGGCGGGCGCACCAATGCCGACAGCCACACGCGATCGATGGTTCCGGCACCGCCAGCCAGCGCTTCGACCTGCTCGAGCGAAGTCCATGCGCGCTCTTCTTCGCGCGCGTCCGCATGCACGATGCCGGTGACGAGCAGCGGCGAGCGCCGGTCACCGTGCGCGACCGCGACGCGGTCGCCGACGTGTACGCCGCGGCGTTCGGCCCACGCGAGCCCGATCGCGACTTCGGCGGCGCTCTCCTTGGGCCAGCGTCCGGTCACGCTCCACTGCGGATGCAGGCGGGAGAGGCCGGTGCTCCAGGTACCGTCTTCGACGGAAATCGTGCGATCGAACCACGTGCCCGAGAGCGTCACCGGCGCGCCGTCGATCGTCGCCGACAGCAGGCGCTCGGGCGTGGCCTCGAGCACGTTGTTCTTCCAGAACGTGGACTTGAGTTTCGCGACGGCGGTCGTGGCGAGTGCGAGTCCCGCGCGCGGGGGTTCGAACTCGGCGCCGCCGAGGGCGAGCGGCCCGCGCGCGCCGGCCGGCCACAAGACGAAGGTGG
>JANLWX010000115.1:0-52385 GCA_031364845.1 Candidatus Eiseniibacteriota bacterium
GGCGCGGCAGCCGGAGCACTACTGCTCGGAAGCCCTGCTTCCGCAGCCGTCTACGGATCCCTCGCAAACTTCGACAGAGCGGTGGCCGCGCAGCGACGCTCCCGCGACAGAGGCAGCCAGGGATGGCTGCCGACAGAGTCGGGGGAGCGGAGCGCGACAGGAGGTCGCGCGCAGCGGGCGGCGCGGAGCGATTGCTGCCCGGCTCCGTCGCCAACCCGCGAACGCGCACCCTGAGTTACGAACGAAGACCTCCGAACGAAGACCTACGAACGAAGACCTACAACCGCACGATCCGCCGCAAGAACTGCGTCCCCTCGACCCGGACCCGCGCCAGATAGACCCCCTTCGCCACACGTTCTCCACGCGAAGAAGTTCCATCCCAGTGCAGGCGAGCAGTCCCCGCTCCGATTGAGCGCTCTTCGGACCATACCGCGCGCCCCTGGACGTCGAACACCGACCATTGCACTGTCGCCGCGCGCGGAAGATCGAGCGCGAAGTCGATCGGACCCGCCGCGGGATTCGGCGAGCCGTTAGAAAGCGCGAGCACCGTCGGCAGCGCAACTTCGGCCGCTTCGCTCTCCAGACTACCGCCCTTGCCGCCACCTCCACGAGTACCGGCCTTCACGTGGAAGTTGGTGTTGGACGTTCCTTCGAGCGCGTTCGTCGCCGTGAACTTCGCCTTGAAGTTGCCGTCGACGGTCGGACCGATCAGCCACGTGAAGACCCCGGCGATGTTGGTCGGGACGACGACGAACTTCGCGAGACTGTTGGAAGGCATGCGGCTGAGATCGGCCGTCAACGAGTGGATTGCGTCACCATCCGGGTCCACCGCGCGCACGGTGAACACGATCAGCGATCCCGGGCCGACGTGGTAGTTGGAGGGCGACGAAACCACCGGGGCGCGATCGACGTTGAGAACACGAATTGCCGTGGTCGCCGTGCCCGAGAGCGCATTCGAAGCGCGGAACGTCACCGAGTAGCGTCCCGAGTCCGAGTACGTGGGTGTCCACGTCAGCGTGCCGCCGGTACGCGTGCCGTTCGCGACGAATCTCGCGTTGCTTCCCGCGGGCAGGCGGGTGAGATCGGCCGTGAGCGACTGGATCGCATCGCCGTCGGGATCCGATGCGGTGACGTTCACCGTCAAGGTCTGCGCCTCGGAGATGCTCACGAGCGGCGGCGCGACGACGATCGGCGCCCGGTCACCCGACGGAGCGCTCACGACCACGCGCGCGGTCGTTGAGTTCGTGAGTCCTCCGTTGTCCTTCACCGTCACGCGCGCCGTCCACGTGCCGGCGGCGTACATGTGCGGCGCGGTCGCTCCGATCTGCGGCCCGACCGTCGTGCCGTCCCCGAAGTCGAACGTGTAGGACACAATGTTCCCATCCGGATCGCGCGAGGTGGACGCGTTCGCCGTGACGCTCAAGGGTGCGCTACCCGTCGCCGGCTGAACGACCAGTGCTGCGATCGGCGGCAGGTTGCCGATCACCGGGGCCGAGAATTCGTAAGCTCCGAGATCCGCGAACGTCACAGGGCCCGCGCCCTGATTCGCGACCGTCGGCACATCGAAGCGCGCGTGCCCGTCGGCATCGAGCGCCGGCCAGTTCGGCAGCGCCGATGTCGCGGCATCGATCGCGGGCGACGTCGCGAGCAGATGGAAGTCGCCGCCCGCCGCGTTCACGAATTGCGGATTCGCCTGGCGGCTATGTGAGTCTTTGCCGGTCGCCGCGGCGTAGGCCGCAACGGTCGCATACGGCACGTTGCCGATCCGCACCGGAGCCGTCAGCGTCGAATTCCAGAACAGGTTGTAGTCCGATTCGAACGCGACCGCCGACGTCGCGTCGACGAAGAAGTCCGCGCGGTTGGTGGTGATGCCGTTGTCGACCGAGATGCAGTTGTAGACCCGCGCGTTCTGCGAGGCGCCCTCGAACGAGAATCCATCGCGCAGGTTGCCGGACGAAACGTTGTGGATGTGCCACACGCCGGTCGAGTTGAGGTGATCGAAACCGTGATCGCCGTTGTTCCACGAGCGGTTCTCGATCAGGACGACATCGTTCGAGCCGGCGTTCACCTGGAAGCCGGCATCCTCGTTCTCGTGCGAGCGGTTGCGCTCGAGCCGGTTGCCCGGCGAGGCGAAGACGTGGAATCCGTTCGCGGCCCGGGCGGTGATACGCGCATTGCGATAGGAGTCGTTGTCGCGAATCGTCGAGCCCGTCACGCCGCCCGTCACGTAGACGCCGTGATCGCCGTTTTCGAACAGCGTGTTGCCGGCGATGGTATAGGCGCTACCGCCCGACAGATGGATACCCGAGAGCCGCGCGCGCCAGATCGTGTTGCCGCGGAACTCACAGTTCGTCGTCAGCCCCGAACTGAAGATGCCCTTGGTGTCACTGCGGCGGATTTCGAAGCCCGCGATCGTCACCCAGCTGCGCTGCGGCACTGAAAATCCATAGGCGTAGCGGCCGACCAGCGTTCCGTGCCCGCCAGGATTCCCGCCGCCGACATTCACATAGAGTCCGGTGCCCGCGACATACGTGAACGAGCCCGAAGGCATCGTCGCCGGCGCCACAATCGAAGGCTGCAGGCGCTGGCCGTCGGCAATCACCTGCTGCGCCGCCCACGTCACGCCGGACGCGAGCCACACGTTGCCGGAGAACGGCACCCATTGCGCGGCGGTCGCGAACGACTCCGAACCCTCGATCACAACACCCGGTCCCGACGCGCGGATCACGAACGGATTCCCGGCGATGCCGGACGCGGAAACCGACACCTGCTCGCGATACACACCCGGCAGCACTTCGATGATGGTGCCCGGCCCGCCGCGCTGATTCACGGCGGCCGAGATGGTGCGATACGGCTGAGCGAGCGTGCCGGCGCCGGCATCGGTGGCGGCAGCGCTCTGGTTGTTGACGTAGAAGGTCGCGGCGTTTGCGGAGCCGGCGCAGAGGACCAGGGTGAGCAGCAAACTGATACGCGAAAGTGCAGCCCGGCGGGCGAATCGAATGGAGGAGATCACAGGGTTCCCAAGGGGTTGGGCCGATGGGTGCAGCGGCCTCAGCAGGAAGAAGAAGTGAGTCGTTTCGAAAAAGTATCAAGGGGGAATACGGAACGAAAGCCCCTCACTTAGCAGGGTTCGCGCCACTCTGCTCTGCGCGCATTTGCCTGAAAGGGCGCGCAGAACATGTTCGAGCCACGCCGATCCGGGCACGAATCGCGAATCGGGTTGTATTCGCTACACGCATCAAAGCGAAAGCGGGGCCGCGGCGATGTCGCCGGGCCCCGCCTGTCGCATGGGTGAGTCGCGCCGGCTAGAGCCGCACGATGCGCCGCGTGAATTGCGTCCCGTCCACCCGCACGCGCACCAGATACACGCCCTTCGCGACCTGCTCCCCGCGCGCCGTGGTGCCGGCCCAGTGAAGCGATGCATGCCCGGCCGAAATCACGCGCTCCTCGGACCACACCGTGCGGCCCTGGACGTCGAAGATCTGCCAGTTCACCTTCGCCGCTTTCGGCAGCGCGAGTGCGAAGTCGACGGCACCGGCAGCCGGATTCGGCCAGCCGTTCGAGAGTGAGAGTGTCGCCGGAAGTGCCGCGACTACGGCGGGCTTGCTGTTCACCCGGTTCACCAGCAGGTCGTCATCGCCGTCATCGTCGTCGCGGTCCTTGTTCTTCTTCACCTTGACGTTCGTGGTCGAAGTGCCCTTCCTGTCGTTCGAAGCGGTGAACTTGATCTTGAAGTCGCCTCGCACGTCGCGATCCACGTTCCACGTGAAGACACCCGACGTCTTCGAAGCGTTCACGACAAAGGTTGCGCCGTGGTGGCGCGGCAGCTTGTCCAGATCGGCGGTGAACGACTGGATCGGGTCGCCATCGGGATCCTTGGCCGTGACGGTGAACTTCACCGTGGACCCTGCCCTGGCGTGAATGTTCTTCGGCGACGAAACTTCCGGCGCTTTGTTCCCGCCGCCCGACTGGCGGCTCACGGCCACCTGAGCGGTCGCCGAGCTGCTGAGGCCACCGTTGTCCGTCACCGTCACCTTGGCGGTCCAGTTTCCGGCGCCGTAGGAGTGGGACGCCGTGGATTCGGACTGAGGACCGACCACCGCTCCATCACCGAAATCGAACGTGTAGGAAACGATCTTGCCGTCGGGATCATTGGAATCGGTCGCCTTCGCGACAACACTCAGAGGAGCCTTCCCCGAAGCAGGCGTCACCTCGAGCCGCGCGATCGGCGGCCGATTGCCACCGATGATGCTGCCGAACTCGAATGCTCCGAGATCCGCGAACGTCACCGGACCCGCGCCCTGGTTCGCGACCGCCGCAACATCGAAGCGCGCATGTCCCTCGGCATCGAGCGCCGGCCAGTTCGGCACACCCGAGGTCGCGACATCGATCGCGGGTGAGGTGGGCAGCAGATGGAAGTCCCCGCCGCCCGCGTTCACAAACTGCGGGTTCGACTGGCGGCTGTGCGTGTCCTTCCCCGTCGCTGCCGAGTACGCCGCCACGGTCGCATACGGGATTCCGGCGATCTTCACCGGAGCCTGTGCGGTGGAGTTCCAGAACAGGTTGTAGTCGGACTCGAACGCCCCCGCCGCCACCGGATCGACCAGTAGGTCGGAGCTGTTCGACGTGATGCCGTTGTCGACCGAGATGCAGTTGTAGACGCGCGCGTTCTGCGATGCGCCTTCGAACGAGAAGCCGTCCTTGAAGTTTCCGAACGACACGTCGTGCAGGTGCGTGACGCCGGTCGAGTTCAGATGGTCGAACCCGTGGTCGCCGTTGTTCCACGATCGATTGTGGATCGAGATCACGTCGTTCGAACCGGAGTTGATCTGGAAACCGGTGTCTTCGTTCCCGTGCGCGCGGTTGCGTTCGAGCCTGAGTCCGGGCGAGCCGAAGATGTGGAATCCGTTCGCGGCGCGCGCCGTGATGCGCGCGTTGCCGTACGAGTCGTTGTCGCGAATTCTCGTGCCGGTCACGCCGCCGGTGACGTAGACGCCGTGATCGCCGTTTTCGAACAGCGTGTTGCCATCGACGGTGTAGTCGCTGCCGCCCGACAGATGAATGCCGGACAGCCGCGCGCGCCAGATGGTGTTGCCGCGGAACACGCAGTTGGTCGTGATGCCCGAGGCGAAGATGCCCTTCGTGTCGCTGCGGCGGATCTCGAAGCCTTCGATCGTGACCCAATTGCGCTGCGGCACCGAGAAGCCGTAGTTATAGCGTCCGACCTGTGTCGCGTGCGCGCCGGGATTGTCCCCGCCGATGTTCACGTACAGGCCGGTGCCCGCGACGTACGTGAACGAACCCGCGGGAATCGCTGCGGGCGCATCGATCGACGGCAGCAGCCGCACGCCGTCGGCGATCACCTGCTGCGTTGCCCACGTGACGCCGGAAGCGAGCCACACGTTGCCCGAGAACGGCGTCCACTGCGCGGCGGTCGCGAACGATTCCGATCCTTCGATCACCACGCCCGGTCCCGACGCGCGGATCACGAACGGGTTGCCCGCGACTCCCGAGGCGGACACCGAAACCTGCTCGCGATACACACCCGGCAGCACTTCGACGATGGTGCCGGGGCCGCCGCGCTGGTTCACGGCTGCGGTGATCGTGCGGTACGGCTGGGCGAGCGTGCCGGCGCCGGCATCGGTCGCCGCGGCACTCTGATTGTTGACGTAGAACGTCGCCGCGTTCGCGGTGCCCGCGAGGGCGGCGACCAGAGTGAGCAGCAGTCCGGTGCGGCGCACGAGTCGAGGAAGGGGCTGGCGGCCGAATCGCGTTGAGGAGTTCATGGGTGTCCCCCGAGTGGTGAGACCGACCCGAACTCCGAGCCGGCCCTGGCTGGGATGATGGGAATCGAATGGCTTCAGGCTCGCGAGGATCGTCTTGATCAGGGAACCGAAGGATTCGCGCCGCGCGCAACATACCGCGACCGCGGGTCCGGTTCCACGACTAGTTCGAGAATTCTCCATCGCGCCGGAGCGGCGCGGGCAACGCGGCTCTAATCAGTATCCGCCGCGGCCGCTCAACACGACGCCGATCGTCTTCCAGATGATGGCGATGTCGAGAAACGCGTTCGCATTACGGTCGTAGAACAGATCGAACAGCACGACCTCGTCGAACGAAACGTCGTCGCGCCCGCAGATCTGCCACAGGCCCGTGATCCCGACCCAGCGGCGCAGGCGCACGGTCTGCCACGGCCAGTATTGTTCAACCTCGCGCACCAGCGGGGGCCGCGTGCCGACCACGCTGATCTCGCCGCGCAGCACGTTCACGAACTGCGGCAACTCGTCGAGACGGTAGCGCCGCAGCCAGCGTCCGATCGGCGTGCAGCGCGGATCGTCGGCAACCTTGAACATCGGACCCTCGCGCATGTTCAGATGCTGGATTTCGCCGAGGCGCTGATCCGCATCGGGAATCATCGTGCGGAACTTCACCAGATCGAACACCCGTCCGCCGCGCGCGACGCGACGCTGGTGATAGAACACCGAGCCCCCATCCTGCACGCGGATCGCGATCGCGATTGCGAGCCACAGCGGCATGCTCGCGATCGTCGCGGCGATGCCAAAGAGGAAATCCATCGCGCGCTTGAGTCCGGTGAGGATCAGCCCGCCATGGTAGGGACTCATTTCCACGATCGGCACTCCGTGGATGCTCTCGAAATGCATCGGCAGCCGTTCCGAAAGGATCAGGAACGACGGATGCAGCACGCGCACGCGCACGTGGAGCCGATCGAGATGGACGATGAGCGGAACGATCCGCGCGAGCGGCGCTTCCGGGAGTGCGACGATCACCTCGTCCACTTCGAGCCGCTGCGCCTTATGCGCCAGGCGCGCGAGTTCCTGCTCGGGGGTCGGCCGCGATGTCGCGCCGGTCGCACTCCCGTCGGCCGGCCGGCGGCGGCCGTACCGGAACACGCCCACGCACTGCATGCCGTTCAAGGGCCGGTTGCGCATGTGATCGCGCACGCGCACGGCACTCGATCCCACGCCCACCACCAGCACGCGCCGCACGTCGTGGCCGCGCTGGCGCAGTCTGGTGCGGATCACTCGCATGATCTGGCGCGTAACCAGCAATCCCGCGCTCAGCATGAACGCATTGCCGACCACGAGCCGCCGGCTGATGTGGATCACTTCGACTACGTGCAGCAGGATCGAGAACACGAGCGCCGTCGCCACCGCGAGGCCCGCGGCAATCGCGATGTTGAGCCAGTCGCCGGGATCGCTGATGAAGCGCCGGTCACGATAGGCGCCGATCCACTGCATGTAGAGCAGCACGAACGGCGACAGGAACAGCGGAACGAGCGGGCTCGACACCCACGGCACCACGAGATGGATGCCGAAGGGGCCCGAGATCAACCCGTAGGTCAGGTAGTAGCACGCGAACACCGCGACGAAGTCGAGCGTCAGATGCAGCGCGCGCAGCGCGGTGCTGGCCGCCCACACCTGGGGATGCGCGCGCAGCTTCCACTCCCCGCGCACCTGCGCTTCGGCGAGATAGGGCTCGGCGGGCAATTCCATCCGCACGGGATTGCGATCCACGTTCAGCGTCCCGCCCCGGCCACGTCGATCGCGATGCCGGGGAACACGGGACTCATGACTTCGAGAGCGCGAAGTTTCCGATGATCAATCCATCGAGTCCGTTGGAATAGAAACAGCGGACCGCTTCGAGCGGCGTGCAGATGATGGGTTCGCTGCGCACATTGAACGACGTGTTCATCACGACCGGATGCCCGGTTCGCCGTCCCATCTCCGAGATCAGGCGGTGGAACAACGGGTTCACCTCCTGGCGGATCGTCTGCGGCCGCATGGTGCCGTCGACGTGCACGATCGCAGGCAGTTCCTGCACCGCGGAATCGGTCGAGCGGTACGCCACCGTCATGAACCCGGCTTCGTTCGGGTTCTCGATGTAGCGATCCTGCGCCTCGATCGTCATCGACGGACAGAACGGCCGCCATGACTCGCGGTACTTCACCTCGGCGTTCACCTTTTCCTTGGCGCCGGGAACCGTGAGATTGGCGAGGATCGAACGCCCGCCGAGCGCGCGCGCTCCGAATTCCATGCGGCCCTGGAACCACGCGATGATGTTGCCGCGCTCGAGCATCTCGGCGGCCGCAAGGCTCGGATCGTCGACTTCGCGGAACGAAACCTTGCAGCCCTCGAGCGCCGAGCGGATCTCGTCGTTCGTGAATCCCGGGCCGTAGTAGACGTGGCTCAGCGGATTGCGCACGTTGTCGCCATGGCGCTGGGCCACGATCATCGCGGCACCGAGCGCGGTGCCCGAGTCGCTCGCGGCCGGCTGCACGAAGATGTTCTTGCAGCCGGAATGCCGCAGGATCTCGCCGTTCATCTTGCAGTTGAGCCCCACACCACCGGCGACGCACAGATTCTCCATCCCGTGCTCGCGCACCAGCCGCTGCGCCAGCATCACCGCCGCGCGCTCGAGCAGCTCCTGTGCGGCCCACGCGAAGTCGACATACGTGTCGAGCATGTACTTGCTCGTCATCTTGCCGTTGATCGGAATCTTCTCGCCGTAGGAGATCGGCGGCGCTTCGGGATCGACCGCGGTGATCAGCTTCACGAACTCATCGGTGTAGAGATGACCGAAGAAGTGACCGCCAAACTTCGTGTAGATCGGATCCACTTCGTAGGAATTCATTCCCACCTTCAGCACCTTGGAGAGCGGCTCGACCCACTTGTTGGTCTCGCGCCGCGCCTCGCCGAGTGCCGCGAGCCCCATCACCTTGCCCTCGTCGCGGTACGGAAGAAATCCCAGGTACTCCGTGGTCGCGGCGTAGAACCAGCCGAGCGAGTGCGGAATCTTGAACGTTTCGACCGGGCGGATCTGATCACCGTTGGCGACCCACAGCATGGTGGAGACGTTCTCGCCGCTGCCGTCGAGCGTCAGCACGCCGGCGCGATCGAAGCGGCTGCAGAAGTACGCGCTGTAGGCGTGCGCCATGTGATGGTCCACGAAGTCGATCGGCGGAATGCGCCCGGTGAGCCCCGCAGCGCGCAGACCCTGGCCGATGTGCGCGCGGATGCGATCGGGATGGAACTCGAGCACCGTCTCGAGTGCGGTCACGATCGAGCTGGACTCTTTGATCTCGTGGTGCGCCCGCGATTCGCGACCGCGATACTTGAGGTAGGTCCCGCCGAAATGCCGCAGCATCTCCCACGGATATTTGTTGGAGTTCCAGCCGAAGGCGATGCGATCGACGCCCGATAGCGGGAGGTTCGCCACCGACAGGCAGTAGGCGATCGCCTTGGTCGGGCACATGCCATCGCTGCCCTTGAGACGGGTGAAGCGCTCTTCTTCCCCGAACGCGATGATCTTGCCGTCCTGCAACAAGCAGGCGGCCGGATTTTCCCCAAACCCCATGATTCCCAACACGTTCATATGGTGGCTCCGTCCCGATGATTTATCGGCGCTCCGCGATCAGTCCTTGAGAAGACCCGCGCCAATCACTTCCCCCGCCCTCACCGCTCCGACGAAGCGATCGAAGATGTAACCCGAGTCGTGCGGCCCCGGACTCGCTTCGGGATGGAACTGAACCGCGATCACGCGGTGGTCGGGATGCGTGAAGCCCTCGAGGCTTCCGTCGTTGAGGTTCACGTGCGTCGCGATCGCGCCGAGCCGCTCCAGCGACCGCACTTCGACCGCGAATCCATGGTTCTGGCTCGTGATCTCGACGCGTCCTGCCGGACGATTGAGCACCGGAACGTTGGCGCCGTGATGTCCGAAGCGCAGCTTGTAGGTGTCGGCGCCCATCGCGAGCGCCAGCATCTGGTGTCCGAGACACACGCCGAGGATCGGCACCTTCCCGAGCATTCCCTTGAGCGCCCCGATCGCATCGGTCACCGCGGCGGGATCACCCGGACCGTTGCCGACGACGACGCCGTCGGGCTCGAGGGCCAGGATCTGCTCCGCGGTCCAGTTCGCAGGCGTCACCGTCACGCGGCAACCGGCGCTCACCAGGCGGCGCAGGATGTTGTACTTGATGCCGCAATCCATCGCGACGATATGGCTCGATGACGGCTTCTTCACATCGGCGGCGTGGTCGTGTGTCCACGCCCGCTCGCTCCACGCGTAGGCTTCGGATACGGTGACTTCGGGCACGAGGTTGGCGCCCTCCATCGACGGCGAACCTGCCGCGAGCGACACCAGCGCCATGTCGTCCAGGATCTCGGTCGAGAGCACGCCGCGCAGCGCGCCCCGAATGCGGATGCGCCGCGTGAGCGCGCGCGTGTCGATGCCCGCGATACCGATCACATTGCGTTCGGCGAGGAATTCTTCGAGTGACGATGTCGCGCGGTAGTTGCTCGGCCGCGGCGACAGTTCTTTGATGACGAAGCCCGACAGATACGGCTGTGACGACTCGAAGTCCTCGGGGTTCACGCCGTAGTTCCCGATCAGCGGGAACGTCATCGTGACGATCTGCCCGCAGTACGAGGGATCCGTGAAGATCTCCTGGTAACCGGTCATCGACGTGTTGAACACGACCTCGCCGGTGCGGGTTCCCGAGGCACCGAACGCCGTGCCCGTGAAGATCGTGCCGTCTTCGAGCGCGAGCTTGCAGATCATGCGACGCTCCCGGCCAGGGCCTGTGCCTCGACGGTGCGAGCCGCGGCGGGCGCGAGATAGTCCTGAAGCGCGCGCGCGTGGAGCCCGCCCTCGCGCATCGCCCGGATCGCGCCGACCACGGCCCGCGCGCCGGCGAGAGTCGTGATCAGCGGAATTCCCGCGCGGATCGACGCCGAACGCCAGCGGCCTTCTTCGGAGGCGCTGCCGGTGTGGATCGGCGTGTTGATCAGCAGATCCAGTTCGCGGCCGTCGATCATCTCGAGCAGGAACGGATGTCCCTCGTCCTCCTTGTAGACGATGGTCGAGGGTACGCCGTTCGCTTCGAGCATCTCGCGCGTTTTCGTCGTCGAATAGATTTCGAAGCCCATCTCGTGCAGCTCGCGCGCGATCGGCACCACGCGCGGCTTGTCGGCGTCGTTGACGCTCACGAGCACGCGGCCCTTGGTCGGCAGTTTGATGCCGGCCCCGAGCAGGCCCTTGGCGAACGCCAGCGGATACGACGCATCGATGCCCATCACCTCGCCCGTGCTGCGCATCTCGGGGCCGAGCACGAAGTCGGTTCCGTGGAAACGCTTGAACGGGAACACGGGTACTTTGACCGACGTGTGCCGCGGCGCCGGCACGTCGCGCTTGCCGATCTTGGACAAGGCCTCATCGAGCGAGCGCCCGAGCATGACCTGGGTGGCGATCTTGGCCCACGGAACACCGGTCGCCTTGCTCACGAACGGAATCGTGCGCGAAGCGCGCGGATTGACCTCGATGATGTAGACCGTGCGGTCCTGGATCGCGAACTGCACGTTCATGAGGCCGCACACCGAGAGCCGCCGCGCGAGCAGCTTGACCTGATGCTTCAACTCGTCGACCAGCCACGACGACAACGAATGCGGCGGCAGCACACAGCTGCTGTCGCCGCTGTGGATCCCGGCCTCTTCGATGTGCTCCATGATGCCGCAGATGTCGCAGCGCCCTTCGATCGGGTCGCGGCCGGGATAGCCGTAGTCGCTGACCGCATCCACGTCGACCTCGATCGCATCGAGCAGGAACTTGTCGACCAGGATCGGATGCTGCGCACCGAGCGCGCCCTCGCGATCGGTCGCGCTCAGCGCCTGTTCCATGTAGCTCTGGAGGTCGTCCTCGTTGTTGCACACCTGCATCCCGCGCCCGCCGAGCACGTACGAAGGGCGCACCAGCACCGGGTATCCGATGCGCTGGGCGGCGCGCGCGGCGTCGTCCGCCGAATACGCGATGCCACTCGGAGGCTGGCGGAGGCCCAACTCGCTCAGCATCTTCGAGAACTGTTCGCGGTCCTCGGCCACGTGCACGTTCTCGGGCGACGTGCCGAGGATCGGCACGCCGGCCTCGCGCAGGCCGAAGGCCAGATTGAGCGGCGTCTGCCCGCCGAACTGAACGAACACGCCCTCGACGAGTCCGGTGCCCGCGCTAGCGCTGTCCGAGCGGAACGGACGGCCGTTCAAGCGCTCGCAGATATGGACCACGTCTTCCTGCGTGAGCGGCTCGAAGAACAGGATGTCGCTCGTGTCGTAGTCGGTGCTCACGGTTTCGGGGTTCGAGTTGATCATCACGGTCTCGTAACCCATCGCGCGCGCCGCACTCGAGGCATGCACGCAGCAATAGTCGAACTCGATGCCCTGGCCGATGCGGTTGGGTCCGCCGCCGAGCACGACGACCTTCGGCTTGTCCGTCACGCGCAGCTCGTCGTCGTGCTGCTCGATCATCACGTGCTCGTCGTCGAGCACCATGTAGCGCGACGCGTTCCCATCGCCGAGCCGGCGCACGGCGGGCCCCAGAACGCTACGTCCGCGCGAGCGCTGATGCGCGCGTAGCTCCGTCACGGCATCCGGACTGCGCACCACCTGGGCGAGCGGCTCCTCGTGCGTCGAGTAGTAATAAGGAGTGTAGGCCTCGAACTCGGCGGCACACGTGTCGACCTGTTTGAACTTGGGCAGATACTGCGGAGCCTTGAGCTTGGCGAGCGTCGCGCCATCGACCCGCCAGATGTTCTTCAGCTGCGCATCGCTGTATCCCCACGACTTCGCCTGCTTGTAGATCTGCTGAATCTCGGGGCCGATCTGCAAGCTCGCATGATTCGCAGGCGCGACTTTGAGCAGGCGCTCTTCGAACTGCACCAGGCTGTCGAGCTGGTCGAGGAACCACGGATCGATCTTCGACAGCTCGTGCAGGCGCTCGACCGACCATCCGAGCTTGAGCGCATAACGCACGTAGTAGAGCCGGCCCTGGCACGGCGTGCCGATCTTCTTGATGAGCACGTCCTCGGGCACCGGCCACGAGTGCGTCGAGTGTTCCTCCCAGTCACCGGGCGCTTCGCTGAGCGACGTTCCGCCGACGGTGATACTGGCGCTCTGACCGTCTTCCTGCGCGTCGATCCACAGACCTTCGCCCGAGTTGCCGCCGTCGCGCCCCGAACGCACCGCTTCGAGCCAGCGATCGTCCTTGTGGAGTCCGTAGCCGAACCGCTTGATCTCCATCGAGCGGATGCACTTCTGGAACGCCTCGCGGAACGTGCGGCCGATCGCCATTGCTTCGCCCACGGATTTCATCGAGGTGGTCAGCGTCTCGTTGGCCTCGGGGAACTTCTCGAACGCGAACCGCGGGATCTTGACCACGCAATAGTCGATCGAGGGCTCGAAGCACGCGAGGGTTTCGCGCGTGATGTCGTTGCGGATCTCATCCAGCGTGTAGCCGATCGCGAGCTTGGTCGCGATGCGCGCGATCGCAAACCCGGTCGCCTTGGAGGCGAGTGCTGAGGAGCGCGAGACCCGCGGATTCATCTCGATCACGATCATGCGGCCGGTTTTGGGATCGAGCGCGAACTGGATGTTCGAGCCGCCGGTCTCGACCCCGACCGCTCGCATGATCGTGATCGCGGCGTCGCGCATGTGCTGGTATTCCTTGTCGCTCAGCGTAAGCGCGGGGGCGACCGTGATCGAGTCACCGGTGTGGACCCCCATCGGATCGAGGTTCTCGATCGAGCACACGACAACCACGTTGTCGTTCTTGTCGCGCATCATCTCGAGCTCGAATTCCTTCCAGCCGGTGAGATCCTCCTCGATCAACACCTGATGGATGGGCGACTGCGCGATGCCGTCGGCCACGATGCGCTCGAACTCCTCGTTCGTATGCGCCATGCCGCCGCCCGAACCCCCGAGCGTGTAAGCCGGGCGGATCACGACCGGCAGACCCAGCTCCTTCATCAGCGGCCGCGCCTCGGCCATCGACGACACGGTGCCCGAACGCGGCACATCGATGCCCGCCTTGATCATCGTCTGCTTGAACTCTTCGCGATCTTCCGCGCGGCGGATCGTGTCGCGATTCGCGCCGATCAACCGCACGCCGTGGCGCTCGAGGATGCCTTCCTCCGCCGCCTGCATCGCGGTGTTGAGACCGGTCTGCCCGCCCAGCGTCGGAAGGATCGAATCGACCGGCGTCCCGCGCGCCGCTTCGGCCGCGAGGATCTCGTCCACCACGTGCGGCGTGATCGGCTCGAGGTAGGTGCGGTCGGCGATCTCGGGGTCGGTCATGATTGTCGCCGGATTGCTGTTGAGCAGCACGACGCCGATGCCTTCCTCGCGCAGCGCGTTGCACGCCTGGGTTCCGGAGTAGTCGAACTCGCAGGCCTGCCCGATCACGATCGGGCCGGATCCGATGATCAGCACGCGCTGGATGGAAAGATCGCGGGGCATGGGGGTTGAGGGCTCTCTATGAGGTGCGTGCGATGGACGGGGTCGCCGGAGCCGGTCAAGACCGGGCCCGCGACAGCGAATAATCGTCGAGTTCGGACCACTTGAATATTCGGGTGGGCTGGGAGAATCGCAGGTGGATCGGTCGCGATCAAGGAGCGTTGTCCGGGGGCGGGGTGCTCGTTGGAAGAGCGCGGGGCGTGGGCGCCGACCCTTGCGCCTGGGTAGTGCTGGGCGCGGGTCGCCCTGCGATTGCGTGCTATGGTCCGCCCATGACTCCTCCTGAGCTCCACGTCGTCTTTGGCGCCGGCCAGATCGGCCCCCATCTCGCGCGCCTGCTGCGTGACCGCGGCCACACCGTGCGCCTGGTGCGTCGCGCGGAGTCTCCCCCGCTCGATGGCATCCCGGTGGTGAGCGGTGATGCGGGAGACGCGGCCTTCGCGACGTCGGCCACCGAGGGCGCGAGCGTGATCTACCACTGTATGAACCCGGCCTACGACACGCGCGTGTGGGCGGCCGATTTGCCGCGCATCGCGACCAGCCTGGCCGCGGCCGCGGGGCGCGCGAAGGCCAGGCTCGTGGTGCTCGACAATCTCTACATGCACGGGCGGCCCAACGGTCCGATCAACGAGGGCACGCCGGCGTTTCCCACAAGCCGCAAGGGCGAGATCCGCGCGCAGGTCGCAGATTTGCTCATGGACCTGCACCGCAGCGGTGTGGCGCGCGTGGTGATGGGGCGCGCGTCCGACTTCTATGGGCCCGGAGGAACGCAGTCGCACTTCGGCGATTTCTTCTGGCCGCGCGTGCTGGCCGGCAAGTCGGCGCAGCTCGTGATGAACCCCGACTCGGTCCACACCTACCACTTCACGCGCGACGTCGCCGCGGGCCTCGCCGCACTCGGAGCGGCACCCGACGACGCGTATGGCCGCTGGTGGATGCTGCCGTGCGCATCGCCCGAGACCACACGGGACATGGTCGGACGGCTGTCGTTCTCACTCGGCCGCGACATCAAGGTCGAGCGTGTCCCCGGGCTCATGCTCGCGGCGATGGGACTGTTCTCTCCCATCGTGCGCGAACTGCGCGAGATGCTTCACCAATGGGAGATCCCGTGGGTGTGCGACGACCGCCGGTTCCGCGCGCGTTTCGCATGTGCCGCGACGACGCTCGACGAGGGTGCGAAGCTCACCACCGCGTGGGCGAGAGAGCACTACAGAAGCTAGCGCGATGTCTGCGCGGACCATGCACCGAGTGCGTTTCGACGCCCCCGGGTCGCCGAGGCTGCCGCGGCCCGTCACTTCCCGCTGAACACAGACTCGTGCGCCGCGTTCGCGATCGCGATCACGGCCGGATGGCTGAGGCGGCGCTCGGCGGAGATCGCGTAGAACCTCTGGCGAATCGCGCTCGCCCGCCCGACGACCCGCAGCCGGTAGCGCTTGATCACTTCCGCTTCCATGATCGAGGGCCCGGCGAACATACCCATGCCGGCCTCGCCGAGCGCTTTGGCCAGCGCGCTGTCGTCGATCTCGCCGACGATGCGCGGGCGCAACTCTTCCACTTGGAACCAGTCCTCCAGTGAGCGCCGCAGCGTTGCATTGCGGGCCGGGAGCAGGAACGGGGCGCCGTCGAGGAAACGTGGGAACTTCCCTGTGAGCCGCGCCGCCGCCCGCGTGCCCGCGAAGAAGCTCGTGCCACATTCCCCGAGCATGTGGCTGAACAGCTTGACCGAGAGATCCTTGCCCGCGGGTGCGTCGGCGAGCACGAGATCCACGTGGTGGACGGCGAGTTCCGCGAGAAAGCCCTCGAGCGAGCGATCCTCGCGGCATACGAGGTGCACGGGCTCCTCGAGGCGCAGCGCGGGCTCGAGGAGCCGGTGGACGATCGCCTTGGGCAGCACGTTGGTGACACCCACGACGAGACGGTGCGGACGTCCGGTGCCTTGGCCCCGGATGGTCTCGACGAACTCGCGGCCGAGCGTGAAGATCTCATCGGCATAGCGAAAGGCGACGTGCCCGACCTCGGTGAGCACCAGGCGGCGGCCTTCGTGCCGGAACAGCTTTTCACCGAGCGCCTCTTCGAGCCGCCGGATCTGGCCGCTGATGGTCGGCTGCGCGAGCCTGAGCGTCTTGCCGGCGCGCGCGATGCTGCCTTCACGGGCGACCATCCAGAAATAGAGGAAGTGATGATAGTTGAGCCATTCCATGGCCTCACCCTACCTCGTTTTTTACGATGGATCACGTCGAAACTTCCTTATTTTGCTCAGGACGAATCGCCCCGATCCTGCTTGCAGTGGATGCGGAGGATTTCAACACGATCAACGTGTCGCATCCCAGGCACAACGCATCTCCCAAGGGCCGCAGGAAGGAAGCATCATGCGAACGCTGCAAAGACCCGCACCGACGGCGATCGAGCTTGCCGACCTCCAGGCGCACATCCGCAACCTCATCACCTTGGAGGAGACGGCCGCGCCGGTCTTGAGTTGCTACGTGAATCTGGACCGCGCCGAGCAACGCCACGCCTCGTTCCTCGACCAGAGCTTCTGGACCCTCCGCAGAACACTGAACCCCGGAGAGAAGGAGGCTCTCGAGAGCGCCATCGAAAACATCACGGCGTTCCTTGGGCGGGAGCATTCCCCGACCACAAAGGGTATCGCCGTGTTTTCTCGCGGAGGAGAACGACCGTTCTTTCTCGCGCTCCAGTTCGCGGTGCCTGTGAACAATCGCGTCTCCATCGACTCAACTCCGAACATCCATCAACTGGTCGAGCTCAAGGATGCCTACCACCGCTATGTCGTGATGATCTCGACGACCGAGAGCGTGCGAATCCTCGAGGTCAACCTCGGGGCGATCACGCGCGATCTGTGGACCGCCCGCCCCGAACTGAGGGACCGCGTCGGGAAGGAGTGGGCACGAGACCACTACCAGGCCCACCGCCGCGATCGTGGCGATCGTTTTTTTGCGGAGAAGATCGCGGTGCTCGACCGGCTGATGTCGTCCGGCGGGCACACGCATCTCATTCTTGCCGGAACCCCGGCAGTTGTCGCGCGCGTGAGATCGAGCCTGCCCAAGCACCTCTCGGCGAAAGTCATCGATACCGTGCCGGAGTCCAAGAGTGGCTCTGGAATCGATGTCGTCGAGGCGACCTTGTCGAGATTCATCGCGCGCGAACAACAAGAGTCGCTGATGTCCATGGTGCAGCTTGTCGGCCAATTGCGCAGAGGGGGGCTTGCGGTGGCGGGAACGGCGCCGACGCTCGAAGCGCTCGAACGCAACCAGGTGGATGTTCTGGTGATGGCGGACACATACCGCGCGCCGCGCGGATTTCAATGCAAGTCGTGCAGCAGGATCGATATCAAGGAAGGGCGGGCCGGAAAGTGCTCACGATGCGACTCCACGGACCTCCGGCTGATCGAGATCAAGGAGGCGATCATCAAGCAGGCTGAACGGACCGGCGCCGAGATCGAATTTGTCGAGGATGCCGACATGCTCATGGCGCTTGGCGGTGTGGGTTGCCTGTTGCGCTATCTTGCACCGGACCAGATGGCCTAGTTCACTCATCCACGATCACGTGGCCGCGCCCAGGGCACCCTGCGCTGGCGCGGTCCACGCGGTCTTTTGATCGCTCCGGAGATCCCCTTGCCAATCGAGAGCATCGGCTCACCACTGCTGTGGACCGGATTCATCGTCTTCATCGTCGCCATGCTGGCGCTCGATCTGGGAGTCTTGCATCGCGCCGCGCACAAAGTCGCGTTCCGCGAGGCGGTGACCTGGAGCGTGGTCTGGATCGGTCTGGCGCTCGCCTTCAACGGATGGATCTACGCCGCGTTCGGCCCGCAACTCGCCATGGAGTTCCTGACCGGCTATCTGATCGAGAAGGCATTGTCGGTGGACAACGTCTTCGTGTTCCTCATCATCTTCTCGACGTTCGCGGTGCCCGAGCAGTATCAGCATCGCGTGCTGTTCTGGGGCGTTCTGGGCGCGCTCCTGATGCGGGCGGTCTTCATCTTCGCGGGAACGGCGGTACTGGAGGCCTTCCACGGCACGATCTACATTTTCGGCGGCATCCTGCTGATCACAGGCGTGAAGCTGTTGCTGCAGCGGGATCACGAGGAGCATCCGGAACGCAATCCGCTGTTCCGCCTGTTCCAGCGACTGGTGCCCTCGACCTCGCAATACGACGGCCAGCGTTTCTTCACGCGGATCGACGGCCGGCGGCTCGCGACGCCGCTGTTCGCGGTGCTGGTGCTGATCGAGGTCTCCGACCTCGTGTTCGCCGTGGATTCGATCCCCGCGATCTTCGCCGTCACGCGGGATCCGTTCATCGTGTTCACGTCGAACATCTTCGCGATTCTCGGTCTGCGCGCGCTCTACTTCTGCATCTCGGGCTTCGTCTCGCGCCTGCGCTATCTGAAGGTCGGGCTCGCGCTGGTGTTGATCTTCGTCTCGTTCAAAATGCTGGTCTCGGAGTTCTACAAGATCCCGATCGGCATCTCGCTCGCGGTCGTGTTCCTGCTGTTGGCGGGGTCCACGGTTGCGTCGATGATCCCGAAGAAGGGCGGCGATGTCGCGCTGCCCTGAAGACTGCCGGGCGTTCACGCCGCGGGCGGCGTGCGCTCCTCCCACACCCGCGCGAGATGGACGATGACTTCGACCGCCTTCTCCATGTCCTGCACCGAGACCCACTCGAAGCGCGAATGGAAGCTCTGCTCGCCCGCGAAAATGTTGGGCGTCGGCAGCCCCATGAAGCTCAACCGTGAACCGTCGGTGCCACCGCGGATCGCGCTCTCGCGCACTTCGAGCCCCGCGCGCCGAATCGCTTCGCGCGCGTAGTCGGCGATCTGCGGATGGTGGTCGAGCACTTCTTTCATATTGCGGTACGACTCCTCGACCTTGAACGTCACCGTCACGCCGGGCCATGAGGCCGCGGTCTCGCGCGCGAGTTCCTCGAGGAATACTTCCTTCTCTTTGAGTCCCGAGGTCGCGAAGTCGCGGATCAGAAAGCGCACCGCCGTCTGATCGACCGAGGCGTGGACCACGTACGGATGGACGAATCCATCACGTCCCGCGGTGGTTTCGGGCGACATGCGGTCCTTGGGCAGCCGGTCGATGAAGTCGGCGGCGACCTTGATCGAGTTCACCATCTTGCCTTTCGCGAAGCCGGGATGCGTGTTCACGCCCTGGAACGTCACGATCATCGCGTCGGCCGAGAACGTCTCGGTCTCCAGTTCGCCGCGCCCACTGCCGTCCATCGTGTAGCCGCAGAACGCGCCAAACTTCTTCACGTCGAAGTGCGTGGTGCCGCCGCCGACTTCCTCGTCGGGCGTAAAGCCAATGCGGATCGCACCGTGCGGGATCTCGGGATGCTTCATCAGATACTCCGCCGCCGCGACGATCTCGGCCACACCCGCTTTGTTGTCGGCCCCAAGCAGCGTGGTGCCGGAGGCTGTGATGATGTCGTTGCCGATCTGCTCGGCCAGCGCCGGGCAGTCCGCGCGCCGGATGATCGCAATCGGATCGTCGGGCAGCACGATGTCGTGGCCCTGGTAATTGCGATGGACGATCGGCTTCACGTTGAGCCCGCTCATCTCGGGCGACGTGTCGACATGCGCGAGAAATCCGATCACCGGAACACCCGGCTTCTTCGTGGTCGCGGGAATCGTCGCCATCACGTAACCGTGCTCATCGCGCGCCGCGTCCACGAGCCCGATCGCCTTGAGCTCGGTGACGAGCTGATCGAGCAGCACGAGCTGCTTGAGCGTGCTGGGATAGGTGCTCGAGCCCTCGGCAGACTGAGTGTCGATGGTGACGTAGTTGAGAAAGCGCTCGACGACGCTGGTGGCGAGGATCGTGGTCTCGGGCATGGCGGACTCCGGATTTTCGAGGGTCGCTGAGGAACGGGATTCGGGCGGAGTCTATCGAAGAGTACCGGTGGACGAAACCGGGGGCTGCGAGAATCCGGAGCGGCGCGTGACCGCCTGCTGCAATCCGTAGGTACGCCCCCGCGAACCGATGAACTTCAACGCGGCGTGAAGGCGTTGCTCCATCGGTGCGTCCGTAATTTCCCGACTATGCATGCCGTCGACGGTCGCTTCGACGCCACGCGCGACTTCGAGGACGTGATCGAACTCGAGTCGTGATCGTTCCGGACAGCGCGCGCCGGACTCACTCACGAATCCGCACTGGCCACCGTCGCGCTCCCATACGGCGCGCTTCACGCGTGAGGGAATGTAGCGCGGGTCCGAACTCGAGCTCTTGCGACCAGCTCGCGGGCGAGAGGTCGCCGCGAATTTGGTCTTCTCGAGTTCGGTGACGAGTGCACGTAGGGCCCGGTCGAATACTGCCGCAACGTCACCCGAAGGAATCTGATGCCCCAGAAGGGCCTGCGCGTAGCGAAGTGCCTCGTAGGCTTCCTGGCCCAGAGTAAATTGGACCGAGTATCGCTCGGGCGCGAGAGGAGTCACTCTCGGACGTGGCACTTCAACTGGCCCCGGGGCCAGTTGATCTGCGGATGCTGAATCGGAAAGCAGCGATGGCGGCGGCGGCGCAACCGGAGTGAGCCGAGTCGGCGCGTCCTCGCGCGGGAAGCGCTGCGCCAGCATTGCTTCGATCTCAGCCTTGGTCTTGCGAGCTGCTGCCGCCAGCAGTTCGTCCGCGTTTTCCGGAGTCATGCGTGTCGCCAGCAGGGCCGCACCGCTGAGATGGATCCGCCCATCGGCAACGGCATCGAGCAGGATCGGGCACTAACGAGCCTTGCGCGCCACCCGAATCCGCTTGTTTGCCGCGTCCTCCGACAGGCCGAGCACGTGCACACAATACGAATGCATCGAAGCATGCGCGGCCGGCACAAACAGCCTGCGTGCATCGACCTCGCCGAGGTGCGCGAGCAGGTCGGCGGTGGCCGCAGAGTTCTTCGCGACATGTGAAGCGAGATCGCGCAGCAACGCCTGATTGTCGAGATGGGACAGTGTGTAGCGAGTCATGATTCCCCCGCGCATGCGAGCGCAATATCCGGTCGCGGGGGCGATGAATGACGCATGATTCTATCGCGAGGTATTTCGAAGCTCTGCGCTACGCGCATGACGCACCGAGGGGTGCACCGCGAAAGTTTTGGCCTCCGCGCCAAACGATCACGCCTGCGCGAGTACTGGGCACGATGCCGCCGAGGCACAGAGCGGGTGGCGAACTCGCGCAGGTTCGTCGCGCGAAGGCGTCAAGGGGAAAGTGAAAAAACAGGTCATCAGTGACCTCGCGGCCTGCGAGTTCGTCAAACTCCAGCCGTCGCGCTCACCAACCCGCCTCGCACCAACCCGCCGCCCATTTGCACACACCCCACCACCTCGCCACACTGCGCCGTTCCGGTTGCCGACCGAATCCGCGGGGACCCTCACATGGCCTGGACCGCCGAGCATTTGATCGCTCGCCGCCGCACCGTGATCGTGCTGTGGATCGTCATCGCGATCGCTGCCGGGCTGCTCGCCGCGCGCATCGGCGACGTGCTCCAGGGCGGCGCCGATGCGATCCCCGGCAGCGACTCCGACCGCGCGACGCGTTCGCTCGAACGCGCGTTCGGACGCGGAACGCTCTATCAGTTCCTGGTCGTGCTCCACGACTCGACCACGACGACCGACGATCCGCGCTACGTCGATGCAGCGGCGCGCATCGAACGGGCACTCTCCGCACTGCCAACGGTGCGCAGGGTCGAGTCGCCGTGGAACTCCGATCGTCCGGAGTTGATCGGTGACGACTGGCACACGGCACTCATCGTCGTCACGCCGCGCGTCGAAACGTTTCACGCGGCCGAGCAACTGACGGCGGACCTGCGCCGCGCGATCGCCGGGACCGAACGTCCCGCAGGTTTCGAGGCCGCGGTCACCGGTGCGATGGCGACGCTCTACGATCTCGATCAGCGCTCGTCGTCGGATCTGCTCGCGGCCGAGCGCGTCGGCCTGCCGGTGACACTCGTGATCCTGCTCGCGGTGTTCGGCACCCCGCTCGCCGCGTTGCTGCCGCTCGTGCTCGCGCTGGTCGCGGTCTCGATCGGGCTCGCCGGATTGTGGGCGCTGCATCCATGGATGCCGGTGAGCGTGTTCGCGGAAAACGTGGTCTCGATGATCGGTCTCGGCGTCGGCGTCGACTACGCGCTCTTCGTGCTGAGCCGCCATCGTGAGGAGGAAGCGCGCGGACACACGCCGGCTGCGGCCGCGGCGATCGCGATGCGCGCGGCCGGGCACTCGGTCGCATTCTCCGGCGCAACCGTGATGGTCGGATTCCTCGCGCTGTTCCTGGTGCGCGCGCCGTTCCTGCACGCGATCGCGCTCGGCGGAATAATCGTGGTGGGGGCGGCGGTCGCGGCGTCGATGACGCTGCTGCCTGCGCTGCTCGCGATGCTGGGCCGCGCGATCCATTGGCCCAAGCGCGCCGCCGCGCCGGTGCGCGACGATGCGCGCGCGACGCTGTGGATGCGCTGGGCGGAACTCGTGATGCGCCGCCCGTGGCCGTTCCTCGTGGCGTCGTCGCTGGTGCTGCTGATCTTCGTGGTCCCGGTGTTCCGGCTCCAGGCTTGGAACATCGGCGCCACCGATCTGCCGCCCGACACCGAATCCCGGCGCGGGCACGAATTGCTCGCGGCGCGTTTCCCCGACGGATGGACCGGCCCGATCATCGGTGTGATCGAAGCGCGCGACTCGGCTTCGGTGTGGAGTCCCGGCGCGCGCGCCGCGATCGCCGATCTCGGCCGCGAACTCGAGCACGCGGTTCCCAACGGCCTCGTGCTCGGCATGCCACAGATGGTCGCCAAACTCGGCACGGTCGCATTTCCGGCGCGGGTCACCGCCGATCTGCCATCGGCAGCGCAACCGGCGGCACGCGGGGTCGCGAGCGACGACGGCCGCATCGCGGTGGTCGCGCTCGTCACGCCCGACGAGGCCGCGCATCCCGCAACCATGCGCACGTTGCGCGATCTGCGTTCACGCGAGTGGCCGGCGCTCGAGGCCGCGGGATTGATCGTGCGCTGGGGCGGATCGGCCGCGGTGATCTCCGATTTCGACGCGGAGCTGTTCGGGCGGCTGCCGCTCGTGATCGGGCTCGTCGTGCTCGCGACGTTCATCGTGCTCGCCGCGCTGTTCCGCTCGATCCTGATCCCGCTCAAAGCGACGCTGCTGAACGTGCTGTCGGTGCTCGCGGCCTACGGCTTTCTCGTGCTCGTGTTTCAGGATGGCCACGGCGCGCGCCTGCTCGGCATCGATCCGCCGGGCGGGCTCAACTCGTTCATCGTGCTCATGCTGTTCACGATTCTGTTCGGG
Organism: Candidatus Eiseniibacteriota bacterium; assembly: GCA_031364845.1. GTDB lineage: Bacteria > Eisenbacteria > RBG-16-71-46 > RBG-16-71-46 > RBG-16-71-46 > JANLWX01. Next base: position 23,596 of record JANLWX010000115.1, read on the forward strand.
CTGTCGATGGACTACGAAGTGTTCCTGCTCGCCCGGGTGCGCGAGGAGTATCTCGCGACCGGCGACAACGCGCGCGCCGTGGCAGTGGCGCTCGGGCGCACCGCGCGCATCATCACCTGTGCCGCGCTCATCATGATCTCGATCTTCGCCTCGTTCGGGTTCACGCGCCTGATCCCCACGCGCGAGTTCGGGCTCGGCCTCGCGTTCGCGGTGGCGCTCGATGCGACGGTGATCCGCATGGTGCTGGTGCCTGCGTTGATGGTCGTGTCGGGCAAGTGGAACTGGTGGTGGCCGTGGAAGTGACGTTTCTTGCGCGGCCGCGCGCCGAGCCCGTCGACGCTCGTATCAGTTCCCGATCCATGTGCTAACGTTTCCACCGTCATGCGCGAGATGTGTGCGCGGTCTGGCGATCTCGAGAACTCCCGTCCCAGGAATGATCATGCCCCGACGCCTCCCGACGTTCGCCCTCGCATTCCTGCTCGCGACCCTGGCACTTCCGGTTCACGCTCAAACCCCCGCGCTCGATCTCACCGCCCGCGACACGACGTGCTCGCCGTGCCGCGATTTCTTTCAGTATGCGAACGGCGCGTGGGTGACGCGAACTCAGATCCCGGCCGCGTTCGCGAGCTTCGGCAGCTTCCAGGAACTCGCCGAGCGTAATCGGATGACGTTGTATGAAGTGCTCGAGGACGCGAAGCGCGAAACATCCGCGCCCGCCGGTAGTACGACCGGTCTGCTGCGGACGTTCTACGTCGGCTGCATGGACTCCGCGCAGGCCGAGCGTGAAGGAATGAAACCGCTCGAGCCCGCATTTGCCCGCATCGCCGCGCTCAAGTCGACCGATGGACTCGCGGCCGAAGTGGCGCGGCTGCATCAGCGCGGCGTGGGAGTGCTGTTCGCCTTCGGCGCCGTGCCCGACTTCAAGAACAGCACGCAGACCATCGCCTCGACCGGCCAGGGCGGCCTCGGTCTTCCTGATCGCGACTACTACACGAAGGAGGACTCGGCTTCGGTGCGGTTGCGCACAGAATACGTCGAGCACATCGCGCGTCTGCTCACACTGACCGGCACACCCGCGGCACAGGCGCAGGCCGACGCCGGACGCGTGCTCGCGATCGAGACCGCGCTCGCGCGCGCCTCGATGACCAACGTCCAGCGCCGCGACCCGAACGCGATCTATCACAAGATGAAGACCGACGAACTGCGCGCGCTGGCACCGGGGTTCGGATGGAACGCCTATCTCGAAGGCAGGGAGTTGGCTTCGTTGCCCGAGCTGAACGTCGCGCAGCCCGAATTCTTCAAGGCGCTCGACGTCATGTTGAAGGATGTCCCGCTCGCGGACTGGAAGGTGTATCTCCGCTGGCACGCGGCGGAAGACGCGGCTCCGCTCTTGAGCAGGAAGTTCGCGGACGAGGACTTCGCGTTCCAGAAGGTGCTGACCGGGACCAAAGAGCAGCTCCCGCGCTGGAAGCGCTGTGTGGCGCGCACCGATCAGATGCTCGGCGAAGCGCTAGGGCAGGAGTATGTGAAACGCGCGTTCCCGCCCGCGGCGAAGGCCCGCGCGCTCGAGCTGGTGAAGAACCTCGAGACCGCCGTGGGCGATCGCATCACTGCACTTGACTGGATGGGCGATGCGACCAAGACCGAGGCGCACAAGAAGCTCGCAGCGTTCGGCACCAAGATCGGCTATCCCGACCGCTGGCGCGACTATTCGGCGCTGAAGCTGGCCCCGGGATCTTTCCTTGCCATGAACGATGCGGCGACCGAATTCGAGTCGCGCCGCCAGCTCGCGCGCGTCGGCAAGCCGGTCGATCGCGGCGAGTGGCGCATGACGCCGCCGACCGTGAACGCGTACTACAGCTCATCCAACAACGACATCAATTTCCCGGCGGGCATCCTGCAGCCGCCGTTCTTCAATCCGTCGGCCGACGACGCCGTGAACTACGGCGGCATCGGTGCGGTGATCGGACACGAAATGGGGCACGGCTTCGACGATCGCGGCCGCCAGTTCGACGCCGACGGCAACCTGCGCGATTGGTGGACCGCCGATGACGCCAAGGCCTACAAGTCACGGTCGGACCGGGTCGTCGATCAGTTCAACGGCTATGCCGAAGTCGACACCATGCGCGTGAACGGCAAGCTCACGCTCGGCGAGAACATCGCCGACCTCGGCGGCCTCGCCGTCGCGTATCGCGCGCTGCAGCTCTCGCTGGCGGGCAAGCCGCGCCTGTTGATCGACGGCTACACGCCGGAGCAGCGTTTCTTCCTGTCGTGGGCCCGGATCTGGCGCACGATGCACCGCCCCGAAGAAGCGCGCCGCCGTCTCGCGACCGATTCCCATTCGCCGGCGCGCTGGCGCGTGAACGGCCCGCTCTCGAACTTGCCGGAGTTCGCAGAGGCATTCGGGTGCAAGGCGGGCGATCCAATGGTGCGCTCGAAGGAACTGCAGACGCGGATCTGGTAGTGGCGGCGGTGACGGTCGCGCGTGTCGATCGCGAGCGCGCGACCGTCGCATCGAACACGTCGAGGAGAACGCCCATGCCCATTCGCATCGTGAGACTCGGGAGCCCGCGAGCCAGGAACGAAGGCACGCGGATCGGCACCGTTCGCCGTCCTCCCCGGGGCGTACCCAAGGCGGAGTTCGCGTCGCAGAACTTCTACGACGTGTGGTTTCCGAACCTGGCGCCGAGCGTCGAGACCATGAAACTCGGCCAGAGCGCGGCGAGCGCGGCCGAGTGGGCGGCGTTCACTCGGAAGTATCGAGCCGAAATGAACGCCGCCGACGCAAGCCGCGTGCTCGATCTGCTCGCGGCGCTCTCACACGACACGAACCTCTCCGTCGGCTGCTACTGCGAAGACGAAGCGCGCTGCCATCGCTCGATCCTGAGGGCGCTCCTCATCGACAGGGGCGCCTACGTCGTCGATTGATACAAAATTCGCTGCTTCCTCAGTGAATTACTGCGACACGTCCCCGCAACGTGCGCCCCGGAACTTCGAGACGGTAGAGGTAGACACCGCCTGCGAGACGCCGCCCGCGGCCGTCGCTGCCGTCCCAACTCGCCGAGTGTTCGCCGGCGGGCAGCATGGCATCGACCAACCTGCGTACCTCGCGTCCGCCGGGATCGAACACGGTGAGCCGCGTGCGACCTCCGGTCGCCAGTCCGAAGGCGATCGTGGAGCGGTCGAACATCGGGTTCGGGCGAGGTGCGGACAGCCACACACCCACCGCAGATCCTGACGGTGTGTCGAGGATCTCGTGCGGACCGAGCGTGGCGAACGGGCTCTCGTTGCCGTGCGCATCGACCGCGGACAGCTTGTACCACTGATCGGGCAGCCGCACGTCGACATAACCGGTGTCGCTCTGCTGCGTGATGCGGTTCCCGATGCCGGGGACGAAATCCGGTGAGGCACCCCGGTACATGCGATAGAAGGCGAAGTCCGCCTCGCCGCTCCTGCCCCAGTGCAGCGCCACATAGGTGTGGACGTACTTGGCGGTGAACGGAGCCGGGCCCGCGGGAGCGAGGTTGTCGACCGAGTAGCCGCTGTCGGCCGAGGAGAACCAATGTCCCGCAGGCCCGATGGCCTCGATCATGAAATGCGTCCGCGGGTTCGAAGCCTCGACCGAATCGCCCGTCGTCGGCGCGACGAAGCTGTAGCCCGGAAGTTGTGCGGCGGGGAGCGTGACCAGGTACTCCCAGTAGATCTCAGCCGCCTCCGGCGAGGGCGCGCGCCGCATCACGCGACTCGATGCCGATGCGGCGGGGATCGCGGCGTTCGGAGGTGCCGAACGCCACACGCGATACTCGGTGATCCCATCCACCGGCTCGGCGTCGAGATAGCTCGCGCCCCACGAGACCTTCACACGGCCGCCCTGATCGTTGGGCACGTCGCGCACACTGGCGATGTGAGGCTGCGGCCGGCCGAACGATCCAGCGCGCTCGATGCGCTGCGCATAGATGTCGAGATCTGCGCCATTGCGGAGATCGGCCCAGGCGACGATCGCGCCACCCACGCCATCCGGCACGAGCATCGGATCGATCTGGGTACCGGGCGCGGTGCACAGCGCCAAGCCGTCCGACGCCCACGCGGGATCGCCGTTGAGCGTCACCCGCTGCACATAGATGTCGGCGTCCTCACCCGAACGGTGATCCTGCCAGACGATGATCGCGCCACCCGCCTGATCTTCGTTGATCTGCGGCGACGATTGTTCCCCGGCCGCGACGCTCACCGGAACGCCGTTCGCCGTCCACATCGGCGAACCGCCCGAGGAAATCCGGCGCGCGTAGATGTCGCCGGTGCCGCTGCGCAGGTCGTTCCACGTGACGATCGCGCCGCCGGCCTGGTCGGAGACGAGCTTCGGATATTGCGAGATGCCGAGGGTGGTCCGCAGCTCGACACCGTTGTGCGTCCACTGCGCGGTTCCATTCGCATCCACCCGTTGAGCCTGGATGGAGCTCTCGGTGAATACGCCATTGCGCGCGTCCAGCCATGCAACGATCGCGCCGCCCAGCCCATCCGAAATCAGCGCCGGATGCACCTGCACGGAAGGCGCGGTGCAGACCGGCGCGCCGTCGGTGCCCCACAGCGCGTTGCCGTCGCTGTTGATGCGCTGGGCGTAGATGTCGAGCTGGAAGAAGTCCGGGACACGCCCATCGACCCACGCCGCGATCACACCGCCGGTGCCGTCGGCAATCAACTGCGGGTTGAGCACGGTGCAGTTTCCGCCGCATGTGTATCCGGTGATCCGAACATCTCCGGGCCACTGCGGTTCTCCCGCGCTATTGACGCGCTGCGCGTAGACGTTCGCGACGAAGTTGCGGCCGTCGATCCATACGAAGAACGCACCCCCGGCTCCATCGGCGACCGATTTCGCGCCCTGCTGTCCATTCACGGCACCGCTCACGAGAGCCCCATCCGCGAGCCACTGCACGTTTCCCTCGCCGTCGATGTGCTGCGCGTAGAGGTCGCCCGCCAAGGTGCCGGGGCGGTAGTCCGACCACGAGACGATCGCCCCGTTGCCGCCGTCGGAAGCCAGCGCGATCTCGTCCTGCCGTCCTTCCGCAGCGCACGCCACGATCCCGTTCGCGCCCCACAACAGATCCCCACCCACGCCGATGCGTTGCACGTGAACGTCGGCGCTGACGCCGTTGGTGGAGTCGATCCATGCGACGATCATCCCGCCCGCTCCGTCCGAAATCGTGACCGGATTGCGCTGGTCGAGCGGCGACGTGGTGATCGGCAGATTCTGCGCAGGATGCTGAGGCCAGGCGGCGCGTGCCTGAGGTGCGGCGGCGAGCAGAAACAGAAGCGAGAACAGCCCGAAATATCCGGGAATCTTGGAAGACACGGACCACCTCCGATGTTTGCGGCGTCGATGCGGATGCGGATCCGCGGACGCCGATCCCGGAGTCGGGTCGTGGCGCTGCGGCGCCGGAAGTGTGCGCGCCGGCACGGGCGTGGATCAAGGACAATCGCCGTGAAAGCCCCGCCTAATGCAGCCGCTTCCGTCGATTCCGCACGAAATCCCGGAACACGTAAGCCCCGAGCTGGTTCGGATCCGTCTCGTAGATCCGGCCGTGGTTGAGCGCCGAGAGTTTCCGCACGAACTCGAGCAGTGACGAGTCGGTCGCAAGCATGAAGGTCGTGATCGTGATCTTCTTGCGGCGGCAATATGAAGCCTCTTCGAGCGTCATGTTCACGATCTTGGGATCGAGCCCGAACGGATTCTTGTAGAGCTTGCCGTGCTCGCGGATCGCCGAGGGTTTGCCGTCGGTGATCATGAAGATCTGCTTGTTCATTCCCTTGCGCGACTCGAGCACGCGACGCGCGAGCTGGAGCCCGGCGCGCGTGTTGGTGTGAAAGGGACCGGCCTGGATCTTCATCAGCTCCTTGAGCGGAACCTGTACCGCATCGTCGCCGAACAGCACGACATCGAGCGTGTCCTTGGGATAGCGGCTCTGGATCAGCTGTGTCAGCGCGAGCGCGATCTTCTTGGCGGGCGTGATGCGGTCCTCGCCGTAGAGGATCATGCTGTGGCTGATGTCGACCGCGAGCACGGTGGCGCACGCCGACAGGTGCTCGCTCTCGTACACGGCGAGATCGTCCTCGGTCACCTTCAGCTCGTCGATGCCGTGGTTCTTGACGACATTGCTCATGGTCGTCAGCGGATCGAGGTCTGAGAGGTTGTCGCCGAACTGGTAGGCGCGCGTCTCCGACAGTCGCTCGCCGCCCTTGCCCGCCACCGGAGTGCGATGATCACCGGGACCGCCGGCTTCGAGCGTCGAGAAGATTTCGTTCAATGAATCCTGGCGGATGCGCTTCTCGCCCTTGGGCGTCATCTGATAGTTGCCCTGCGGTGTGACCTGGGCTTCGCCGGTGTCCTCGAGCAGCTTCTTGAAGTCCTCGATTCCGAACTTCTCGTTGAAGAATCCGTATTCCTCGCCGAAGTGCTCCATCCACTTCAACGCTTCGTCCACGTCTCCGCCGGTCTGGAGCAGCAGGTTGCGATAGATCTCCATGAGCTGCTTGATGAACGCAGCGTCGCCGGGCTTGGGTCCTTCCCATTTGCTGTAGTCGAAACGCATGGTGCTCCTCAGCCGGCCTTGCGGGCGATCAACATCGCGTATCCCGGATTTCCCTGACGCGGCTCGACGCCTTCGCGCTCGATGACGAGGCCCGCGCTCTCGAACCACGCGCGATAGGTCGCGACGTCGGCGTGGCTCCAGTACATCGACACTCCGCGCACGCCGCGGAAGTCAGGCTCGATCCGCGTCCACGCGTAGCGTCCGACGGTCGCGAGCAGCCGGCCGCCGGGGGCAAGCCACGACGCCATCCGCTGGATCAGACCCGGCTGCTCGTCGAGCGGCAGATTGATGATCGAAAAGAACGCCGCGACCGCATCGAACGACTCCGGGTCGAACTCGACGGTGCTCATGTCGGCGCACATGAATGTCGCCGCCGGCACCAGCATGCGCGCGCGTTCGATCTGAACCGGTGACAGATCGACTCCGGTCACCCGATAGTTCCGCGACAACTCGCGGCTCACCGGAATGCCATTGCCGCACCCGAGGTCGAGCACGCGCGCGCCATGCATGAGATGCGGCTCGAGCTGTCCGATCCAGTAAGCGTAACCCGAGCGCGGGAACTCGAACTCGTCACCGCGATAGGCGTGCGACGCGCGATCGTAGCCTTCGCGCACCAGGGTCTTTGGATCCGTCACGGGGCGCTCGCGCCTAGTCCTCGCCCATTCCGGACAACATGCTCTTCAGCATGTCCTTGTAGCTGGTGCCGGTGCCGTCGGTGCGATCGCGCGACAGCATCGAGTTCTGATGCAGTCCTTCGAGCGCGAACTCCATCGCGACCGCGGTCTCTTCGGGGCCGCGCGGATCGAGATGCTTGACCGCCAGCTCGCGCAGACCTTTGACCTCGGACAGTGCCTTGGCGAACTCCGCCTGCGGCATGTCGTCGGCGATCTCGATGTGGTTTCCGGACGAGAACCATTCGAGGATCGGACGGTATTCGCCCGACGCCGTATCGCTGTCGCCGGACGGCGGCTCGACGCGCGCTTCGCGGCGCGTGCGCCTCGGCTTGTACGCGTCGGGGAAGCGCTGCGAGAACAGCCCCTTGATGCCGCGGCCCAGCAATGCGCGCGCGACACCGAGTGCACCCTCCTGTTCGCCTTCGAGCACCAACTCGACCTTGCCGCTCACGGCGGACACGGCCTGCTGGAGGTCGCACACGCGCGTCATCACCTTGGACTCGCCGGTGATGAGCCCGCGGCGCTCGGCGTTCGAAACCAGATTCTCGATCAGCGCGATCGGCAGCCGCGCCGACACGCCGGAGTTCTGATCGACGTACTCGCTCTTGCGCGCCTGGATCACGACCTCTTCCACGAGTTCCCGCATGAACGGCGGGATCGCGACCTCGACCGCCGATTCGCGTTCGATCCACGATTCCTGCGCCGTGATCGCGAGCCCGTGCTCGCGCTGGAGCGGGTAGTGCGTGATGATCTGCGAATTGATGCGGTCGCGCAGCGGCGTGATGATGTTGCCGCGATTGGTGTAGTCCTCGGGATTCGCGGAGAACACCATCAGCACGTCGAGCGGCATGCGCACCGGGAAGCCGCGAATCTGAAAGTCCTTCTCTTCGAGAATGTTGAGCAGGCCGACCTGGATGCGCGGCTGCAAATCGGGCAACTCGTTGATCGCGAAGATCCCGCGATTGGTGCGCGCGATGATGCCGTAGTGGATCACGCGCTCGTCCGAGTAGTCGATGCGCAGTGTCGCCGCCTTGATCGGATCGATGTCGCCGATCAGATCGGCGATCGTCACATCAGGCGTCGCGAGCTTCTCCTGATAGCGCTGCTCGCGATGCATCCACGTCACCGGCGTCTCGTCGCCGCGCGTTTCGAGCAGCGTCTTCGCATGGTGCGTGAGCGGCAGGAACGGGTCGCTGTTGAGCGGGTCGCCGGCGATGATGGGAATCCATTCGTCGAGGAACCCGGAGAGTGCCCGCAGCAGGCGCGTCTTGGCCTGGCCGCGTAAACCCAGCAGAATGAAATCGTGGCGCGACAGCAGTGCATTGACGATCTGGGGCTCGACGGTGTGCTCGTAGCCGACGATGCCCGGAAACAGTTTCTCGCCGGTGCGGATTCGTGCGATCAGGTTGGCGCGGATTTCATCCTTGACCGAACGCGGCCGGTAGCCGGATTCCTTGAGTGATCCTAACGTCGTGGGACGGGACATCGCGCGGGGTGTCTCCTTGCGAGCCAGAGGTGGTCGGGAGTCGGCCCGGAGCTTCCGAGTTGTCGGGGGGAAGTCGGACGAAGTCTAGGAGGTTCACCATGTCAGCGCAAAGGATCGAGGACCCGAAACGGCGCCCGGCACCGCGCGCACGCACGGCACTCGCCGTGGCTCTCGCCGCCGATGTCCTGCAATGGGTGCTGGTTCCGCTGATGGCCGGCGGCATCGCCTCGCCGTTGAACGACGCGGTCGACGTCGCGGTGGCGATCACCATGATCGTGCTGGTCGGCTGGAACTGGGCGTTCCTGCCGACGTTTCTCGCCGAGCTGGTCCCGGTCGTGGATCTGGTGCCGACCTGGACGATCGCGGTGTGGCTCGCAACGCGCGGGCGGAAACCCGAAGCCGGCGACACGCCGGGGCCCGGGATCGAACGCGAACCCAGCAGCGCGGAGATCGTCGAGTGAGCGTGCGGTTCGGCGCTATCGGCCGGGTTCGCGGCTGACGATCGCTTCCGTATAGTCCTCGAAGCGATCGCCACGCCGGGCCGACAACTCACCCGCGATGTCGATCACGAGCTGGCACACCGTGAGAAGCGAGAACAGGACGTCGTTGTGAAGAGAGATGTCGCGTTCGAGTGATTCGCGGCCGGCGACGCGCGAACGAAGCTCCCCGAGATGTTCCAGGTGGCGGCGAAGTTCAGCCAGTCTCTCGACGAGCCAGGTCATGTTGGGCGTATTGCGCGGAGCTTGATCGCGCGCATGCGTCGCAAGAACGGTTCGATGTCTGCGGCCCTAAGCTGCGCGTCGCGCACCAAGGCGTGATCGGCCTCGGGATCGGAGCAGTGAATGCGTCTCCCGCGAGTGACCACGTGCCGGGCCAACTGCGGGGGTGCGTCGTTCAGAATCACGACATCGACCATCCGCCCTTTCAGCCCTCGTTCGAAGTCCGAGATGAGTGCGAGACGCTTCTCGAAGCGATCGCGGGTCGAAGGAAACAGGCTCCGGTCCAGCAGAACCCCCACATCCACGTCGCTCTCCCGATGACTACGCCCCTCGGCTTCGCTGCCAAACAGATATGCGGAAGCAATCCCGGAAATCGAACCGCTCCCGATCCGCTCGACGATGATCGACGCTGCGTCTGAATTAGGCATGCGCGAACTGTGGCGTGAACGCCCGATCAACCGCCAATGAACATATGCTGCTCGTGAGCGGGCGCTTCGAGAGAAGTCCGGACCTATCTCGGCTATTCTCGGCGATGATGCCCCGTGACCCCGCTTTCATCCATGAATGTCAGGCGCTGACGAGAGCTCTCGCGACACATCCGACGATCGCGGCACTGCGCGCGAGTGCCGGCTGGCCGGAACTCTCCACGCGACTCGAAGCGGTGCTCGGCGCCGTGCGAGTGCACGAACCGACGGCCGCACCGCACGCGAGCACGCGACCGCGCGGCGTGCGCGCTGTGCACTGGAACATCGAGCACGGCAATCGCTACGCGCAGATCGAAGAGGCGCTGACCGGCCATCGGGAACTCGTCGACGCCGACGTCTATCTGCTCAACGAAGTCGATCTCGGCATGGCGCGCTCGGGAAATCGCGACGTGGCGGCGGATCTCGCGCAATCGCTCGGACGTCACGCGGTGTGGGCGCCGCTGCTGCTCGAAACCACGCGCGGGCGCGACGACGATCTCATCGAGGACTCAGGTGCGGAGAATGCGGAGGCCCTGTTCGGGCTCGCGATCCTGTCGCGCTGGCCGTTGCGCGATGCGCGCATCGTTCCGCTTCCGAGTCCCGAGCGCTCGCAGTTCGATCTCGAGCGCATGTATGGCCGGCACATCGCGCTGGTCGTAACGGTCGAACGGCCGGAAGATCCGTTCGTCGCGGTCGCGGCGCATCTCGAGGTGCATCGCACGCGCGCGCACCGCGCCGCTCAGATACGTGTCGTGATGGCAGCGCTCGAAGCCGAACAACGTCCGGTGCTGCTCGCCGGCGACTTCAATACCCATACGTTCGATCGCGGGCTACCGTGGAGCGTGCTCGCTGGCGCCGGCGGCCTCATGCTGACACCCGGGCCGGCCCTGCGCCGACGGCTGCGATTTCCCGACCGTGGGCCCGCGCGCGAACCGCTGTTCGATGAGCTTCACGCCGCGGGCTTCGAGTGGGATCGATGGATCGACCGCACGCCGACGCTGCAGATGCGCTTCGAGCGGATCGAAGAGGCGCGGCGGCTTCCCGCAGTGATCTCGGGCGCGTTCGACCGCGCGCTGGCGTGGGCCCAGAGCCGGGCCGCGCTGCGGCTCGACTGGTTCGCCGGACGCGGTTGGAAATCGGCCAGCGGGTTCACGGTGACGGGCCTCGATGGTCCAGGCCGGGCCTCGGATCACGCGCCGATCGTCGCCGAGATCGAGTAGTTCAGGGTGGTCGCACCCGCATCGGCGGCCTCGGCCGAAGCCGCCCGCACCGCATGCGGCCTGTCACGCCGATCTCCCGGTTGCGGTACTATCCTCGACCGCTCGTCCTTCGCGTCCCCATCGAGGAATTCCATGCCCGCCCCCGCCCGCAACACGCTCGCGATCATCGGTGCCGGCCCCGTCGGCCTCGAAGCCGCATCCGCCGCACTCGATACCGGCTTCGACGTTCATGTATTCGAACGAGGTGAGGTCGGCGCGCACGCGATCGCCTGGGGGCATCTCACGATGTTCACGCCGTGGCGGATGAACCTCGGACCCAGCTCCGCGGCACGGCTCGCGCTGTCGGGATGGACGCGCCCCGATCCCGAGACAGGTCCGACCGGCAACGAGCTGGCCGAGCACTATCTCCAACCGCTCGCCCGGTTGCCGGAGTTGCGCGAGCGCGTCCACACGCATGCGCAGGTCGTGTTCGTGAGCCGCTCGGGTACGCTCAAGGGCGACGGTGTGGGATCGGCGTCGCGCCGCGATCATCCGTTCCGCCTGCTGGTGCGCGAAGCGGGCGGGCGCGAGAACTTCCTGCATGCATTTCATGTGATCGATGCTTCCGGAGTCTATGGCCAGCCGAACTGGGCGGGCGACGGCGGGATTCCCGCGCGCGGCGAGCTGTATCTGATGCCGCAACTCAGCTATCACGCCGACGACGTACTCGGCCTGCGCCGCGAGCACTAAGCCGGCAAGCGCACGCTGGTGATCGGTTCGGGCTCGACCGCCGCAACGATGGTGAGCCAGCTCGCGGAGCTCGCCGACACCGCACCCGGCACGAGCGTCGTGTGGGCGAGCCGCTCGGCCGCCGAGGCGCTCTACGCGCTCGCCGATGATCCGCTGCCGGTGCGCCGCGCGCTTCACGAACGCGCGCGCGCGCTCGCGGGCGGAGCGCATGCGGCCGTGACGCACGTGGGTGGCGTTCTGGTGGAGGGTTTCGAGTTCAACTCGGCGACCCATCGCTATCGCGCGATCCTCGTGAGCGACGGCACGCCGCGCATCGAAGAGGTCGATCAGATCATCGTCGCGACCGGATTCGGACCCGACAACTCGATCTATCGCGAGCTTCAGGTACACGAATGCTACGCTTCGCGCGGTCCGATGAAGCTGTCGTCGGCGTTGATGGGTGCGAATGCGACGGACTGCATGACCACACCCGCGTTCGATTCGAGCGTGCTCGCGAACCCCGAGCCGGACTTCTGGATTCTCGGCAACAAGTCGTATGGACGCAGTCCGAACTTCCTGCTGGAGACAGGGTATCGACAGGTGGCGGACGTCGTGGCGCAGATGGCCGAGCAGATCGGACAGTCGGTGAAGGCGTAGTACCGCGTTCGTGCGGCGGCCGCGATCGACACGCGCATGCATGAAGTGCTTCGGAGGCGTCGCGACATGAACGGCGTTCGAGGACGCGCATGAAATTCCCGATGGGGCGCGCACGCACATTCGCGCGCATCGTCCGCGTGTTGGCGAGCGCCATCCTGTTGCTCGCGGGACTGCCGGCATGCTCCGAAAAGCCGACCGATCCCATCCTGCGTTCGATCGCGGGCAACGTGGTCCTGCGCGGCTACTTCATCGACGTGAACGGCAGGCCCGCGGGCACACGCGTGATCGGCGATGCCGACGGGGTTAAGGTCGACCTCGTCCGCTCCGGACGGATCATCGCGAGCACGACCACGGTCGACGGCAGCTATCTGTTCACCGGGCTTCCAACCGGTGTCTACAACGCGCTCACGGTCAACCTCGGCGGGATCCACGACACGACCGCAGCGCTGACGATCGCCGTACGCAGCGTCGCGGTCGCAGACACGTTGCGCATGTACTCGCGCGGCGACCTCTATCCGGTTCCGAATCCGTTCGTGGATTCGACGGTCGTCTACCTCGAGGTGCCGGATACCGTGTTCGTCACGATCACGATCCGTGATCTCGCAGGACGCGTCGTCCGGTCGGTCGCCGCCGCGGAGATGGAGCCCGGCCTGCGGAGCGTGACCTGGGACGGCCGCGATGACGACGGCGCGATCGCGCCCGGAACGATCCACTGGATGGTGTACGAGTCGGGGGACGATCTGCGCGCGCACCTGTTGTTCCGGTGAGCGCTCGCGACGCTTCGATGAAGAGCGGCTCCGCGAAACGGTCCGCTCGCGCGGTCGCGCGCACCGGGGACGCAGCCGCCGATCCCGCGAGCGCATCGGCGCCGCGCGCCCCCTTCGCCCTCGCCATCGCGCTCGCCACGCTACACGCCGCGATCTACTCGTGGATCTGCATCGAGAAGTACCGCTACTACCTCTACGACGACTTCGATTTCGCGATCTTCGCGCACGCGATGGAGCGGATGCTCGCGGGTTCGCTCTACAACTCGGTGCGCGGCATGATGTGGCTCGGCGACCACTCGTCGCTGGTGCTGTTCCTGATCGCTCCGATCTATGCCGTGTTCCATCATCCGATCACACTGCTGGTCGTGCAGAGCGCCGCCCTCGGGTTCGGGGCGATCCCGGTGTTCGCGCTCGCGCGGCGCGAACTCCGCAACGATTGGGCCGCCCTCGGCTGCGCATCGCTATACCTGCTCCATCCGGCGATCGGCTTCACCAACCTGTTCGAGTTCCATCCCGAGACGCTCGCGACACCGGCGCTGTTGTGCGTGTTCTACGGCATCGTCGCGCGCCGCCGCCTGCTCACGGTGGTCGCCGCGCTGATCGCACTCTCGTGCCGCGAAGAAGTCGCGCTGGTCGTGCTGCCGATGGCGCTGTGGGCGTTGCGCCGTCACGGGCGCAGTGCGTCGGCGGATGCGGGGCTGCTCGCGGGGCTCGCCGTGGTCTCGCTGTCGGTTTCGTTCGCGTGGCTCAAACCCGCGTTCAATGCCGGTGAAGCCGGCTACGGCGACATGTACCGCCAATGGGGCGGCACCACCGGCGAAATGCTGAAGCACGCCGCGCGCGATCCGCTCGGAATGCTGTCGGCGCTGTTCGCGACACCGGGCGACACCGTGGACACGGCACTCAAGCAGCACTACTACATTTACATGCTGGCGCCGCTCGCGTTCCTGCCGCTGCTGAGTCCGCTCACGTGCCTGATCGCGCTGCCGATCCTCGCCGCCCACATGCTGTCGTGGCGACAGCAGCAGCACACAATCATGTATCAATACACGGCACTCATCACGCCCGTCCTGGTGGCGGCGGCAATCATGGGATTGCGAGGTCTGCGCCATCGTCTCGCCTACCGACGTGAACCGGCGCGTCCCGCGCGCGTTGCGGGCGTTCCGTGGGTCACGGTTGTCGTCGTGCTCGCGGTTGCCGGCGCACTCGTCTGCAATTCGCGATTCGGTCCACTGATCGGCGGCCGGCGCGTCGCGGATGCGAGGCCTCCGCAGCGCCTGTGGCCCGATGCCGACGACCACCTGTGGAAACCGGTTCGCGACGGCATGGTCACCGCATTGCCGCGCGAAGGCGGGCTCGTCACAGGCTTCGAGTTCCTCTCGCACGTCGCGAGCCGTCGCGATCTCCACTCGGCGCATCACGTGCTCCAGGGCACCTACACGTTTTCGACCCGCGAATATCCGGTGCCCGACTCGATCACCGCACTGCTCATGGATCCGGTGGAAAGCAGGCTGCGCGCGTATGTCGAGCCGGCCGCCGCGGGTCGTCTGCGCGAACTCGCCGTGAAGAACCAGCTCACGTTCGCGGCGACGGCGGGCGATCTCATGCTGCTCACGCGATCGGGCTCGGACTCACTGCGGCCGATGCGGGTCGACGATGTTCCGCCCGAAGTTTCGGCGGCGGTCGTGTTCGACGGCGTGCTTCAGTTCCTCGGCGCAGATCGTGTCGTCGGCCGCGGCGCCGCGGGTGACCGCGTGCCGCTGCGCACGGCGTGGCGCCGGCTGGGCGCGACGAACCGTTCCTACATGCTCGTGTTCGCGCTGATCGACTCCAGGGGACAGGCGGTCCATCGCTACATCCGCAATCTCGGCTACGTGCTTCACGGCACCGAAACATGGCCCGAAGCGATCCCGGTCACCGAGCGCTACGCGATGCGCGTTCCGGCCTCAGTTCCGGCGGGCACGTACACGCTCGTGATGACGGTTGCGTGGACGCAAGGATCGCAGAGCGGCTACGCGGAGCCCGACGTTGCCGAAGTGCGCGAGGCGGGCGGGTTCCTGAGGCTCGGCGATCTGGAAGTGCTCGCGACGCGATGACGCGCCGGCGAACGCCTGCGATCAGCCCTTCGCCGGTTCGTCCTTGTCCCCGGCGCTGATGCGCTTCAACTCTTCGTACGCTTCCCGCTCCTTCGCGCTCATCACTTCGGGCACGACGATGCGAGCCAGCGCGTACAGATCGCCCGCAGCGCCCTCTCGCTGCGGCAACCCGCGGCCGCGCAATCGCAGCCTCTGTCCACTCTGGGTTCCCGGCGGCACTTTGAGCGACACCGGGCCGTCGGGAGTCTCCAACCTCACGGAAGCGCCGAGTGCGGCCTGCCATGGCTGCAGTACCAGATCGGTTTCGAGATCGTCGTCCATCACGCGGTAACGCGGATCCGGCACGAGACGCAGACGCAGGAACAGATCGCCCGGCGGACCGCCGCCGTCGCCTTGTTGTCCCTGGCCCGCCAGTCGCAGCACGCTTCCATCGCGAACGCCGCGCGGGATCTCGACATCCACGTTGCGTCCGCCGTCGATCGTGATGCGCCGCTTGCCGCCACGCAGAAGCAGATCGAACGGCACCGGCAGCTCGGCTTCGATGTCGGCACCCGGAATTACGAACCGCATGCCTTCGCGGCCCGCGCCGCGACGCGAACGCCCGGCACCCGCGCGGCCGAAGATGGACTCGAAGAAATCGCTGAAGTCGCCGGCATCGCCCCATTGCGACGGATCGATCGTGCCGCGGCCGGTCCCGGGAGGCGGTGTGAAGTCCGCGCCATTCTTCCAGCCCGGCCCAAGCGCGTCGTACTGCCTTCGCTTCTCGGGATCGCTCAGGACTTCGTACGCCTCGTTGATCTCTTTGAACGCCTCGCCCGCCTTCTCGCGCTCGGCTGGGGGCTTGAGATCGGGGTGATGCTTGCGCGCCATGCTGCGAAACGCCTTCTTGATGTCGTCGGCCGTCGCGCGGCGCGGCACGCCCAGGACTTCGTAGTAGTCGCGAAACTTCACCGCCATATGCGAACGCCCATCGATTCAGTGCCTGTGGTTTCGGTGCGATTCATGGATCACCCGCCGTTTCGTGAAACTCCCGACTGTGATCGGCAGCCTGCGCAACGAAGCTACCAGTTTCCGCGATGAGAAATCGCCCTGAAGCGGGCTCCCCTCCCCGCCGATAACCCGCAATCAGGAGGACACCATGGAAATCTTCTCGTTGCTCGAGGTTCTCGGCGGTGCCGTGATGGTGTATTGCGGAGCGATCTTTCTGTTGTCGGCAGGCTTGTTCTTCTTCGACCGCAGCCCGGCCCGGAAGGAATCGATGCAGCCCGTGCGCTTGAACAACGCGCGCGACGAAGACCACGAAGACCGCCGCGCCGCCTGATTCACGGGATTCGACAGCGCCGGCCTCCTCGGCCGGCGCACTCTCCCGCTCCTGCAGCGCGCAGTCAGTTCCGGGTCGCGAGCCATAACACGTGCCGGCCGCCGCGTGTGCGCCGCGCTCGGACGACGTGCTCTTCGACTTCGAATCCCGCCACCGAGAGCCGGCTGACGAACGCTCGATCGGGAGCGACTGACCACACCCCCAGCACGCCACCGCGACGCAGCGCGCAGAACGCCGCGGCGAGACCCGCCCCGGAGTAGAGCCCGTCGTTCGATTTGCGCGTGAGTCCGTTCGGTCCGTTGTCCACATCGAGCAGGATCGCGTCGAAGGGGTGCGGTGTGCGGATCATTTCGGCGACATCGCCGGTGTGAACCGTGACGCGCGGATCCTCGAGTGGCCGTTGCGCGAGGTGCGCCAGCGGTCCGCGATTCCATTCGATCACCGCGGGCACCAGCTCGGCGACGACGACGCGGGCCGTCGCGGGAAGGTGCGCCAGCGCCACGCCGAGCGTGAAGCCCATTCCGAGGCCGCCGATCAGCACGCGCGCCGATGTGCGGTCAGAGATGCGTTCGCACGCCAGTTCCGCGAGCGCCTCCTCGGAACCGTGCGCCTCGCTGCTCATCAGCGCATGCGGTCCCGTGCGGATCACGAACTCGTGGCCGCGCTGGAAGAGCACCAGCGGTGCGGCGGTTCCAGGTACGGTCGCGCGCCCCAGCTCCTGCCACGGAATCATGCGCTCGAAGTGTCCATGCCCGGCAATCTACCGCACGCAACTTCAGGGCGCCGAACCCGGATGGTGACGAGCGATGGAGAATCGGCCCACCGCCGCGGCAACAGAACGCCTCCTAACGACATCGAATGCTCGAAACGGCCTGCGATCGGCGGTACGGTGTGTTCGCTGGCCAACGTCACTGCCGGACGCCTCTCCGCCTTTCCATCAGAAGGAGACTCTCCATGCCGACTTTCACGCAGCACGCCGTAGGCACGTTCTGTTGGCCCGAGTGCGCCACCACCGATGCCCAAGGCTCCAAGCGCTTCTACTCCGACCTGCTGGGCTGGACCTGGAAGGAAAGCCCGATGGGACCCGATGGGATCTATTACATCGCTCTGCTGGACGGTCGCAGCGTCGGCGCGATGTTCCAGCTCGACGAAGGGATGAAGAAGATGGCCGTGCCGCCGAACTGGGGTTCGTATGTGACGGTCACGAACGTCGACGAATCGATCGCGAAGGCCAAGTCGCTCGGCGGCGAACTGATGATGGGACCGCAGGACGTGAACGACCTCGGCCGCATGGCCGTGCTGCGCGATCCGATCGGCGCCACGATCAATTTGTGGCAGCCCGGAACGATGCATGGCGCCGACATGCTCCATGAACCCGGATCGCTCGGCTGGACCCAGTTGAACGCGACCGATCCCGCGAAGGCGAAGCCGTTCTACACCGGACTGTTCGGCTGGAAGGCCGAGGACATGCAAAGCCCCGGCGACGGGTCGACCTACACGACGTGGAAAGTCGGCAGCGAAGGTGCAGGCGGAATGATGCCGATGCCTCCCGGCACCGGGGCGCCGTCACACTGGCTCGTGTACTGGTCGGTTGCGGACACGAACGCCGCACACAAGAAGGCGGAGTCGCTCGGAGCGAAGACCTTCGTGCCGCCGACCGATGTCCCGGGCATGGTCCGCTTCACGGTGATGCAGGACCCGCAGGGCGTGATCTTCGCGCTGATGACGCCGCTGGTGTAGAGCACGACTGAACGGCAGGACACCGATATGAGCGGCGCGTCGGCTCTCGGGCCGATGCGCCGCTTTTTTTCCTGCGGGACCGGACGGATTGTCTTGATGGCACCCTAGCCCCCTCCTACACTCGCTAAGCGCCGCATCGTTCCGGGCCTCTCCGGCGTGAGGCGCAGCCGCGGTTTCAGGGGCGACCCGCGGCCTGAGCCGCGCTCCGCCCCGAACGATTGCAGGCAAGATGAGCCGCCATCTTCCGCACTCTGCCGCCGGGCACCTCCCCGGCGTTCCCGCACCGATCCTCGACGCGCTCGATCGCGCGCCGTGGTTGCGCGATCTGACCGCGCTCGCGCCGGCCTTGATCGCGGCGGTCGCGATCTACGCGCCGACGCTTGGGCTGTTCTTCGCGCAGGACGACGTCACGTTTCTTCTGCGCGCGACGGGCGCCGAGCCGACACCGTGGTCGTTCGCACGGCCGATCTCCGAGGGGCTCGCGTGGCGCGCGATGGTGACGGTATTCGGACTGAACCCCGCCCCGTACCATGCAGTGCGATTGATATTGCACCTCGCCGCCACGACGCTCGTCTACTTCGCGGCCCGCCGCCTGCTCGGCGGTCGCATTGCCGGGGGATGCGCGGCGGTGCTGTTCGGCGCGAGTTCCGTGGGCTTCACGGCGCTCCATTGGGCTTCGTGCATCGTCGAAGTGCTCGCGACCACGCTCACTCTCGGATCCTTCGTACTGTGGCTCGAAGCGCGTGCGCGGGACTCGCAGATGTTGTCGTGGCTCTCGGCGCTCGTGATGGCGGGTGCGTTGCTCTCCAAGGAGAGCACGATCCTGCTGCCGCTCGTGCTGCTGTGTATCGCGGCACGTGAGGGTCCGAGGCGCGCGCTGGCGGCATGTGCTCCACATCTCGTGATGGTGGCGGCGATCGTGATCGCGTTCTTTGCGACGCGAACGATGTTCGCGTACGGCCAGTACACCGGCGGCAATGCCTATTCCATGAACTTCCTGCCCGGCTTCCTGCTCGCCAACTTCGCGACGTATCTGGCGTGGTGCGTTTCGCTGCTCGATCCGATCCGTGATCGCAATGCGATCATGCATCCGGAGGCGGGATGGCTCGGCATCACACTCATCGCGTTGGTCGTCACGGGCGTGTTCGCGGGCGGGCGGCGGGATCGTGCGCCATTCGTGATCGGGACGATCTGGTTCGCGGCGTTCCTGCTGCCTGTGCTGCCGCTGGCACATCACACGTACCTCTACTACTTGTATCTGCCGTGGGCCGGGGCATCGTGGGCGCTGGTGGCGGCCGCGCGCGCGCTCGGAAGTCCCGCGCCTTTGCGGATCCGGATCGCCGCCGCGGCACTCGCCATCGCGGGCTTCATCGCGCTCGAAGCGCGCGGTGTGCGCCTGCGCGAGTCGGCGATCGCCGGCGGCCTACCCGCCGACAAGACCGTCCGCGAGAGCGTGCTGCTGCGCAATGCGATTTCCGGACTGCGCGAAGCGCAGTTGCCGCCCGGCACGCATGTCGGCTTCGTGAACCCGTTCCCGCGCGAACATCACGACATCGCCGGAGCGAACACGATGGTTCCTGCGACCGCGGCCGCAATGCATTCGTACATTCCACTCGAAGGCGCGATGCGCGATGGCAAGTCGCTGCAGCTGTTCGTGCCCGGGCTCCACTATGAGGGGTTCGCGGTGCTCCCGCCTCCGGGCTGGGAGGACGTGGAGTTGTTCCTGTTCGACAACGACGGCTCGCTCAAGGCGCTCGGGCGAGGTGCCGTCGCGTACGCGCAACTCGGCCGGCTCATGATCGATCTCCAGCGGCCCATCGAGGCCGAAGCGTTGTTGCGCCGCGCACTGCTGCTGGGTGATGCGACCGCGGACACCGAGTATCTGCTGATGATCGCGGTCGGCAGCCAGGGCCGCATGATCGAAGGGTATGATGCGGCACGCGCGTTCCTTGAACGCTGGCCGCGGAGTCCCTACGCTGAGAACATCCGCACGCAGATCCTCGTCGGCGACACCGTGATCCCCGCCGCGAGCTCGCGCTAGCGTTACCGCTTGCGCATCTCGTCGCGCAGTGCGCGAAACTCGTTTCCGACCCGCCAGTTCGGATACACCTTACTGTCGGCGATGCGCAGGCCGGTCTCGAAGTAGATGCGCACGTCACCTTCGACGCCGCTCAGATCCCACGTCGCGGCGTCGTATTCGTCGTCGACCTTGTGATAGCCGTTGGCGAGGTAGTGGTTGAAACGCGCGGTCATCACGGTGTCGGCTGCCGCCTGGTCGTCGCGCGGGTTCCCGACCGCGAACAACGCGGGAACGCCGCGCTTGGCGAATGGATAGTGATCGGACCGGTAGTAGGCGCCCGCTTCAGGGCTCGAGTCGTCCTGGAGCACGCGGCCGATGCGCGCCGCCGCGGTCGCCATCACGTCCTCGAGTTCCGACGAGCCGAAGCCGGTCACGGTCATCGCATTGAATGAGCCGAATGGAAACAATGCATCGAGGTTCAGCACCGCCACGGTTTGCTCGAGCGGTTTGAGCGGATGGCGCGCGAGGAATTCGGACCCGAGCAGCCCCTTCTCCTCCGCCGTCGTCGCGACGAAGTAGACGGTGCGGCGCGGCTTCACCGGCAGTGCCGCGAACGCCTGCGCCAATTCGAGCAGTGCCGCGGTTCCGGTCGCGTTGTCGACCGCGCCGTTGAAAATCTTGTCGCCCGGCAGCGAATCGTTCCGGCCGACGTGATCCCAATGCCCGGTGTAGATCACGCACTCATCAGGCGCCGCGCGCCCTTCGATGCGCGCGACGACGTTGTGCGACGTGATGCGGCGTGTCCTGGCGCTGAAGCTCATCGATGCTTTGAGTGGCGTGGTCATGGTGCGGAAACCGCGCCGTCCGGCGCGCGCGATGAGCGTGTCCAGATCGAGCGACACCGCCGCGAGCATCCGGCGGGCCGCGGGCGCGCTGACATGGACGACCATGTCGAGCTTCGGCTCGCCGGTCGTGTCTTCGAGAAAGTTTTGCGTGGTGCCACCGCCACCGCTCGTGAGCACGGTCCACGGGTAGCCGGCACTCGCATCGGTGTGGATCACGATCGCCGCACGCCCGCCGTGGCGCGCGGCGTTGTCGTACTTGGTCGCCGGAAGCCCGTGCCGCGTGAGCGCGCGACCGCGGAACAACGTCGTGTCCTCGCGCGCGCCCGGTTCGCCGCGCAGCAGGATCACCGCCGCGCCGCGGAGATCTTCCGACGCGTAATCGTCCCACGCGAATTCCTTCGCAGTGGCACCGTACCCCGCGAACACGACCGGCAGATCCTCGAGCGCGATCTTCTCGAGCGGGCGTCCGGCTGACGCGACGAAGTCGGTTCCGAACACGAACGCGCCGACATCCTTGCCGCCCGTGACCGCGAAGTCCGGCGGGCCGGCGCGCTTGAGCTCGACGAGCGGCACCGGCTGGAGATACGTGTCGCCGAATCCCGGGCCCGCTCCGGCTTTCCGGAACGCATCCTCGAGGTAGCGCAGGGTCTTCTGCTCCCCCGCGGTTCCCGGCTCGCGGCCTTCGTATTCGTCGGACGCGATCACGGCGATGTGCCGCGCGAGATCCGCGGCGCGAATGCCCTCCCAGGCCGGAAGAAATCCGGCCGACTCCGCGCCGATGAACGTCGCGAAGATGAACACCACGAGCAGGGAGACGAGAACCTTCACGCGGAACCCTCACACTCGAAAGGTTGGATGGCCTGCGAATCCGAGGAGACTAGTCGGACCCCGAAGCGAGCGGGCGGCCGTCGCGACCAATGTCGGGATTGCCCGGCCCGCCGCGGCGATTCCGGTGACGGTCCGGTGGCGGGCGCCAACGATCCACCGCAGGGACCCGTGATCTCGCGCGGCGCAAGCAGTGTGTGTAGTGTCGCCGTCGTGAAGCGTGATCGCCGCGCGGGACCGATCGATTCCGACCGCCCGCTGCACCCTCATGGAAGAGGATGATTTCGTGAACGCGAACGGCCCATCCGCGCGCGCATCGATGCCCTGGTACACGCGCCCAAATCTCTTGTTGGCGCTGGTGCTCGGCCTGTGCCTCGCGAGCCGGATGTACTTCATCTTGACGCTGCCCTACTGCGCCGAAGACGCGTACATCACGTTCCGCTATGCGCATCATTGGGCGGACGGACTCGGCCCTTCGTTCAACGTGGGCGAACGCGCGTGGGGCTTCACGTCGCCACTGTGGACCACCATGCTCGCACTCGCGGCGAAGACGGGCGCGCCGATCGAGCTGGCCGCGCGCTGGATACTGGTCGCGTGCGACGTGCTGACGCTGGTGCTCGGGTGGCGGCTGCTCGCGAGATCGTCGCTGCTCACGGCCGCGGGCTTTGGATTGTTCTTCGCGCTGTGGCCGCGCTTCGCGCACCTGCCGGCGAGCGGACTCGAGAGCAGCCTCGTCACCTGCCTGCTGCTCGCGGCCGTGACACTGGCCCGCACCCGCTGGGGCGGTGTGCTCGCCGGACTGCTCGCGCTCAGCCGACCGGAAGGAGCCGCGATGAGCGTGATCGTCGCGTGGCTGCTCCCGGCCCGACAGCGATGGATCTGGCTCGCCGTCGCGGCACTTCAGGGACTCTTCATGCTCTACTTCGGCCAACTGCTCCCTTCCAGCGTCGCGAGCAAGGCCGCGGTGTACGGCATTCAGACGCTTCAAGGCATGTACTGGATGGAGTGGCTGATCCCGGGCATGGCCCCGCAGACGCCCGACGGCCAGGGCTTGGCGCCGCTCTCGGTGCTGTTGCTCACCGGACTCGTCGCGCTCGTCATTCAATGGAAACGCAGCGCCCCCGGAAAGTCCGCGCTGCCGGTGCTGCTCGCCTGCGGGCTGCTCACGCTGTCCGGCTACATGGTGCTCGGCGTGCCCTGGTACTTCTGGTATGCGCCGACGCCGACGATCGCGGTGTTGCTCGGCGTCTTCACGGGGCTGACGAGCTCCGGCGTGCTGCGCTGGACGCTCGCACCGCTGGTCGTGTTCCTCGCGTTCTCGTGGTCGACCGTCGCTCCGCGCGTCGTGACGCTCCAGACCGTCGACGCCGCGGTGTTCGCCGGCATCGGCCGCACGCTACGGCAGGATGCCGCCGGCGAGCGCGCGAGCGTAATGCTCGAACCCATCGGAATCGTCGGCTACGTGAGCGGCCTGCGCGTGATCGATGAAGTCGGCCTCGTCACACCGTGGGTCGCTCGCGAACGCGAGCATGGCGACGGCTGGTACGCGCGCGTGATGGCGAAGGATCGCCCCGACTACATCGTGATCCGGCGCGACTGGCTCGCCGGCGGCGTGACGTGGGCGGGGGTTGGAGCGCCGTTTGTTTCGCGCGAGCAGGCCGACAGCGTGCTCGCGGGCTACGAGCCTTTGCGAGAGCGCGCCGGGATGAGCGCGGGGGCCGGGAAGCTTCAAATCCTGAGACGGAAGTACTGAACTGGGGCTCATGTCGTCAAAATCCCCTTTCGGCGACACGTCTTGCCGTCATGTCGCCGACGACGACACGACAAGGCCTCGCGTGATCCACTGCGATGCAGCACGTTGTTGCCTATACTGAGCAACGGATTCGGGGCAACGATCGTGGAGGAAAGTCGATGGCATTTAACAGCCGGACGGTGCAGGAGCAGTGGGACGTCGCCGCCGATGGTTACACGCGCGGGCAGTCCTCGGGCCTCGACCATTTTCGGTACGAATTCTTCGGGCCCGCGCACGTCGCGCTGTGCGGAGACGTGACGGGCCTTCGTCTGCTCGATGTCGGCTGCGGCAATGGATACTTCTCACGCGAGATGGCGGCGCGGGGCGCGCGCGTCACGGGTATCGACATTTCTCCGCGTATGATCGCGCACGCGACCGAGCGTGAAACCGCGGCGCCACTGGGTATCGCCTACCAGGCAATGGATGCAGCCGACGTATCGAGCGCGTTCGCGCCAGGTTCCTTCGACATCGCGACGTCGTGCATGGCGCTCCAGGACATGCCGCAGATCGCCGGCGTTCTGAGCGCTGTGCACCGGACGCTGCGGCCCGGAGGGCGCTTCGTCGCCGCGATCGAGCACCCGTGCACGAACCCGCCGTTCCGCGTGTGGGAGCGCGACGCTGACGGCAAGAAGAAGTGGCTCTGCATCGATCGCTATTTCGAACGCGGGCCGCGCGATTACACATGGAGCCGCTGGCCGGGCGCGTTCACGACCACGGCCAATCATGCGCCGCTCGAAGACTGGCTCGAGTGGATCGTCGATGCGGGTTTCCAGATTCGCGCGGTGCGCGAGCCGCGACCGGAGCCGTCCGCCGTCGAAGCACACCCGCGCCTGGCGGCCGCGACGCGGGTGCCGTATTTCATGATGTTCGATCTGGTGGCGGGTAAGGCAAAGGCGGAGAGCACGTGACCGCGTGCCGGGCACGTGACACGATCACACGACGACGACGCAACTTCACATGGGCTGTGGCGCGTATCGCACTCGCGATCTCACTTCCTTCCATCCCCGCCCGCGCCGATGACGCGGGCCTGTGGCGCTCGTGGCCCGGGCCTGCGCTCGACTGGCACTCGATGGTGGTCGATAGCCTCGACGATCGCGCGCTCATCGTGGGCGGAGGGTCCTCGACCGGCATGAGTCACATCGTGTGGTCGCGCGATCTGACGAACGGCGACTCCTGGACGCCGCTTCCGACCACTACGCCCGGACCCACGCTGCGCCGCGCCGCGGCGGTCATGGACTCGCGGCGTAACCGAGTGCTCGTGATCGGCGGCGACAGCGCCTCCACTGCCGGCGAAGTGCATGTGCTCGACCTCTCGCCGCCCGCGCAGTGGAGCCTGCTCGCCACGACCGGCGTCGGCCCCGCGCCCGGACCCATTCACGGTGCATGGATCGACGACTCGCTCGGCACCGTGATCTGCGCGGACAGGGCGGGACTGTGGCGGCTCACGCTCGAAGGAACTCCGACGTGGTCTTCGATGGCCGCCGGCACCGGGCCGCCGAATGTCGTGAGTCCGGCGCGCGCGCTCGACTCACGGAGGCATCGCATGCTCGCCCAGGGTGGCAACACGCCGAACTGGTCGCGCATGTCCGGCTCGCTGCTGAACGGGCTCTGGGAACTTTCGCTGCTCACCGGAGACACCGCGACGTGGCGTCCGATCGACGGCCTCGGCCTGCCCTATAGGTCCGGGCACGCCGCCTTCTACGACATCACACGCGACCGCTTGGTCGCCGTGGGTGGCCAGGCGGGCTGGCTGCTGCTGGCGCATGACTCGTGGTCTGCGTCGCTCGATGCGCCCGCGAACGTTCAGACGCTCACCTCGACGATCCATCCCAACGGACTTCTCGCCTACGACCGCGGGCACGACCGATTGCTCGATCACGTGTTCTCGTCTTTTGCGCTGCACACGCTTCCTCTCAACGGCGCCATCGCCTGGACCACCGAAGATCGCACCGGAGTGCCGGGAATTTCCGGGCCCACCGTCGAGGCCGTGTACGATCCGCGTCGCAACCGCATGCTCGTGTTCGGCGGTGCGCAGCCCTACTCGCCGGCGAACGAAGTGCGCTCGCTGGCGCTCGACGACCTTCCGCGCTGGGACGTGATCGCCACGGTGGGAACGCCGCCGAATCCGCGCTCGGGCGCATCGGTGGCCTTCGATGTTCTGCGCGACCGGCTCATCGTCCACGGTGGCTACGCGCCCGGGATGTCGTTCAACGAAACCCGGGCGCTCTCGTTCGCAACCACGCCGCCATCATGGAGCGTCGTGCGATCACCCGGACCCTACACACAGGACGCGCCGGCCCTCTACGACCCGGTCCGGGATGCACTGCTGCTGTTCACGCTCCCCCAACCCGGCGGATTGTGCATCGTGCAGCAATTGCCGCTCGGTGGCCCGGGAGGTTGGAGCGAGATGACGACGTCGGGCGTTCGCCCGCGAGCCCTGATCGAAGGGCACGTGAGTTCAGCTTACGATCCATTGCGCGAACGCTGGCTGCTGTTCGGCTACGCCGACGGAGCCATGGAGCCCGTCTGCGCGCTCGATCTCGCGACCCGCCAGTGGACCGTGCTTCCCGAGATGGGACTTCCCGAGGACAGTTACCATCACTACGAAGCGGTGTTCGATCTGCTCAGCGACCGACTGGTCGCGTACGGTGGCACGCGGGACATCATCGATCCGCCCGGCCCGCCCTACGTGCGCGAAGTGCCAACGTGGGTACGCGCGATGTCGTTCGCGGAGACGCCGGTCGTGACGACGCTCGGATCGGTCGGTCCGTCCCCGAAGGGACGGGAGAACGCGTGGATGGTGCTCGACCCCGTCCGTGATGCGCTCGTCATGTCGACCGGGTTTTCGCTGACCGAAGAAACCCCGCAGGACACGTGGTCACTCGACTGGGCGCGGTTGTCGTTGCGGCTGATCGAAGCGAGCGCCGATACCGAGGCCGTGAGATTGCAGTGGCGCTCGGTCCAACTCGCGCGACGCACGTTGGAGCTCCATCGACGCGCGCCTTCCGGCGTGTGGGCGAAGCTTGCGGATGTCGATTTCGACGCGGCCGGTGACATGGCGTTCCGTGACACCTCGGCGCACGGGCCCGCACGTTTTGGATACCGCTTGCTCGACACCTCGCGATGGCAGCCGGTGTTGAGCGAGATCTGGATGCGTGGTGCGGGCGGCAGCGATCCGCCGATCGTTCCGTCCACGCTGAGCCTGCGCGCGGCGCCGAATCCCGCGATCGGCGGCGCAATCAACCTGCGGCTTCTGCTCGACGCTTCCGGCGCGCCGGATATCGCGCTCGTGGATCTGAACGGACGCGTCGTCATGCGCTGGACGCTGCAGTCGTTCGCAGCCGGTGAGTGGAACGTTCCGCTATCGCTGCCGCCGGGAATCGGGCCGGGACTCTATTGGCTGCGTGCGAACCTGCCGGGGCGGACGGCGTCGGCGCGGGTTGCGGTGTTGCGGTGAGTGTGCGGCTTCCCGCTCACCCCACCAACCCCGCCCCCCGCGCCGGCGACACCGCACCCGGCAGCGGCTCCACTATCGGCTCTCCGACTGGCACTTCCGTCCGCGCCGGCACCGCCCCCGCTTCCGGCTCCGCGAACCCGCGCTTGATCCAGGCACCCGCCCACGCGCCGAAGTCGTCGAGATAGGTATAGACGACCGGCACCACGATCAGCGTCAGCAGCGTCGAGGTGATGAGGCCGCCGATCACGGCGCGCGCCATCGGGGCGCGGAACTCCGCACCGGCGCCGAGCGCGATCGCGGTCGGGAGCATGCCGAAGATCATCGCGAGCGTCGTCATCACGATCGGTCGCAGGCGCAGTTCGCCGGCGTCGGTCAGCGCATCGATGCGGCTCAGGCCGCGCTCGCGCGCCTGGTTCGCGAAGTCGACGAGCAGGATCGCGTTCTTCGTCACGAGACCCATCAGCATGATGATGCCGATCATGCTCATGATGTTGAGCGTGCCGCGCGTCATCGCGAGCGCGATCATCACGCCGATCAGCGACAGCGGCAGTGACAGCATGATCGCGAGCGGCTTGAGGAAGCTGCCGAACTGGCTCGCGAGGATGATGTAAAGGAACACGATCGCGAGCGTGAGTGCTTCGACCATGTAGCCGACGGTTTCGACGAGATCGGCCTGCTCGCCGCCGAAGTCGAACGCGTAACCGGGCGGAAGGTCGATCTGACGCAGGCGCGTCTCGACGTCGCGCACGACGTCGGTGAGCGGGCGGCCCTGATAATTGCCTTCCAGCGTCGCCACGCGTTCGAGGCGCTGGCGATCGATCTGCGCGGGGGCGCCTCCCGAACGGAACGTCGCGACCTGGCCGAGCGGCACGGTGACGGGTGCCCCGGTCGAGCGATCCATCACCCCGGTCGCCACCGGCACGCGCGCGAGATCCTCCTTCGAGGTCCGGAACTCGGGCGCGAGCCGCACGACGACGTCGTGCGAGAGGCCGGTTTCATCTTCCCAGTTGCCGGCCTTCTGCCCGGAGAGCACCGGCCGCAGTGTCGCGCCGATCTGTCCGACCGAGAGCCCGACGTTGGCGGCGAGATCGCGATCGACATCGACCAGCCACTCGGGCTTGCGGCCTTCGAGCGACGACTTCAACTCGACGAGGCCGGGCACGTCGCGCAGGCGCTTCATCGCTTCGTCCGAGATCGATTGCAGCTTCGCGAGGTCGGGCCCGTTGAGATTGATCACGATCGGCGCCGCGGATCCGCCGACCGCGCCGATCTGGAGAATGCGCGCCTGCGCGCCGGCGAACTGCGGCAGCGTGCGGCGCATGTCGGCTTCGAACTCCTGCTGGTTCAGCTTGCGCTCGTGACGCGGCTTCATCTGGATGAAGATCTGGCCTTTGTTGACCGCGTTGTTCTGCTGC
>JANLWX010000132.1:0-7228 GCA_031364845.1 Candidatus Eiseniibacteriota bacterium
TCGTTGCGTAACCGTCTCCCGGCTGGCGCTCCAAGTAGTGTCGGGCTAAGTTCCGCGGCGGATGATGTTCGTTCGCCGCAGGCACCCACAGGAGCGCGAAATGAAACTCGGCATCGTCGGTCTCGGCCGGATGGGATTGAACATGGCGCTGCGTCTCCAGCGCGCGGGGCACGAGGTGATCGGCACCAATCGCACCGAGGATCGCATCATCGAGGCGAAGAAGGTCGGCGTCCGCACGGTCGCCACCGCCGAGGACCTGATCAAGGCACTCGAGCCGCCGCGCACGATCTGGGCGATGATTCCTGCCGGGGCTCCGGTCGACGACCTGATCGATCGCGCGCTGCCGTTGATGGAGCGCGGCGACCTGATTGTCGACGGCGGCAACTCCAACTGGCGCGATTCCAAGCGCCGCGGTGAACGTCTCGCCGGCGCCGGCATGATGTTCGCCGATGCGGGAACCTCGGGCGGCATCTGGGGCCTCGAGCTCGGCTACTGCATCATGATCGGCGGTGCGGCACCCGCCATTGAACGACTGAAGCCCGCGCTCGATGCGCTCGCGCCCCCGAACGGCTGGCGGCACGTGGGTGCGGTCGGCGGCGGGCACTTCGCGAAGATGGTCCACAACGGCATCGAGTACGGAATGATGCAGGCGTATGGAGAAGGCTTCGAGCTGCTCCAGGCGAGCGAGTTCGGCTACGACCTCGCCGAGGTCGCGCAGTTGTGGAACCAGGGCAGCGTCGTGCGCTCGTGGCTGCTCGAACTCGCGGAGCGCGCGTTGCGCGACGATCCCAAGATGGAGCGGATTCGCGGGTACGTCGAGGATTCGGGCGAGGGCCGCTGGACGATCCAGGAAGCGATCGAGCACAGCGTTCCCACGCCGGTGCTGGCGATGGCGCTGTTCGAGCGGTTCCGCTCGCGCCAGGACGATTCGTTCCGCGATCGCGTGATCGCGTCGCTGCGCAATCAGTTCGGCGGCCACGCGGTGAAAGCGAAATGAGCGCGGCGCCGGTTTCACACGCGCAGGTGCAAGCGCAGGCCTCCGAGCGGAGCGCGCGATGACGACCCAGATCGTTCCATCGACACCGATCCATCTGCCGCGCGGACCGCGCACCGCACCCCCGTGCGCCATGGTGATCTTCGGCGCGAGCGGTGACCTCACGCACCGCAAGCTGGTGCCGGCGCTGTTCCGGCTGAAGACGATGGGTGCCATTGGCGACGCGTTCGCGGTGGTCGGCGTCGCCCGCCGCGAGTGG
Organism: Candidatus Eiseniibacteriota bacterium; assembly: GCA_031364845.1. Taxonomy (GTDB): domain Bacteria; phylum Eisenbacteria; class RBG-16-71-46; order RBG-16-71-46; family RBG-16-71-46; genus JANLWX01. The sequence goes on from JANLWX010000132.1 coordinate 1,254, forward strand.
AGCACGGACGAGTTTCGCAGCGGACTCGAAACCGCGGTGCGGGAACATGGCAAAGGCGGCGCGTTCGATCCCGACCAGTGGAACGGCTTCGCGAAGCACGCGCACTGGGTGACGGGGACGTTCGATGATCCGGCGACGTATGAACGCCTGAAGCAGGAGCTTGCGCGGCTCGACGAATCGGAGGGACTCGAGGGCAACCGGTTGTTCTATCTGGCCACGCCTCCCACCGAGTTCCGCACCATCCTCACGCACCTCAAGGAAGCGGGCCTGCTGGCACCTCCGCACGGCACGCCGTGGACGCGCGTGATCATCGAGAAGCCGTTTGGCCGCGACCTCGAATCGGCGCACGCACTCAACGCGCTGGTGGGACAGGTCCTGCACGAGAACCAGACTTATAGAATCGATCACTATCTGGGCAAGGAGACGGTTCAGAACATCCTCGTGTTCCGGTTCGCCAACAGCATGTTCGAGCCGTTGTGGAACCGGAAGTACATCGACTACGTGCAGATCTGCGCGGCGGAAACCGTCGGGGTCGAGACGCGCGGCCAGTTCTATGAACAGAACGGCGTGTTGCGCGACATCGTGCAGAACCATCTGCTCGAAGTGTTGTCATTGGTCGGCATGGAGCCGCCGACGACGGGCGGGGCGGACGATGTCCGCGGCGAGAAGCTCAAGGTCCTGAACGCGCTGCGCGAACAGTGGGACGACACCGTGCCGCGCAACGTCGTGCTCGGACAGTACCGCGGCTACCGGCAGGAGCCCGATGTGTCCCCGGATTCGGTGACGCCGACCTTCGCTGCCCTGCGCGTGTTCATCGACAACTGGCGCTGGCAGGGCGTGCCGTTCTACCTGCGTGCCGGCAAGAAGCTCGCGAAGCGCGTGACGGAAGTATCGTTCCATTTTCAGCGCGTGCCGCTCAGTCTGTTCGGGCGCGAGGACGTGTGCGAGATTCTCGAGCCCAACGTGCTGCGGCTGCGCATCCAGCCGGACGAGGGCATCAGTCTGAGCTTCGCCTCGAAGATTCCGGGCAACGACCTCGCGGTGGGATCGGTGAACATGGACATGAGCTACCTCGAGGCATTCGGCGGTGAGCCGCCCGAGGCGTATCAACGCTTGCTGCTGGACGCGATGCGCGGGGATGCGACGCTGTTCTCGAGGCGCGATGCGGTCGAGACCTCATGGGCGTGGATCGATCCGATCCTCAAGTACTTCGACCAGCATCCTCCTCAGGACTTCCCGAACTATGAACCCGGCTCGTGGGGACCGCAGTCGGCCCGCGATCTGCTGCACCGCGACCGCCGCGCCTGGGGCGAGTTGTAGGGCATGGTCCACGTTCACCGCGACGCCGAGGCCGTGGCTGCGGCGGCCGCGGGATACGTCGCGTGGGCGGCGGCGGAAGCGATCGAGGCGCGCGGCACGTTTCGCATGGCGCTCTCGGGCGGGACGACACCCGCCCGGCTCTACCGCATGCTCGCCGCGGATCCGTGGAACACACGCATCGACTGGCCGGCGGTGGTCGTGCTGTTCGCCGATGAGCGCGCGCTGCCGCAGGATCACGCCGACCGCACACTGCGCCTGGTGCGTGAGATGCTGGTCGATCCGCTGGGCGCGCGCGCGCCCGCCGTGCGCCCGATGCGAGGCGAGGCCGAAGATCTGGACGCCGCGGCCGCCGAATACGAATCCGAACTGGTGCTTCCGGTCGATCTGCTGGTGATGGGAATAGGACCCGATGGACATACCGCTTCGCTGTTCCCCGCCCGTGCCGCGGCGCTCGAGATGCGGCGACGATGCGTCGCGGTGCTCGACAGTCCGAAGCTGCCGCCGCGCCGGCTCACGCTCACCCCGCGCGCACTGCTCGAGGCGCGCCGGGCGATCGTTCTCGTGACGGGGAGCGACAAGGCGGCGGCCCTGGCGGCGGCGCACGACGCGGCGGCGACACCCGAACGCTGTCCGGCCTCGCTGCTGCGGGATCGCGAGTGGCTGGTCGACATCGAGGCGGCGGCGGGACTGCCCGAAGGTCACGCCGGCTGATCGCGCGGAGTGTTCTGTGGCGGGGGCTGTTGATCCGAGGCCGGCCGTCCCAATGAGACACGCGGCCCGAGCCGTGAGGATCGAGCCGCGTGCGTTACGATTTTCGAAGACGCGGGGCGTGAGCCCCTGCGCGATCAGACCTTGCGGCTGGACGTGTTGGCTCCGAACAGGCCGTCCATGAACGTCGCGACTTCGCTCTTCACGATCCCCGGAAGCAGCTCCTGGATCTTGGCGCGCACTTCCGTGCGCAGCTGCGACGTGAGGTCCGAGCCGCCGCCCGCGCTGATCTTCGCCGGGCCGCGTCCGCGCTTGGCGACCGCGCCGCTCTTCTTGCGCCACGAGTAGTACGTCACCGGCGTGACGCCGAACTTCTTCTTCACGTCGAGCGCCGTCAGCCCGTCGCGGGTCGCGGTCTCCATGATCTCCTGACGCAATTCGGGCGAATACGACTTCCTCTGGCGACTGGCCTTGGCCATAGCGTCCTCCTTGTTGGAGTGCGCGCGGCAACGCACCCGATGTCCACAGGACCACGGTATGTGGGTCCCTTCGAAGCGAAGTTATAAGCGTTCCGTTTGTATTACGCAACGAATATGAAGTCGCGTCGTTCTACAAATCCGTAATTCACGAGGGCGCGCCGCCACATGTCACGCCTTTGATAGGCAACGAGTACCAGCACCAGAGGCGGAGTGAGTGTCGTGATCAACGCCGTTTGAGGCGAGCGCGCTTCGATCGTTCGGGTACCGGGACGGCGTTCTTCGAGTGCGTGCACCCAGCGCGCGAGACTGGTACCGACACCGATCACCGTGGGCACCGCCGCGTGGGCGAGGATCCCGCGCTCGAGTGCGGCGAGCTTCAATCTCAGAAACATCTCGTGCGCATAGCGCGGGTCACGCCGCGTCGCGCTCGCCGCATGCTGGCGCCACGCGTAGAGCACTTCGGGCCGCTTGCCGAACCGCGCACCCGCCTCGAGCAGGCGGATCCAGAGATCGAGATCCTCGGGCCACGGTTCGGCCGTCCACCCGCCGGCGCGTTCGAGCCACTCGCGGCGGATCATCGCGGTGCCGTGGACGAGCGGGCTGTCGATCAAGACCTCGCGGGCGATGGCCTCGTGATCGAGCAGCGCGTTGTGCCAGTGCACCCAGCGCTCCATTCCGGCGCCGACCGCGGCGCGCGGGAACAGCCGCACACGGGTACCGACCACAGCGCAATCCGAATGTGCTTCGAGGTGCGCGTGCTGGATCCCGAGCCGGCTGCGCGCGATCAGGTCGTCGGCATCCATGCGCGCCACGAGCGGGGCGCCGGATCGCGCGAGCGCGTGGTTGAGCGCGACGGGCAGGCCGGTGCCGGGTGAGCGTTGGACGCGAAGGCGCGGTTCGCGCCGCGAATGTTCGTCCAGCACGTCGATCGAGCCATCGGTCGAGCCGTCATCGACCGCGATCACTTCGAAATCACGGTACGTCTGATTCCACAGCGAGCCGAGCGCGCGCGCGAGCCACGGGCGGGCGTTTCGGACCGGGAGCAGCACGGAGATCGCGGGCACCGCCGGACGCTAACAGACTGCGGAGCAGGTTCGCTATGATGCGGGTCATGGCAGGCAAGCGGTTGATCGTGCTCGGTGGCGGATTCGGCGGACTGGACGTGGTGCGCGCGATCGGGCGGTCGTCTCATGCGCGCGGCTACTGGGACACGCTGCTCGTCGACAAGGAAAACTTCTTCCAGTTCAATCCGCTGCTGCCCGCGGTGGCGGTCGGTGCGGTCGAGACCCGTCACATCGTCTATCCGCTGCGGGACATGGCGCGCCTGCGCCAGATCCGCTTCGTCAAGAACAAGGCGCTCGCCATCGACCTCGGCCGGCGCGAGCTGCGCCTGCACAACGATCTGAACGAGCCGTTCGACGTGCTGGTGCTCGCAGTCGGCAGCGTGACGAACTACTACGACGTGCCGGGGGCCGCAGAGCACTCGCGTCCGTTCAAGACGCTGTTCGACGCGATGACATTGCGCGCGCGCGTGGTCGAATTGTTCGAGATGGCGGAGCAGGCCGAGAGCGAAGCCCAGCGCCGCCGCCTGCTGTCGTTCGCGATCGTCGGCGGCGGCGTCACCGGCGTCGAAGTCGCAGCAGAGCTCATGGACATGGCGCGCGACACCCTCATGCCCAAGTATCCGAGCCTTCAGTCCGCCGATCTCACAGTGACGGTGATCGAAGGCGGCGAACGCGCCGTGCGCAGCGCGCGCCCCGAGCATTCACAGTACGTCGAGCGCTTCCTCGCCCAGCGCGGCGTGCGGTTGCGGCTCAACTGTCGCGTCGCGCGCGTCGAGGAAAAGCGCCTGCACTTCCAGGACGGCGGAAGTCTCGAGGCGTTCACGATCGTGTGGACGGCGGGCGTGCATCCGCCCGATCTGGTGCGCGGTCTTCCGCTCAAACAGACGAAAGATGGACGCCTGATCGTCGACGATCAGATGCGCGTACTCGATCCCGACGGCCATCCGCTCGATCATGTCCGGGCGATCGGCGACTGTGCGGCGTACACCAATGCCGCGGGCGAGACGAGTCCGACGATCGCCCAGAGCGCGGTGTCGATGGGAGGGTGGCTCGGTCGCGCGCTGGTGCAAGAGGCGACCGGACGGCCGGTGAAGCCGTTCTCGCTCAAGACAACGGGCTACATCATCTCGCTCGGCAAGCACAGTTCGGTCGTCCACATCTTCGGACTGTCGCTGTCCGGAAAGCTCGCGTGGCTGATGTGGGCGGGTGCCTATCTCGTGAAGATGGTCGGATTGCGAAAGCAGATCGAAGTCGGCATCGACCACATCACCCATTTTTTCTTTCAGCACGACACGTCGCAGATCATGCACCGCAGTCAGGTGCTGTCCGATGCCGAGCTCAATCTGTCGTTGGGCGACGATCCGATCGTTGCGGCCCCCGCGCCGCCGGCAGTCGCCGAACCACCGAGCGCGGCCGAAGTTCCTTGAGGTCCGTGCCGGCGGGCGCGTTCGCGTCCGGCTACTGAGCCGCGCCTCCGTTCTGAAGCACCTTGAACTGAGCTTCGAACACCGAGAGCCGCGCCTTCGCGAGATCGGCTTCGCGGCGCGAGTAGCTCTGGCGCTCCGTCGCTTCTTCGATCTGCGCGCGCAGCGCGCGCCGCTCCAGCGCCTGCAGTTCACGCTCGACCGTCTGGAGCTCGACGGAACTCACGCCCGGTCGCGACGCCGTTTCCGCATGCTGCTCGCGCTTGAGCGCCAGGGCCAGCTCCGCATCGCGCGCCTTCGCGGTCGCCTCCGCGAGGTCGCGGTCGGCGGCGGCGAGATCGATCTCCTGCTGGCGCAGCGTCTCGCGGCGCTCGAGCAGATTGCGCTCGAGCTGGGCGGACTTGCGCTGGCGTTCGAGCTCGGTCTTGCGCGGAACGTCTTTCTCCTGCTTCGCGAGCTTGAGGCGGGACTGAATCACGTCGAGTTCCGCGCGATTGACGTCGAGCTCCGTGCGCGCACGACCCTGCAGCACGCGCGCGCGCGCCGTGCGCGTCTCGGCCTCCGAGCGGCGCGCATTCGCCGCGTCGAGGTCGCGGCGGATCTCCTCGATCGACCGCAACGGAACGAGCACCAGCAGCGAGTCGGTCTCCGCGCGGCGCACGGTTTCGGTGATCGGTGCCGCGGCGAGGCTGTCGGCGGGTTCCGATTGCGCCCGGGCGATCGCAGCGCCGAGTACCAGAAGGACGAGGGCGGCGGGCGCGGCGGACAGGATCCGAAGACGGGCGGGCATGGGCATGATCGGTGTGACCTCCTCGAGGCAGGTGTTCGGGAGCTTCCGCGGCGAGTGTGCCCGAGCGCGCGCCGTATCTCAATCGGCCCCGGTGCTGTTCCAAAGTAAGAATGACCCCCTGTAACTCCAACGTGATTATGTCCCCCCATGAAAGAACTACTCATGGGAGTCAGAGATGCCCAGCGATTGG
>JANLWX010000176.1:0-46817 GCA_031364845.1 Candidatus Eiseniibacteriota bacterium
TCCCTGGAGGTCGTTTCCACGAACTGACTCCGCGAAAGCTGCCGGGGGGCCGAAACGACCCCGGCAGCACAGCGGTCAGTTCACTTGCTAAACGCGGTCACTTCATTTGCGTTTAACACCGTAAGGTGGTGAACGCGGCGCCGGCGCGGTATGGTAGTCCGCATCGACCGGCTGCCGCGGATCCTGCGGCGCCGCCCATTCCGTCCGGCCCGAAGGGCCCGCCCGAATCCCTCCCATCGACTTCAAGGTCCCATGTCCGAATCCGACTCGACTCCTGTTGCCGTCGATTCCGAGCGCGAGGATTTCATTCGCGAGATCGTCAAGGCCGACCTCGCGCGCGGCTCGATCGTCTCGATCGTCACGCGTTTCCCGCCCGAGCCGAACGGCTACCTCCACATCGGTCACGCTAAGGCGATCTGTCTGAACTTCGGAATCGCGCGGCAGTTCGACGGCGTGTGCCATCTGCGCATGGACGACACCAATCCGACCAAGGAAGACACGGAATACGTCGATGCGATCCTCGCCGACGTCCGCTGGCTGATTGCCGGCTGGGCCGAGGACCGGTTGGGTCTCAAGCCCGCGGGGCGTACACCGGAGGCCCGGACTCTCGATGGGCGCGAGGACTTCCACATCTCTGCGGCGCGCATCGCGGCGAGTGCCGGAGCGGCCGAGCCGTTCTATGCGTCCGACTACTTCGAGCCGCTCTATCGATTCGCGGAGCGGCTGGTCGAGATGGGCAAGGCGTACGTGTGCGATCACTCGGCCGAGGAGATCGATCGCATGCGCGGCGCGCCGGGCGAGCCCGGCGAGGAGAGCCACTACCGGGGACGGGCCATCTCCGAGAGTCTCGATCTGCTGAGGCGCATGCGGGCCGGCGAGTTTCCCGATGGAACGCGAACGCTGCGCGCGAAGATCGACATGGCGTCTCCCAACGTGTGGCTGCGCGATCCGGTGTTGTACCGGATCCGGCACGCGTCTCATCATCACACCGGCGACCGCTGGTGCATCTATCCGATGTACGACTACGCGCACGGGCTGTCCGATTACATCGAAGGCGTGACGCACAGCATCTGCACGCTCGAATTCGAAGTGCACCGTCCGCTCTACGACTGGTTGCTGTTGGCACTCGATCTGCCGCGGCCGCTTCCCCATCAGCACGAGTTCGCGCGGCTCAACGTCACGCACACGCTGATGAGCAAGCGCAAACTTCTTCGCCTGGTTCAGGAGCGGCACGTGCGTGGATGGGACGACCCGCGCATGCCGACCATCACCGGAATGCGCCGGCGCGGATATCCCGCCGAAGCGCTGCGCGACTTCGCCGAGCGGATCGGCGTGGCCAAGCGCGAGAACCGCGTCGAGCTCGCGCTGCTCGAGCATTGCGTGCGCGAGAACCTCAATCGCCGCGCGCTGCGCCGCACGGCGGTGCTCAAGCCCGTCAAGGTCGTGATCGAGAACTGGCCCGCGGGGCGCGTCGATCAATTGACCGCGACCAACAATCCCGAAGATCCCGCCGCCGGCACGCGCACCGTTCCGTTCTCGGGTGAGCTGTGGATCGAGGCCGAGGATTTCCGCGAAGTTCCGCCGCCCAAGTATCACCGTCTGAGCCCCGGAACCGAGGTGCGTCTGCGCTCCGGCTATCTCATCCGCTGCACCTCGGTCGTGACCGATCCCGAAAGCGGCGCGGTGCGCGAAGTGCGGGCGACCTACGATGCGGAATCGGGATGCGGTAATCCCAGCGACGGGCGCAAGGTGAAGGCGACGATCCACTGGGTCTCGGCCGCGCACGCGATCGATGCCGAAGTGCGGCTCTACGACACGCTGTTCACGAACGAAGACGCCGAAGATGTTCCCGAGGGCGAAGACTTCACGGCCGGGCTCAATCCGAATTCGCTCGAGGTGCTGACCGGCTGCAAGCTCGAGCCCGCGCTTGCGAGCGCCGCACCCGGTGAACCGATCCAGTTCGAGCGGCTGGGTTACTTCGTCAACGATCCGGACTCGAAACCGGACCTGCTGGTGTTCAATCGTACGGTGACGTTGAAGGACGCCTGGGCTCGAATCGAGAAACATCAGGCGCAGCAGAAGCCTGCGCTCCCACGGCCGGGCACCGCAGCTTCATGATCGCCTTCAACAACGTCAGCAAGCAGTACGGCCGCCAGATCCTGTTTGTCGAGGCCTCGTTCCAGCTCAACACCGGGGAGAAGGCGGGGCTCGTCGGGCCCAACGGCGCCGGCAAGACCACGCTGTTCCGTATGATCGTCGGTGAAGAAGCTCCGGACGAAGGCGATGTCTCGGTCCCCAAGCGTGTGAGCATCGGATACTTCCGCCAGGACATCGGCGAGATGTCGGGGCGCTCGGTGCTCGATGAGGCTATCGCCGGCAGCGGCGATCTCGGCGACCTCCACCATGAACTCAAGGATCTCGAACACGCACTCGCCGATCCCGAACGCGCGGACGAGATGGAAGCCATCCTCGAGCGCTTCGGCCAGGTTCAGGACGCCTACCAGCAGCGCGGTGGTTACGACCTCGAGGCGCGCGCGCGCGAAGTACTGCACGCGCTCGGATTCGAGGACCCGCAGGTCGATGGCGATGTCGGCGCGCTGTCGGGCGGATGGAAGATGCGCGTCGGCATGGCGCGCGTGCTGCTGGGACGTCCGGACGTGCTGCTGATGGACGAGCCCACCAACCACCTCGACATCGAGTCGATCCTGTGGCTCGAGCGCTTCATCCGCGACTATCCGGGTGCGGTGCTCATGACGTGCCACGACAAGGACTTCATGAACCGCGTCGTCGACCGGATCGTCGAGATCGACGGCGGCGAGTTCACGTCCTATTCCGGCGACTACGATCACTATGTTCGCGAGCGCGAGATCGCCGAGACGAACCGCGAAGCGGCTTATGCGCGACAGCAGGCGATGCTGGCCAAGGAGCGCCGCTTCATCGAGCGCTTCGCCGCCCATGCGGCGAAGGCAGCACAGGTTCAGAGCCGCGTGAAGAAGCTCGAGAAGATCGAAAAGGTCGAACTCCCCCGTCGCCGCAAGGTCGTGCAGTTCGACTTCCGCCAGCCGCCGCGCTCGGGCGAGGACGTTGCCGAGCTGAAAGGCATTTCCAAAGCTTACGGCGAGCGTGTCCTGTACGACGGCTTCGACTTCCGCATCCGTCGCACCGAGCGCTGGTGCGTGATGGGCCGCAACGGCGCCGGGAAGACCACGCTGCTCAAGCTGGTGGCCGGCGCGATCGCGCCCGATGCGGGAAACGTGAAGCTCGGCGCCGGACTCAAGGTCGGCTACTTCTCACAGCAGGCGCTCGATCTGCTGGACCCGACGCTCACGGTGTTCGAGCAGATCCAGAACGACTTCCCGACCGAAGGCCAGGGCGCACTGCGAAATCTGCTCGGCGCGTTTCAGTTCTCCGGCAGCGACGTCGACAAGCCGGTGCGGGTGCTGTCGGGCGGCGAGAAGTCGCGGCTGGTCCTCGCGCGCATGCTGTTCGATCCGCCGAACTTCGTGATCTTGGACGAGCCGACCAACCATCTCGATCTCGAGACCAAGGAGATGCTAGTCGCTTCGCTCTCGAACTTCGAAGGGACGATGCTGTTCGTGAGCCACGACCGCACGTTCCTGAAAGGGCTGAGCAACCGCGTGCTCGAATTGCGCCCCGGCGACGGTGAGACTCCCGCGCTGCCCCCATTCGAGTACGGCGGTTCCTACGTCGAGTTCGTGGAGCGCACCGGAAACGAAGCGGCGGGCGTGCACGGATAGCGCAGCCCGCCGCTTGGTCGAGACTATTTCCGGACGAGTGTCTCGGAGTCGTAGATCTCGCCGTTCTTGACCGTCCAGCGCAGCGTGTTCGAGTTGTGAATGTCGGCGATCGGATCGCGTTCCAGCACCAGGAAGTCCGCGAGCTTGCCGTACTCGACCGAACCGAGATCGCGATCGAGCCCGAGATACCACGCTCCGTTCCAGGTCGCGCATTTGAGCGCGTCGGCCGCCCGCATGCCGCCCTGAGTGAGCGCCCACAACTCCCAGTGGGCACCGAGACCCTGACGCTGGCCGTGAGCGCCGAGCTGCACGTGACCGCCGGCCTCGAGGATCCGCTTCGCTCCCGCGGCGACGTTGATGTGGTGCCAGTCCCAGTCGGGCGCGGTCACCGGCCGGCGGATCGCGCGCGCATCGAGATACGGACGCGGCGTGAAGCGGCGCAGCTTGGCATCGTCGAACACATCGGCGTGCTGGTAGAACCAGTGCTCACCCGACAGGCCTCCGTAGGCAACCAGCAGCGTCGGTGTGTACCCGGAGCGGCTCTTCGAGAACAGCTCGACGACATCCTGATAGATCGGCGCGATCGGAAGTGCGTGCTCGATCCCGGTGTGACCGTCCATCACCATGCCGAGATTTTCCTCGAACTTGCCGCCGCCCTCCGGGACCACGAGCATGCTCTCCTCGCGTGCCGCCTCGAGAATCCACTGGCGCTGCTCGCGCCGCGGCTGCATGTAGCTCTTCACGCTGATCGCGCCGAGACGCTTCATGCGGCGCAGGTGATGGCGCGCATCATCGAGCGACTTCATCGGGATGGCGTCGCGGCCGCCCGCGCCATACAAGATGTTGCCGGTCGAGAACACGCGCGGACCCGCCATCTCGCCGGCTTCGATCATCTCGCTCTGCGTAAAGACTTCCCACGAAGTCGCCGACGGATCGTGCATGGTCGTGACGCCGTACGCGAGGTTCGCGCGATACGCCCAGAACTGATCGGGCAGGACACCCTGATTCGAATAATGCGCGTGCGCGTGCGCGTCGATCAGGCCCGGGATGATGGTCGTGCCCTGCGCGTCGAGGACCCTGGCCCCGGCGGGCACGGGTGTGGTCGCGCGCGGACCGACGGCGGTGATGCGATTGCCGGTGACGATCAACGTCGCGTCGTCGATCACCGCATCCGCGTTGCCGCCGGCCATGGTGAGGATGCGGGCTCCGGTGAACGCCGTCACGCCCTGCGGCCGCGAACGGGGAACGCTGAGCGCGATGTAAATCGAGTCGGGCTTCACGGTCGACGCCGAGGCCTCGTCCTCTTTTTCGGTTTCAGCTTTCTTCGTGCTGTCCGCGGACGCTGAATCCGCCTTGGCCTCGGATGCCCCGGATTTCTTCGCGGACTTACTCTTGGGCTTCGCGGCTTCGATCTGGTCGCGTTCCCACGCCACCATGAGCGAGTCGAGCGAGAGCGTCCGATACACCGGGCCCTGGCTCCACGTGAGCGCGCGCGAGTCCTTGGTCCATCCCAGCCAGTCCCCGCCCTCCTCGCTCAACTTGCGACCCGGCGTGGCACCTCCGTCGGCGTCCAGATCGACGGCCGACCTTCCAAATTGTGGCAGGGCCGTGATATAGACGTTGTATTTCATGCGATACGCCAACCAGCGCTCGTCGGGCGACGGAATGATTTCCTCGGCGTTCGTGATGTTGGCGTGCTCGATCCGGTCGGTGCCGTCGAGCCGAACGCTCACCAACGTGTTCTTCTCCGAGAACCCGCTCGGGTCTTCGCCGTACTCGTGATACCAGATGCGATCGCCGGCGGCGTTGAACGACGGCCGCGGCACCGCGGGTGCGGCGCCCGGGGCATCGAACGACAGCACGTCGTGCGCCCCACCGCTGCCGGCGCGCGACGAGATCCACTGCAGTTCAAGCCACAGCTCGTCGTTGAGGTCACGGCCTTCACGCAGCGGACCGCCGCTGCCGCGCAGGAAGCACAGTTTGGATCCGTCGCGGCTCCACGCCGGATTCAGATACTGCGATGCGACGGTGGTGAGTCGGATCGGGCTCCCCCCGCCCGACGGCATCTTCCACAGATGTCCGCCCACGCTGTCGCGCCACGAGGTGTAGGCGATCCACGCCCCATCCGGGGACCAGGCGGGTGCCGCGGCACGCTGTCCAGGTGGGGTGAGCGCGCGCGCGGTACGGCTCGAGAGATCGTAACGCCACACACGGCCGAGTGCGGCGAACGCGATCGCCTTTCCGTTGGGCGAGGTCGAGGGCCATGCGATCTGTCGCACGGCGACGCGGTCCTGATCGAGTGTTGCCGGAAAGCGTACGGCATGGGTCACGATCTGTTCGACCTGCGCCGTGAACGGAATGCGCGCGGCCTTTCCGCTCGCGACATCCACACGATGGAATCCGCCCGCGGCATAGATCACGATCGCGCGGCCATCCGGCGTCCATGCGCAGCCGGGATAGACGCCGGTCCACGCGAAGCTCTCCTGATTGTCGTGCGAGAGTCCGTCCCACACGGCGCGCTCGCGGCCCGAGTCGAGGTCATACGTGTGCAGCACCGTCTTCTCGCGGATGCGCCGGATGAACGACAGCGACTTCCCGTCGGGCGAGAACGCGGGGCGCCCGCTGCCGCCCGCGCCGTCGGTGAGCGTCGTGATGCGCCCCGTGTTGCGGTCGTAACGGCGGATCTGCCAGATCCCGGCGTGCACGTTACGGTCGTACGCAAAGCGCTGCGGACGGCCGGTGAAGTACACATAGCGTCCGTCGCGAGAGAACACCGGTTCGTTCGAGTCGCCCCACTCGGCTTTCTTCGTGATCTGAAGACCCTTGCCCCCGAGCACGCTGTACATCCACAACTCGACGGTGCCGAGCGAGCTGCGGTCGGTGAGCCGGCGGCGCACGACGATCCATTCCCCGTCCGGCGACCATGCGCCCGAGTTCGTGACCTTGTCCGCCTCGCGCGTGACCGGACGGGCTCGCGAGCCGTCGGCTTCCATGATCCACACGTTCTCGGTGCCGCCGCGATCGGTGGTGAAAGCAATCCGCTTTCCATCCGGCGACCAGCGGGCTTGCATGTCGTACGCCATTCCGCGCGTGAGGCGCGAGGCGGTCCCACCGGTCACCGGCATCGTGTAGAGATCACCGAGCAGGTCGAACAGCAGCGTCTTTCCGTCCGGTGAGACGTCGACCGACATCCACGTTCCCTCGCGCGTCTCGAAGCGCAGCGTGTCGTGCGGTGCGTGCGGGATGTTCACGTCCCACGGATCGCTCGAGAGCGGTCGTGCCTCGGGCGCGTCCACGGAAGGCGTGGCGTCGGTGGCGGCGTGATCGCCGGGATGGGTCGCGCCCACGAGGGACACCCACAGTGAAAGCATCAGGCCGGATGCGGCGGCGCGGCGAAGGAGCGACATCGGGGAGCCTCCAAGATCACAACGGAGAACGGACGATCACACACTCGGCGAACGCTAGCGCGTCGTTCGACATGCGAGCAAACGCGAGACCGCCCGATGCATGCCCTGCTCGACCCTGGGCGACGGACGGCCGCGACGGAGTATGCTGCACTTTCGGAGATGATCCCGGGAGCCAGGAGCGGACGCGGTGAACACGATGACGAGCGCATGTCCCGCGCCGTGGAGCGCGGAATCGAATCGATGAGGCCGATCCCGGTGGGGCTCGTCGGCGCCGGACCGTGGGCGGAGATGGTGCATGCACCGATGCTCGCTGCGGGGTCCGAGACGCGGTTGGCCGCTGTGTGGGCGCGGCGTCCGGAGGCCGCGAAGTCACTCGCGGCGCATCATGGCGCCGAAGCGGTCGGGACGTGGGAAGCGCTGCTCGACCGCTGCGATGCGGTGGCGTTCGCGGTGCCCCCCGATGTTCAGGCGCAGCTCGCGGTGAAGGCGGCGCGCGCGGGAAAGCATCTGCTTCTGGAGAAGCCGCTCGCGCTGACGCTCGCCGATGCGCGCGCGGTCGCGAAGGCGGTCGCGGACGCAGGCGTGATGACACAGCTCGTGTTGAGCTATCGGTTTCGCGCGCACACGCTGGATTTCCTGGCGGCCGTGCGCGAACTCGAACCGGTCGGTGCGCATGCCGAGTTCCTGACCGGGGGCTATCTCGATGGGCCGTTCGCCACGCCGTGGCGCCGCGAGCACGGGGCGCTGCTCGATCTGGGACCTCATGTGCTCGACCTGCTCGACGCAGCCCTGGGCCCGATCGAACGCGTTACCGCGCTCGGCGACCCGCGCCGGTGGATTGCACTCACATGCCGGCATGCCGGCGGTCCGATCAGCCAGGCATCATTGTCGGGCACGCTCGTGGTGCCCGAGACGATCTGGCGCTGCGTGGTCCACGGGCGGCAGGGCACACGGATCTTCGATCCGAACCATGACGATCGTGCTCCCGACTGGGGTGCCGTGCGGCGCGCGTTCGCCGACGGCATTCGTACGGGCCGCGCGCCGGAGTTCGGTGTCGAACGAGGTCTCAGGCTCCAGGAATGGATCGACGAGGCCTCACGTTCGCTGTGAAGCGATGACGACTCCCGTCACTGCCTGTAAGCGCCCGCTCCCGGCGAAGAAGATTCAGCGCGCCCGTGGCCGCCGGCGCCGCGGAGCGGGTGTCGCCACCGCGTTCGACGCACGGCCTTCGGGCCCTCGGCCCTCGGAATCGTCTCGCGACGACAAGGGACGCGCATCGCGTGTCTGAGCAGCGGCGGCAACACTCTCGCGCGCGGCGACCGGAACGCGGCCACGCGGAGAGCGCCGCCCGCCCGAGCGTGGTGGCGCCGTGGTGATGGCTTCGCTCCCGGTCTGCAGTTCCGCGGCGCGCCCCGTGCCGGATCCACCGGAACGCCCGCGGCCGCCGGTCCCGGACACATCGGTCACCATGTACGTGCCGCTGCGCTCGTCCTTGCGCAGTGTGATCACGCCGGCTTCCTGGGCCGCCTCCAGGAGATCGCTGAAATTGCGGTAGCCGAGTGCCGCTTCGCTGAACGCCGGCCGCTTGCGCTTCATCGTGTCCTTCACCAGCGACGCCTGGATCACGTCGAAGTTCTCGCGTTGCAGCGCGCGCACCGTTTCGGCGAGCAGCGCAAAGGCGCCATCCAGATCACCTGCGGGACGGGTGCCGGCTCGCGGCGTCGCCGGCGCGGGCTCGAGATCTTCGTAGTAGATGAACTCGTCACATCCATTCGCGAGCAGCGGCGAGGTCGACGCCTTCATGCCAAGGCCGATCACGTGACGCCCGTTCTCCTTCAGCTTGGAGACCAGCGGCGAGAAGTCGCTGTCGCCGGAGACGATCACGAACGTGTCGATGTGTTCCTTGCTCCAGCTCAGATCCATCGCGTCGACCACCAGGCGGATGTCCGCGGAATTCTTGCCTGTGATCGCGCGGCGGGGAATCTCGATCAGCTGGATGCCGTTCTCGTGCAGGTCGGTGGTGTACGTGCGAAAGCGGTTCCAGTCGGCGTAGGCGACTTTGACGATAACCTTGCCCTTTTCGAGCAGCCGGTCGAGCAGCGGGCGGACACGAAATGGAGGACTGCCTTCGCGGAGTCCGAGCGCGATGTTCTCGAAATCGATGAACACCGCGAGCTGGTGCTGGGGGCCGTTCGGAACCGTGGGCATGGTCGTCTCCAGTGATCGGGTGGATGTTTCCTTTGCGCAGCATAGAAGGCGCGCCGCACACGAGCAATATCCGGGTCGTGAAACGGCGTTTCCGCCGGATAGCAGAGAGCCCCACTTGGCCGCCGCCGCGTGAGGCTCGATCTGCTAGGGCGTCCCGGGACGGGACACCGCATGTGAAATTCCGTCTAGCGTCCTGCGGCTTCGCGCCGCGCCTTCTCCTGCTGTGACTCACTTGCATAGATCGCGACTTCGACGCGGCGGTTCTGCCCGCGACCGGCATCGTCCGTGTTGGCTGCGATCGGCTCGCGTTCACCGACACCGTGCGTCGCGATCGAGCGGTTCACACCCTGGCTCGCGAGGTACTGGGCCGCTGCCCGCGCGCGGCGTTCCGAAAGATCCTGGTTGTAGTTGGCGTCACCGACATTGTCCGTGTGCCCGACGATCATGAGATTGGATTCGTCGTACTTCTTCATGCTGTTCGCGAGTTCACTCAGATTCGCGCGCGCGGCGCTCTGCACCACATCCGAGTCGAACGCGAACAGAAGGCCCGAGTCGAAGGTCACGGCGATGCCCTCTCCCACGCGTCGAACCGTGGCGCCCGGAATATTCTGTTCGAGTTCCTTGGCTTGCTGATCCATCTGATGGCCGATGATCGCACCTGCCGCACCGCCGACCACGGCACCGATGATCGCGCCACGTACGGTGGAACCCGTCTGGTTTCCGATGACACCGCCGACGACTCCGCCGGCACCCGCACCGATGATCGCACCCTTGCTCTTGGCATTCATGGCGCACCCGGCGCCGCCCAGCACGATCAACGCGGCCAGCGTCAGGTGCAGCATCCTCAATCGTCCTTGCGTCCTCATCGAACCTCCGGTGGTCTCAGATGGTCAAAGGAAGGGCGCCTCGAAGAATGAGGCGCCCGCCTTTGTCACTAACGTCGAACGTTCACGCCTTCGGACGACCACTCGTTCTCGAAGTAACGAGCATCCTCGTCGTGACGGGGCTTGACGCCCAGCACGATGGAACCGTCCTTGAGATCCTTCTCATAGATCTTGGCCCGGTCCTCAGGAATACCCGCGCCGACCAGAAGGCCGACGAGTCCGCCCGCCGTGGCACCCGCCGCACCACCCGCGAGCGCTCCCGCGATCGGACCCGCGATGACCAGGCCGAGGCCCGGAATCGTGAGCGCCGCAGCCGCCGCAGCGATACCGGCCAGCGTCGCGCCGACGGCACCACCCACAGCACCACCGACCGCTCCGCCTTCAAGCGCCTTGTTGCCCATGTCGGTCTTCACGGAATCCTTCGAGAAGTGCGTCTTGCGTGTCTCATCCGACATCAGGACGTGGATCTCGTCGTCCGTATAGCCGCGCGCCCTGAGCGAATCGTAGGCACGTTCCGCGGTCTCACGGTTGCGAAACGAGCTCGTCATGATCGGGCGCTGCAGATCCGTATGCTTGTCCGCCATTGGACACCTCCAACGTGGTGAGAATTTCGCCCGGCTCGAAAGTGCCGGCAGTTCGGTGCTGGACCATGCCGTCGCGTAGGAGCGCGGTCACGGGCACCGAAACGCTTCGCAAGCACGGGGCCAACAGGTGGACGGCGGCAAAATTCATGGGAAGTGAGCCAAACACGCGTGATCGCTCAGGGTCAGGGGCGGATCTGGAGCAGAAACTGCCCGCGGCGCGTACCGATGTTTTCAACCGCGGTGGTAATTCCTTCCAAACAACGATGACGCCCGCGCTCCTTGAGGGAACGCGGGCGTCATCACCTCGTGTCTTGTCGAACGGTCTTCGTTTTCGGAATCAGAACACGTTTCGAATTCCGGACACGTCATCCGGAGGTGTGCGAGCGATCAACGGATGAGCAGAACCTTGCTCACCACCGAACGGCCTTCCGTCGCGAGACGCAGGAAGAAGATTCCGGCCGGTGCGGAACGCTGATGATCGTCGAGACCGGTCCACGTAACGGAGTGCGTCCCGGCGGCGAGAGGTCCGGCGAGCAACGTCGTCACACGACGGCCCGCCGCGTCATAGACCGCGAGGTCCGCCTGACGTGCATCACGCGGCAGCGTGAACGAAGCGGTGACGCGTCCGAAGGACGGATTCGGTCCGACCGCCATCGCCAGTTCCGATCCGATCACAGGATCGCCCACCGCGGTCGGGCCCGCCGGGTCGTAGGTCACATAGACCGGCCCCGTCCAGATCGTCGAGTTGTCGTTCTTGCGAATGCGCACGTAGTAGTGCGCCTCGGTGCCGGGCGCGAAGGTCGTGCGCTCACGCCACGCGAAGCTCGAATTTCCGACACTGCTCGCGACCACGACCGCGTTCGACACTCCAGTGATTCCGCGCAGCAGGTCGATCTGCGAAACCTCTCCACCCACGTCCGGCTCGATCACCTTGACTGCGATCCGGACTCCGTTGGCGGACGACCATGCGGTGCCCATCGAGCGGCCGTCGGCCGAGAACTGCACTTCGGTGTTGTGATCCTGCGAGGCGTAGCAGCGGCGCTTCGAAAGCGCGCCCAGGATCTCGTTCTTCGTGAGCCCGGACGCCTGGACGACCGTGCGCGTCTGGGTCGACGCGCCCCACGTGGCCTCGTGATTGTCCTGATCGCCGGTCGGAGACACACGGTGGCCGAGCCGCAGCGCGTCCTGGAACAGGATCTCGTTGCCGGTCGTGCTGCCGACATCGGACTCGGTCGTGGACGTCGAGAATGCAGGCCCGCTGATCATGGACATCAGATGGACGACCTTGCGGCTGTCCGTGGTGATCGCATAGTTGTTGAAGTCGCCGGAGGCCGGATGACACCACTCGACGACGGGCGGAAAGCCTTCCGGCGGCTGTGCGAGGAATGCGGAATAGAGCCCGGTATAGTCGGTCTGGGCGACGAAGGTGTCATAGTTGCCTGCTTCCCACCCGAAGAGAACCGGTGCTTCGAAGACATTCGCATGTCCGCCGGTGGCGATGATTCCCCATTCCTGTCCCCAGATCGCAACGAAGTTCCCGTCACTGTTGGCGCCTGCGGCCTCTGCCATGCCGAGGGCATAGCTCGGCAACGACATCCCCGCTCCCGAATGGTTGTGATCAGTGACCGCGAGAAAATCGAGCGGAGTCGGAGCGCCGGTCCGCGCGTAGCTGAATGCCTGGGCCGGTGTCTGCACGCCGTCCGAGTAGCTCGTGTGCGAGTGCAGGTTGCCGAAGTACGGTGTGTAGCCGAGGTCCGGGTTCAACAACGTTCCCGCGAGCGGAGCGGTCCCGGAGTCGTTGGAGATCGCGCTGGTGTTGGGGACTTCGTCTTGCGTCTTGAGCGCGAAGTGCCACGTCGAGTCGGGATCGAGGCCGAAGACGAACAATGTCTCTGGTGTGCCGCCGGCATGCGGTGCAGATTCGATGATCCAGCGGTCGATATCGGCAACTGCGTCGAACGTGCCGGCCGTGATCGCCGAATGCGAGACTCTCATGATGTACGCGCTGGCCGTTCCGGTTGCGCCGTCGTCTCCCGGCGCGGTCCACGTCAGGCGAATCTCACCGGGAAGCGATCCGGGAACCGCATTCAGGTCGTTCACGGTCGCGGGCGCCGTCACGTCACCCGCGGCACCTCCATTGGATGCGCACATCGTGGCAGCTCGAAACGCGAAGGACGTGGTTCCGTTTGGAATGCAGGCCCATGACTGGCCTTCGTTGAGGCTGGACGAGGGATACGTGACCAGCTGGACCACGGTCGCCGATACGAGGCGGTCGGATACGAGATAGACGTCGTCGCCGCCGTTGTTGAGATTGATCGACGTCGCGATGGGACGGATCACGCGGTATTCACCCGGGCCGATGATCGCGCTCGAATTGCAGGCCGCGTCGAGGTCCTCGGGAATGCGGGCGCGGACGGCGGACGTGCCGATCGTGACGGCGTCGTCGATCGCCCAGCCGGTCATGTTCACCGCGGACGGGCCGGCGTTGTAGATCTCGATCCATTCGAGGCCGGTCTCGTTGGCGCCGACCGGGTTCGGGAAGATCTCGTTGATTCGGATCTGCGCAAAGGCGGGATTCGCGGCGAAGTTCAGCGAGGCCAGACTCAACGCCAGCAAGGCTGCGCGAGCGCTGCGCGCCATGAAATTACGGGGTGGCTGGCCCATCGGGGAGGGCCTCCTTCCGGTGTAAGGGCGTATTCGACTGAGGGTGCGCGAGAAGTGTACCAAGGCCGACTTCGCGGGTGCGAACAAAGTTCGCCTCCCTCCCGCCTGCCCGACCAAGCCGAAGGCCGGTGCCCTCAAGGGGCTGTGAGGCAACGTCCTTGGCGCCCCGGCTGGTTCAGCGAAACCAGGGCACGAGCGCTTGGAGGATCGTTCGGAACAGGAGCGCCAGCCCGGTCCCGGCGAGCGCCCCGATCAGGACGTCGCTCGGATAGTGAACCCCGAGATAGATGCGCGAGAACCCGACGATCGAGGCCAGCGCATAGAACGCCGGAATTCCCGCCGGCGCATGGGAACCGAACAGGAACGCGCCGCCAAATGCCGCCGCGGAATGGCCCGACGGAAAGGACCAGTCCTTGGGTCGCGGACCGAGCACGCGCGCCTTCACATACGCGATGAACGGACGGCGGCGGTGGAAGATGTGCTTCATCGGAAAGTTCACGGTCAGCATCGTGAGCCACAACACCGGTAGCGCTTCCGCCGTGGCTTTCCACCCGGTCGGCGCGTCGATCAGGATGAGGGCGAGAGCCGCGGCGGCCCAGCCTTCGCCGTAGTGCATGATGCGCGAGATCGCGAGCAGCGCATGGTCGAGCCACGGGGCCAGCACCATGCCGTTGATGCGCAGGAACAATGCAGCGTCGAGCGCCCCGAGCCACGACAGCGGATGACGCAATGCGCCCTGGAGCACCCACGTGCGCGAGTGCATGGCGATCATGCTGTCGACGTCCTGAGTGATCGTCTCCGCCGCGCCGGTCGAGGTCGGCTTCTCGGTCGCGGACTCGGGATCCGTTTCGGGGGCCAGAGTCTCCACTGCGGGGAGCGCAGGCATGTCACTCGCGTTCGCGGCGTTCGACGCCAGTACTGCATCCGGCGGACCCGTTGCGGGAGCAATCGAGGGTGTCGTCGCTTCGTTGACGGCGGGCGTCGTTGGTGACGGCAGCGTCCCCGCTTCCGGGACCGGGATCGGCGGCGTCAGCGGTCCGGCGGGAGCGGCGATCGTGGTGACACCGGATGGGGGAACGGATGAGGCGGTATCGGGGACGACGACGGATTTCGAGGTATCCGTCGAGACCGCGGCCGCCGCGACCTGCGTCGCCACCGGGGCCGTGGCCGTGATCGGAACCGCAGCGGGGCCGGCCGCGATCTCCACGACCGTCTTCGGGACCACGATCCGCAACCGCTTCGCGCCGACGCGCAGCGTGATCGGGGTTTTCCCGAGGATCTCGCCATCCCCCTGAATCCGCAGCGGCCGCTCGCTGCGAATCACGAGTCGATCCCGCACCGTGAGGAAACGCGTGTTCGAATCCTTCTGATGGTGGGTCGTGAGCATTCTCCAAAACAGGATGACGTAGTCGCGCGGGGTGCGGACGTTGTAGACGCAGATGTCCATCATTCCGTCGGTCGGATCGATCTGCGGCCCCCACGTGAATGGAGGCGCACCGATGGTGCCGACATTGGCCACGATCAACTGCCACGCGCGCACCGCGACCGCGCGGCCGTCGATCTCCAGCGTGAACCGCTGCGGCCGGTGGCTGAACGCGCGTTTGAAGAAGCTGATCATATAAGCGAGCCGGCCGAGACGGATCTGATCTTCGCGCGAAGTGTGATGGATCATCGAGGCATCGGGTCCGATGCCGATCTGGGTCAGGATCGGGCGGCCGTTGTCGAGCAGGATGACGTCGAGATCGATTGTCGCCTCCCCCCCGGCGGCGAGCTCCACCGCGTCGGCCAGGCCACCGGGAATGCCCAGCTCACGCGCGAGGATGTTCGCGGTTCCTCCGGGGATGATGGCGAGCGAAGCCAGCGGCGGAACATCCGCGACGCCGATGCAGTCTGCGGTCAACGCCACGGTTCCGTCGCCGCCTGCACATATGATGCGACGGCATCCCGACTCCACGGCTTCGGCGATGGCACGGGCGACGAACTCGCGCGCATCGTCTTTCGGAGTTTCGAGGACCCGGAATCGCAGGCCGCGGGTGGTCAGCGCGGTTTCGAGTGCCTTGCGCGTGTCTTCGAGTGTGTAGCGCGGCGCCACCGGGTTGATGATGACGAGCACATCGAGTGTCGCTAGGTCTGCAGATTCGGTCACGAAGGCTCTCAGGTGGATCGCGGAGTGGTCAGGCCGTGTGCATGATAGAGTCCAGGCCACTCGAACACCACCCCCGAGGGTTCTCCCGGCCGCAACACCCAAATCGAGGAGCTTCGGATGCCGATTGTCGTTCAGGTGTGCATCGTGATTGCGACGCTCGCGATCGTGATCCTCACGATCATGGCCATACGGCTCATGCGCCGTCTCGAGTCGCTGTCCACCGCCGCCTCCCGGAGTCTCGGGCGATTCGATGAATTCCTCGAGCAATCGCACAAAGCCTCCGTGCGGATCGACGGGATGCTGGTCTCGCTCGAAAAGATGACGGGTTCCGTTCAAGGCTCGGTCGAGCGCCTCGAGGACGTGGTCCACCGCGCGGCCGGGCTCGCGTCCACGGTGCTCGATGAAGTGGAACGTCCCGTACGCAACGCGGTGTCGGTATTCCGCGCCGTTCAGGCCGGGGCCGCGTTCCTGGTGCAGAAGTGGACCGGTCGCGAACCGTCATCGGAACCGGCGGCCCGTCACGCGCGCAACTCCGGCGAGATGGAAACGTCCGATCCTGGCGATCGCGTACCGCCGGCGCCGGATGCGCCGTGATCGTGTGATCGATCCGGTGCGCTGGTTCGCCACGCGATGGGCGGTCATCGGCGCCGTCCTGTGCCTTTCCGGTTGCGCCCCTCACAGCACGCGCCCACTGCCCGGACCTGGGTCGCAGGCCGCCGATACGCTGCGGGTTCTGTTCATCGGAAACAGCCTCACCGAAGCCCATAACCTGCCCGGCATGCTTTCCGGGTTGTCGCGCGCGGCAGGTGGCGGTCACCTGATCGAAACGGGCGCGGTGGTGTTCGGCAACCACAGCCTCGGCGATCACCTCGAACGAGGTGACGCGGCACGCGCGATCGCAGCGCAACACTGGGACTTCGTCACGCTGCAGCAGGGGCCCTCGGCACTGCCGGAGAGTCGCGTCGATCTGCTCGCCTCGGTCGCGCGCTTCGACACACTGATCCGGGCGTCCGGGGCGCGCTCGGCAATCTACGGCGTGTGGCCCTCCGAGTCGCGCAGCTTCGATTTGGACGCCAGCATCGAATCCTATCGTCTCGCCGCGGAAGCGATCGGTGCCGTGTTGTTTCCGGTCGGCCTCGCGTGGAAGACGGCGTGGCAGGAAGATGCCGCGCTCCCGCTCTACTCGGACGATCGGTTCCATCCGTCGCCACTCGGAAGCTATGCGGCGGCCGTCGTGATGTGGGCCGCTCTGCTGGACCGCACGCCGGTCGGGTTGCCTTCTCGAATCACGATCGGCGGAACGCCGTTCGAAGTCCCGGCAGATCAAGCCGCCGTCGTGCAGCGCGCAGCTCAGGCCGTTGTGGGAACGTCGCCGCGCTGATCGAAGCGATTCGAAACCGGGTTGCGATCGCTGCTCAGGGAGTGCCGAGCCGCGCGAGCGCCGCCGAGATCTCGGCATTGCCCGGCAGTGCGACGAGGCCGCGCTCGAGTGCGCGGCGCGCGCCGGCGGGATCGCCCGCGGACGCCCGCGCGTTCGATTCGAGTACGTAGGCGCGCGAAAGCCCCGGCGCATGATCCTGTGCCGCGCGGAAGCGCTCGGCGGCGACCTGCGGGCGCTTGCGGGCGATCTCGATCAGACCACCGATCATTTCGGCGTCGAGCTGCACTTCGGGATCCGCGCTCGCGGCCCCCCGTACGCGCGCGGCTTCCGCGCCCTCGAGATCGCCGACCAGCCGGCGGCGATCGGCGAGCATCAGCCACGTCCGCCCGTTGGCGGGATCCGTTTCGGCCGCGCGCTCCAGCACGCGGCGGGCATCGACCTCACGTCCGGCGCTGTTGAGCGTCATCGCCTGATCGACTAGGTCGAGACCGCGTTTGCGCCGGTCACCGGCAGCAATCTCTTCCGTGAGTCGCGCGGCGAGCGCGGTGGCGCCCGCGCCGGCCGCGCCGCGGACGACCGCCTGAGCGCGTACGATCTCACCCAGTTCGATCAGGCGCCGCGCGCGCGCTTCGTACCACCCGTCTCCGGTCCATGCGGAGAACAGCGGACCCTGAGGCGGCGTGCCCGCGAACGGAACCCGTCCGATCACGTCGGGATGTCCGAATGCGGTCGTGCGTCCGATCGCCACCAGATCGCGTGGCGCCCGGTACTCGACGACCGGGCGATCGTCGCGATTGAGCGTGGAACCCTGAGCGATCGGGCGCAGCTGGGTAAACGATCCGCCGTAGTAGGCCGCGATCGCTTCGGGCGAAGATACTTTCGCCACCGCGAGCATGCGGCGCCCTTCCGGGCTCGAGAGCCGCTCGAGCGAGAGAGCGCGCGAATCAGGTGTGGCGATCAGCAGCAGATCGACCGCGCGCCACACCGCGAACACGTGGCCCTCGGGAAACACTTCGAGGAACGACGCGATCAGCGTCGAGAACGTCTCGGGCGACAACTCGTAGAGCTGCATCCACTGGCAGAACACGCCGCCGGTGGCGAGTCGCGACTTCACGCGCCGGTAGAAGTCCACGGTGAACAGATTGTTCACACCCGCGATCCACGGATTGGACGGCTCGGAGATGATGAGTCCGTAACGGGTATCGCTGTGCTCGAGGTGCGCGCGCGCATCGCCGACCACGAGGGTGACGCGCGGATCGTCGAGCGGATTGTGGCCCGTCTCATGGAAGAATCGCGACGCCTCGACCACGCCCGGTTCGAGTTCGACGATCTCGGTGGGGCCTGCTCCCGCCGCAAGTGCCGCGGCCGCGGTCGCGCCCGAACCGAGTCCGACCACCAGTGTGCGCGCGCCGGAATCGGCCAGTGCCGCCGGAATCAGGCCGAGCAGCACCTGGGTTTCCATGTCGGCGGTGCTCGCGTCGATTTTTCCTCCGACCCGCAGCCACCGCTCCTTGCCCTCGGCGTCGGTCCCCACCAGCACCGATCCGTTCAGCCCTTCGCGGTAATACAGCACGCGCTCGTCGCGGGTGGCGCGCCAGACGGTCGGGCCGGTTCCCCGTGTGAGCTGCGCCGACTGAGCGAGCGTGTTCGCCTGCGTCGGCCGGTAGGCTCCCGCATTCATCAGCGCCGGATCCCAGCGTGGCGCGATCATCGAGAACACGCCGACGGCCGCGAGCGCGCCGAATGTGAGCACGAGATCGGTGCCGGTCGATTCGCGCCGCGAGCGCGCGATCGCCATCGCCGTCAGACCGATCGCCGCCGAGATCGCGACCGCGGCGAGGTGCGTGCCCTGAACACCCCACGTGGGGACCATCACGAATCCGGCGGCGAGCGAACCGGCGATCGTTCCGGCGGTGTTGACGGCATAGGCGGAGCCCGCCGCGTGCCCGCCATCCTCGCGCTGCAGCAGCCGGGTGGCGACCGGGAAGATCGCGCCCAGCAGTGCGCACGGAACGATGAGCATGCCCGCCACCAGCAGGACCTCGCCCGCGAACAGGCCCGACCAGTTCGCCCCGGAACGGGACGCGAGGTCGTACATCGCATCGGGCAGCTTGGAGAATGCGCTGAGCTGCAAGGCCGCGATCACGGCGAGCGCCAGTTGCAGGCGGGCGAAACCGGTCAGCGACACACCTTTTCGCATGAAGCCCGAGATGAGCGCACTCCCGAGCGCGAGCCCCAGGAGATACACCCCGAGCACCGCGGAAAACGAATACACCGACGAACCGAGCACCAGGCTGAACAGGCGGACCCACGCGATCTGAAACGCGAGTGCCGCGAATCCGGACAACGCGAACATCAGTGCGAACACGACTCGTTGCGCTCCGGCCAGCGCTCCGATAGGCGCCACCACGTCTCCGGTGACGGGCGCATCGGCGGCCGCGGCTCCGGCGCGCGCCTTATCCGAGGCGCGCCATGCGATTGCCGCCACCATCGCATTCAAGGCCGCCGCAATCCACGTCGTCGCCGCGAGTCCCACACTCGGAAGCAGAACGAAGCCGCTCACGACCGAGCCCGCAACGGCACCGAACGTGTTGAGCGCATAGAGTCGCGCGAGCGCCGGTCCGACGAGCCGGCGTTCGAAATGTCCGACCAGCACCGGCAGCGTGGCGCCCATCAAGGCGGCGGGCGGAATCAACACCGCGAACAGAATCGCGAAACGCGCGAACGCGAACGCCGGTCCTTCGCCTCCGAGACCTCGATAGAGCTGTCCGACGAGCGGCTCGATGCCCCGCAACATGGGCAGCGAAGCGATGCCGAGTGCGCCGACGCCCATCTCCAACACCGCATAGACGCGGCCTCCCCGACCCCGGCGTGCGAGCGGGACGCCCAGGAAGCGCGCGCCGAGCGCGAGCCCGCACAGGAATGCCGCGACCACGGTCGCGACCGCATGCAGCGAACTGCCGAGGATGTACGACAACTGCTTCGACCACACGACTTCGTAGATGAGTCCCGCGGCACCGGAGGCGAAGAAACACCAGGCGCCCCACGCGGGGAGCAAGCTCGACGGCTCAGAGGTGGACGGGCGATGCGGCGGGCGGGCAGGGGTCATGATCGTGCGGCGGATATTAATCGCGTCTCTTCATGGATCGCCAGCCGGCAATCGGGGCGGTGCCAGGTGCGGGCGGCGTCCCAACCGGCGCGGTCGGTGCTGACCCACATCGAACCGAGCGAGGTGCATGCATCATCGCGGAGGATCTACACGGTCCGGATCCATGCCGTGCGAGTCCACGTGCGCGTCGATCGAGATGCTTCCCTCCTGCGCTTCGGTCCCGGACTCTTTCGCTGCCCACGGAAGATCGACGCCGGTCCGTGCCGCCTCGATCTCGAGCGCTTCCAGTTCTCGCTCTTCGCTCGCCCATCGATCGCGCGTCCGGCGGGCGGCGGCGCGTTTGCGCGCGCCAACCACGATCGACAACAGCATGATCGCGATCCACAGCGTGCTCGAGGCGGTCAGCAGTGGAATCCATCGATAGCGGATCAGGCTGGTCCGCCGCCAGGCGGACTCCGCCTCCCGCAGAGACGTTCCGGTCACCTGTTGCCACGCAGTTTCGAACGGCCGGTCGCGGGCGGCGCGCAGGATTTCCCGCACGACCGCCGGGCCATGATCGCGCACCGTGCGCGCGACGAACGCGTGCGACCCGGCGTAGGCGAGTTGCGCTTCAGCCGCCGAGGCGTGAAACGAAGAGTCCAGCTCGGCCAGGTGCGGCAGATCGGCGGTGAGCAGCGACCCCGAGAACGCGAGCATGTCGCGGAACTCGAAGCGCCGGCCCTCGGCGGTCGCGATCCCCTCCTCGAACCACAGCGGGATGCGCGCGCCGGAATCGTGCAGCATGAGATGGGCCGCTTCGTGCGCGAGGACCGCTTCGATCGAACCGTAGGGATAGCGCCCGGCCATCGACATGCGGATCACGCACAGGCGCAGGGACGGTATCGTGTATCCGGCCGCCCACCACGGCACCGATGCGTCGATCTCACGCAGTTCAGGATCCTCGATCGGTCCGGCCGGGACGAGAACCATGCGGAACCGCGCGGCGGGACGCAGGCCGAGGCTCGCCTCCACGCGCGGGAGGATTTGCGCCGAGCGCTCGGCGAGGACTTCGAGCGCCCGCCGATTGCCGGGCGGGGTTTCGAGGCTCATGAGCCCGACACGGGCCTGATCGAAACCGGACGCGCGGACGGCGGCGCTGCACACGATCTGGCTGCAGGTGAAGACGATCACCGCGAGCAGCCATCTGCGCAGAGTCTGGATCCGATCTCTCGAACAACTCACCGACGGTGTCTGCGCCATCCACACAGACTAGCCAAAGGCATCGGCGCTACGCCAACCGCGTCCGCGCTCCGCGTGTTCACGAGCGCATCCGCGGCCACGGAACACCGGCTCCATCGCACACAAACGAAGACGCCCCCGGGCGTGGGCCGCGGGGGCGTCGATTCGTGGAGGGGTGTTATCGGGTCATCAGGAACCGGCGTACGAACGTCGCATCCCCCGCGCGGACGCGCGCGAAGAACACTCCGGGACCGTGTCCGTTGCGGGACGGGTCCACGTGGATCGTGAACGAGCCAGCCGAAGCACTCTCACGATTCGTGAACAGCTCGCGCCCCTGGATGTCGAACACGCTCCAGTTCACTTCCGTGTCCCGCGGCAGCCGCAGCACGAACGAAACGCCATCGGCGCGTCCCGGATTCGGTGCCGCGTTCGAAAGCTCGACCACCGTCGGGAGCGCGTCGGGTTCGACCGGCTGTTGTGCCGCGGTGCGAACCCGATCGGATTCCTCCGCGAGACTGTTCTGAACGTCGATTCGCGTCTTGACCGTAGTGCTGAGTGCGTTGCGTGCCGTGAAGAAGACATCGAACTTTGCCTTCTTCGTGGGAGTCCACGTCAACGTGCCTGACTTGTTGTCGGGGGCCGCGACAAAAGCTGCGTTCCCGCCGAGCTTCGACAAATCCGCCGTGAGTGACATGATCGCGTCTCCGTCCGGGTCACTTGCGGTCACATTCACAATCACGGCGGAATTCTTGGTGGCGCGCACTTCAGAGGGCGCCGTCAGCACCGGCGCGCGGCCCGGGATGTCGACCACGGTGATCAGCGACGTGGCCTGCCCCGTCAGCGCGTTGCTCGCGCGAAACACGACCGGATACGGCGCCGTGCGGCCGTCGGCGCGCGTCGTGGTCCACGTAAACGTTCCGGAAGAGGTGCCGTCGACGTACACGAACGACGCGCTGCTTCCGGATGGAAGAGCCGAGAGGTCGACCGTCATGTCCTCGATCGGATCGCCGTTGAAGTCGGAGGCGGTGACCTGGAACGTGATCGTCGTCGCCTCGGTGGCCGAGCGCGTCGGCGGGGCGTTCACGGTCGGAGGTGAATCGGGCGGTATCGACTCGTAGAGGCCCGCGTCGCCGAAGGTGGGGAATCCGAAGCCCCCGTCTGCGACGAACGGGTTGTCGAGCCGTTTCTGTCCGATGAGGTCGGTGCTCGGCCAGCCGGGTATCGACGCGTCCGCGAGATCGATCGCGGAAGATCCCCACTGAATGTGGAAGTCACCGGCCGCAGGGTTCACGAACATCGGATCGGCCTGCCGTGAACGCGTGTCCTTGCCGGTCGCGAGGCTGTAGGCAGCCACCGTGGCATAAGCGGGCACCGAGATGTACTTCACGACCGGCTGGGGCGTGGAGTTCCACAGCACGTTCGAGTTCGAGGTGAATCCCACACTCGATGCCGCATCGACCCACAGGTTGTATTCGTTGGCCGTGATCCCGTTGTCGGTCGAGATGCAGTTGAACAACTTCCCACCGGGAGAATTGCCCTCGAACGAGAACCCGTCCTTGAGGTTGTTCCAGGCAATGTCGCCGTAGTGGGCCGCGTTGTTGGAAGAGAGATGGTCGTAGCCATGATCGCCGTTGCTGTAGGACACATTGTAGAGCGAGAGGTTGTCGTGCGAGCCCGATCCGTACTGCGCGCCGGTGTCCTGGTTGTGGTGCCAGCGGTTGGCGATGATGGTGTTTCCTGAGGATCCCGCCAGATTGAGACCATTGGCGGCGCGCGTCGCGACTCGCGCATTGCGAAACGATTCGTTCCACTCGACGCGCGTTCCCGTCGTTCCGGCGGTCAGCAGGATGCCGTGGTCGCCGTTCTCGAACACGACGTTGGAACCCACGTTGCAGTTCGAAGAACCGGTGATCGAAATGCCCTGGGTGAATGATTGCGTGACCTGATTGGCGATCACCGCGACGTTGCTGGAAGCATTCAACACGTGAACGCCCTTGTCGCCGGCGCGATAGATCTGGAGCCCTTCGATCCGAACATAGGAACGTCCGCTCACGCGGAATCCGTTGGCGCGATGTCCGACATACGTCTGGTGGGAACCCGGGTTGTCGCCCCCGAGATTCACGTAGAGCCCGCTGCCCAGAACATGAACGAACGACTGCGGCGGGATCGATGCCGGATCGCCGGTGGCGGCGGTCAGGCGGACGCCGTCCACGAAGACCTGAGTAGGAACCCACGTCACGTCGCTCGCGAGGTGGACCGTTCCCACGAAGGGAGTCCAGCGCGGAGTTCCCGAATAGAGATCGGAGCCATCGATCACCGCACCCGGGCCTGAGGCCTTGATCACATACGGGCTGCCGGCCAGACCGGAAGCCGCGACGGTGAGCTGCTCGCGGTAGATCCCGGGCTTCACGATGATCGTCGTTCCCGGACCGCCCTGGGCGGACGCCGCCGCATTGATCGTGCAGTACGGGTTGTCCACCGTCCCCGGGCCCGCAGGCGAGCAATTCGGATGATTGGCGTCGACATAAAAGGTTCCGACAGCGAAGGCAGGGCTGGCGGCCACGATGAGCGCAAGCGAGATGCCCGCACGCGCTGCATCCATGCCGCGTCGTGAGTTGATTCTAAAGAGCGGGTGCATGAGGCTCCAGTGGGCTGTAAGGGTCGAATCCGCTTCCCATCAACAACTTAGGGCATTCGTGCAAAACACCATCTCGAGACCGGCATCCCTTTGCCGGGCTCCCGGGGGTATCGGGGGCCGCACGTCGCTATGAGGCAATCACAACAAGCGTATCATGCGAATTGCAATAGGCGGGCCACGGATTCTTCATATTGCACCGTCCGGGATGCGCATTGATTACCAAGACGTTGTCGCCGACACCTCACCCAAGTACTCATGCGTGGTGAGTGCGGGCAGGATCGGCTGGCTAAAATGTGTCGTCTGCGCCTGACACTTCACGGCCCACCGCGCCCGCGGCATCTGGTAGCATTCCGCCATGAAAAATCTCCTGTTCGGGATCCTGTCCCTCATCGCTCTGGCTCCGGCAGCCGCCGGAGCTCCGTCCGCCCCCGCCAAGTCCGTGCTGCCATTCATTTCCGACGACTACACGAAGGCCCTCGCTCAGGCCCGGGCGCGCAAGCTGCCGCTCTTCATCGAGGCATGGGCACCCTGGTGACACACGTGCCGGTCGATGAAGGCGTTCGTGTTCACGGACCCTTCCATCGCGCGGCACGCCGGGCGGTTCGTCTGGCTCGAAATCGACACTGAAAAAGCGAAGAACGCCACGTTCCGCCGCCAGTTTCCAGTACAGGCGCTTCCGACGTTCTTCATCGTGGATCCGCTCGACGAACAGGTCGCGATCCGTTGGGTCGGCGGGATGAACCTGGGCCAGCTCGACCGGCTGCTGACCGGAGATCCGCTGGCGGCGAAGCGACGCGGTCGCGGAATCGACGCACGGCTGGCTCATGCCGACAGCGTCTACGGAACCGGCGACAACGCCGCCGCGGCGACCGCGTATCAGGCGGTGCTGGACGAGGCGCCGGAGAACTGGCCGGGCTACGCGCGAACCGTCGAGGCGTTGCTCTATGCCCTCTCCCAGACCGACGCGCCGGAGAAATGTGTGGCGATCGCCGCTCAGGCCCTGCCCCGCCTCAAAGGCCAGCCGGCATCGGGAAGTGCCGCGGCTTACGGGCTCGATTGCGCGATCAGTCTTCCAGCCACGCACCCTGATCGCGGCCGCAGGATCACCGAGTTCGAACTCGCGGCCCGCGAGGTGCTGGCCGACACGACGCTCGAGATCGCTGCCGACGATCGCTCGGGGCTCTACATTGCGCTGCTCGGAGCACGCTCCGATGCCCGCGACTCGATCGGGAGTCGCGCGCTCGCGCGCGAGTGGGCGTCATTCCTCGAGCGCGAGGCCGCGCGCGCGCGCACGCCCGACCAGCGCGCCGTGTTCGACCCGCATCGGCTGTCCGCCTATCTCGAGATCGGCGAGCCCGAGCGCGCGATTCCGATGCTCGAACAGACGCAACGCGACTTCCCCGCCGACTACAACCCGCCCGCGCGGCTCGCGGTCGCCTATCAAGGGCTCAAGCGGTGGCCGGAGGCGCTCGCCGCCTCGGACTCGGCCATGGCCCGCGCGTACGGTCCGCGCAAGCTGCGGATCTACGACGTTCGCATCGACATTCAGGCCGCGGCCCTCGACTCGACCGTAGCGAAGCGAACGCTCGAGGAGGCGATCCAGTATGCCGAGGCGCTTCCGGCTGGGCAGCGTTCCGAATCGACGATCGCATCCTTCCGAAAGAAACTCGCCCGCTTCCGCTGAGCCGGAGCGGGACGCGATCCGGCTCAGGCGGGCAATTGCATCAACGCCGTGACCGGATGGCCTGCGAGCGCCTCGCGGCCACCGAGTCCGGTCAATTCGATCACGAACAGGATGGCCGCGACCCGTGCCCCGAGCCGCGTGACGAGACGCGCCGCTGCCGCCGCGGTGCCGCCGGTCGCGAGCAGATCGTCGACGATCACGACGCTCGACCCGGCCACCACACCATCGGTGTGGAGTTCGAGTGAATCGTCTCCGTACTCGAGCGAGTACGTTTCGCGCAGCGTCCGCCACGGGAGCTTTCCGAACTTGCGCGCGGGCACGAACGGTACCTTCCGGCGCAACGCGAGTCCCGCCCCGAACACGAAGCCGCGGGATTCGATCGCGACCACCGCATCCGCCGCCGGACACGCGGCGGCGAGCAGGTCGATGGAGTCGGCGAACGCCGCGGGGCTCTGCAGCAGCGGCGTGATGTCGCGGAACAGGATGCCGGGCTTGGGGAAGTCGGGAACGTCGCGGATGTAGTTCCGCAGATCGAGATTCGCGCTGTCGTTCATGGGTCGGCCCTCCGTGCTCAGGCGGCGGTCGAGTCGCGGAACGTGTGGAGCTCGAGCGCGTGACGCAGCTTGGCGAGCGCGCGCGATTCGATCTGCCGCACGCGTTCGCGCGTGATGCCGAAGTGTTCACCGGTCTCCGCGAGCGTGCGCGAGATTCCGTCGTGGAATCCGTAGCGGATGCGCAGGATCTGTTCTTCGCGCTGCGCAAGTGAACGCAGCAGCCGGTCGATCTTCTCGTGCTGCAACTGCAGTTCGACGAGCTGCTCGACCGACATCGGAGCTTCGCCGAGATCCTCGGCGCTCAGTTCGTCGAACGCCTCGATGCCCGAACCTTCGTCGAGCGAACGCAGTCCACGCACGAGCCCCGCGAGGCGTCCGGCGCGCGGTGTCGAGATGGCGAGTTCCTGCGCGATATCCTCGAGCGTCGGATCGCCGGCGAGCCGCGAGCGCAGCGTGCGTTCGGCGAGCACGAAGCGGTTCACCTGCTGGAACATCTGGACCGGAACGCGCACCGAGCGCGACTGCTCGGCGATTCCGCGCAGCATCGACTGCCGGACCCAGATCGCGGCGTAGGTGCTGAAGCGCAGGCCGCGCTCCGGCTCGAATCCGTCCACCGCGTGGATCAGGCCCAGATTGCCTTCCTCGATCAGATCGAGCAGCGGCAGTCCGCGATTGCGGTACTTGCGCGACAGGTAGACCACGAGCCGCAGGTTGGCGAGGATCATCGTGCGGCGTGCCGGCTCCTCGCCACGACGTGAGCGATGTGCGAGCTCGATCAGTTCCGGGTGCGTGAGCAACGGGATGCGCCCGATCTCATCGAGGTAGAAGCCGAGCAGATCGCGCTCGGCGCCACCGCCGGTTCCGGTGAACGCGGCGACCGGTTCGAGGGTTTCGGGATTCTCTTCAGGCAGAGCGACGGAGGCGGCCGCCGCGTCCGCGCGAAAGCCCTCGAATTGGGCTTCGTCGAAGGCCGGATCGAGAAGCAGGGACTCGTAGTCGCCCGGTTCCACGCTACCCTGCGCCACCCCGCGCGCGAGGACTTCGTCGAGGCGCTCACGGAACGTCAGCAGGCGCGGCAGCAGGCTCATCCGGTGATCTCGAAGGCGCCGAAGCGTGGCGGTCCTTCGCTCCATTCCTCGTGGACTTCGGTCACGCGTGCATTGCGGGGACCAGTACGGGCGATCGCGAGCAGTTTCTGCAAGGCCGGTTCCGATCCTTCGGCTTCGACCTCAACCGCGCCGTCAGAGAGATTGCGCACGCGGCCGAGAAGGTCGAGTGCACGCGCTTCGACACGGACGAAGTACCGGAAGCCGACACCCTGGACGCGTCCGCGGATGATCATGCGGAGCCGGTCCATGCTCAAATGAAATCGGGCGACTGAACTGCCGTCGCCCGAAGAAAATGGTCGGGGCGAGAGGATTTGAACCTCCGACCCCCTGGTCCCGAACCAGGTGCTCTACCAGGCTGAGCCACGCCCCGACGCATTACGTTGTTTCGTCCCGCCACGCATCCCGCCCCACGAGCGGTACGAAGCGGCACTCCCCGAACTGCCGGCTCTGCCAGTCACCACCGGTCGAGCGCGTCCACACTTCGAGCTGCTGAAGCTCGGCGCTCCCCACAGGGATCACGAGAAAACCCCGCTCCCCCAACTGCACACGTAGAGCGTCGGGAACGCGGGGTGCCGCAGCGGCGACGAGGACCCTAGCATAGGGTGCAAACTCCTGCCAACCGAGGCTGCCGTCGCCATGGCGCAGCGCGACATTCGTGGCGCCGAACTCCGTGAGCCGCTTCTGCGCATCGCGCAGAAGGGACGCGACACGCTCGACCGAGAACACGCGCTCCACCAATTGCGACAGCAACAGGGTCTGGTATCCGCTGCCGGTTCCGATCTCGAGCACGCGCTGATCCGGTTGGAGCTGTGCGAGTTCGAGCATGCGCGCGACGATGTACGGCTGCGAGATCGTCTGCCCCTGCCCGGTCGGCAGCGCGTGATCTCCGTACGCCCGCGAAACGAATGCCGGATCGACGAACGCATGGCGAGGAACATTCGCCATCGCCGACAACACGCGCGGATCACGGATGCCGCGCGCGACCAGCTGGTCTTCGACCATGCGGCGGCGCGCGGTGGCGTAGGCGTCGTGCGCGGCTTCGCGGCTCACGGTCATCACGCGTCGAGCGCCCACGACTGCATCGTGTCGACTGCGGCTGTGTCGGTGAGATCGAGCCGCATCGGCGTGACCGAGATCCATCCCGAGTGGACGGCGCTGAAGTCGCTACCCTCGAGCGGTTCCCACACCGGATCCTCCCCGCCGATCCAGTAGTAGTCGCGGCCGCGCGGGTCCACCTTCTTGATCAGCGTGTCCTGATAGCGGCGGCTGCCGAGCCGCGTCACCTGAACCCCCTGGATCTCCGACCATGGCCGATGCGGGAAGTTCACGTTCAGCAACTGGCGGCGCGGCAGTCCGTGTTCCATCACCCGACGCGCAAGTCTCGCGACGAAGCGGGCGGGTTCGATGAAGTCGCTGAGCTCGCGGGTCGCGAGGGAGGCGGCGATGGCGGGCACACCCTGGAGCGTGCCCTCGATCGCGGCGGCGACGGTGCCCGAGTAGAACACGTCCTCCCCCATGTTCGGACCGTGGTTGATGCCCGAGACCACCATGTCGGGCTTCTCGTCGAGCAGTCCGTAGAACGCCGTGACGATGCAGTCGGTCGGCGTGCCGTCCACGCTGTAGACGTCGGGCTCGTGCCGGTGGATGCGAAACGGGCGATGCAGCGTGAGCGAATGGGACGTCGCGCTCTGATCGCGATCCGGTGCCACGATCACGACCCTGCCGAGCGTCGCGAGTTCGGTCTGCAGACGGCGCAGTGCGGGTGCCGCGATGCCGTCGTCGTTGGAGACCAGGATCAACATCGGACGATGCTCCTCATGGTGCGCGCCGTGCCGTGCGAGGGGTGGCCGCGCGCATCGCGGCCGGCGGAACGATGCCTTCGAGTGTGAGGCGCGCCATGGTGCCGACGATACGCGGCACGTCGCGGAACGCGTGGATCTGACTCTTCTCCTCGCCGTAGACGGTCGGGATCTCGACTTCGGCGATCACGAACCCGAGCCGCGAAGCGCGCACGATCGCCTCGGTCTCGACTTCGTAGCGCCCCGGAGTGATCGGCGTCGAGCGCAACAGGTCGCGTCCGTAGTAGCGGTATCCGCACTGGCTGTCGGTGACGCGCTGTCCGGCGAGCCATGCGGTCCAGCCGGACGAGAACCCGTTCGCAAACCGCCGTGCGGGCGGCATCGACGCATTGCGGGAGCGGGTGCCGAG
Organism: Candidatus Eiseniibacteriota bacterium; assembly: GCA_031364845.1. GTDB lineage: Bacteria > Eisenbacteria > RBG-16-71-46 > RBG-16-71-46 > RBG-16-71-46 > JANLWX01. Next base: position 29,553 of record JANLWX010000176.1, read on the forward strand.
CACGAGATCGGCTCCCGCTTCGGCGGCGCGCGCGAACGCCGGAAAACACTCGGGCGGATGCTGGCCGTCGGCGTCGAGCGACACCACGCCGTCGTAATCCGCGAGCAGTTCGAAGCCGGCGAGCAGTGCGTTGCCCTTGCCGCGGTTCGCGGCGAATACGTGCGTGCGCGCCCCGAACTCGCGGGCGACTTCGGCGGTCGCATCGCGTGAGCCGTCGTCGACCACCAGCACATCGGGCGCGGGATCCAGCGCCTGCAGCCGCTGCAGGACTTCCCCGAGGTGGGCCGCGGCCTGGTACGCGGGAATCAGCGCGGCAATCCTCATGCGGGCCCCACGAACGCTTCGGGGAGCGACTCGAACGCGAACCACTGTCCCGGTGCCGCGCGGAGGTGTCCGATCATGGTCGCGCGCCAGCGCCCTTCCGCGCATGCCGCGGCGTCGATCGGCGGATCGAAGCTCGCAAGGTAGCGGCCGTCGGGAAGGCGTGTCATGGTCGCAGGCAGCACGATCGCACCGGTGCGCCGCGCGAGTGCGGCGGCCCAGGCGCACAGCGATCCGCTGCTGCCGGGCGCCGGGCGATCGCCCATCATCGCGACCCACTCCTTGCGCCGCAGCGCGGCGGATGCCGAAAGCCACAGCGGCCGTCCACCGAGGCGGCTCACGCCCCACGCGGCCCGCCGCCGGGCGAAGAACGATTCGACGCGGGCGGAAGCATGGCGGCGCGCCACCACGTGGACGCGCGGTCCGCGCGCGGCGAGGTAGGCGGCTCCCCACTCCCAGTTGCCGGCGTGCGCCGACATCACGATCACACCGCGGCCCGAATCGCGCGCGGCGAGATAGTGGTGCTCGCCCTTCACCACGATCGCGCTCTGGAGCGCGTCGCGACCCATGCGGCCGAGCGTGAGGAAGTCGGCGAACGCGAGCGCAAAGTGCTCGAACGTGTCGCGCGCCGAGTGGCGCACGGCCGCTCGATCGTAGCGATGGTCCGCGGATGAATCATTGAGGGACGCGGCACGATCGAATCGGCGCACGAGTTCGAGATTGGCTTCGAGCTGCTGCCGCGCGGGTACTCTCAATTCGAACGCGACCCGCGCGACTGCGCGCGCGATCCATTCGAGCGCCGGACGCGGAAGGATGCGTGACAGCGCATCCGCGCTCAGGTAGGGCACGAGCGCGAGCGAGGCGAGGGCAGACGCCCGCGGGGGCGATCGCCGCACGGAATCCCTCCGTTGGGTGACGTTCCCTGGGTCCATGAGGCTCGGGCGAAGGCCGTGGTCGCCTTAAGGCGTGCGGCGGGGGATCAAAGAGATTGGTCGGGGCGACTGGATTTGAACCAGCGACCCCCTGCACCCCATGCAGGTGCGCTACCGGACTGCGCTACGCCCCGACCTGGAGGATTAGCATTGAGGGACGACAATCTATTCCGAGCGCGCCGCGATCGCAAGTCGGCGCGGCGGATCAGCGGAGCCGGACCAACAAGGCCCGCAACTCACTCTTGATTTCGTGGAGCACGATGCGGGTCATGGGTTCCATGCGCGAGACCGCCGGCGCGGGCTCACGCGGCGCGGGAGCGGTGAAACCGAGATCCGGCGGCGGGGCGGCCTTGCGGTCCTCGAGTAGACGCTTTTTGGCGCCTTCGATTGTGAAGCGGCGCGCATAGAGGAGATCCTTGATGCGCATCAGCAGTTGCACTTCCTCGGGCCGGTACATGCGGTTGCCGGCCCGGTTCTTTCGCGGACGCAGCATGCTGAACTGCGTTTCCCAGTAGCGCAGCACGTGCGGCTTCACGCCGACCATCTCGCTCACTTCACTGATCGAGCGGTAGAGCCGGAAGTCCGGATCCGTCTTGAGTGCCGTCATCCGCCATCTCCTTCCGTGCCGCTCCTGGCGGCGCCACGTCTTTCAATCTTCGCGTTTCAGATCGCGGGTCATCAACGCCTGCAGTGCCTCGCGCGGCGAGCGCTGCTCGAACAGCATCGCGCACACCTGTTCGGTGATCGGAAGTTCCACATCGTGTTCGCGGCCGAGATCGCGAGCGGCACGCGCCGTGTGCACGCCCTCGGCCACCATCACCATCGCTCCCAGCACCTGCTCGATCGTCTCGCCGTGCCCGAGCCGCTCACCCACCCAGCGGTTGCGACTGTGCCGGCTCATTGCGGTCGCGATCAGATCGCCCATTCCCGCGAGACCGAAAAACGTCTCCCGCTTTCCACCGAGCGCCACGCCGAGCCGCGAGATCTCTGCGAGTCCCCGGGTCAGCAATGCACCCTTCGTATTGTCCCCGAATCCGATTCCATCACAGACGCCGGCCGCGATGGCGATCACGTTCTTGAGCGCCGCGCCGATCTCGCATCCGGCGACATCGGTGTTGGTGTAGACCCGCAGCCGCGCGGTGGAACACAACTCCTGCACCGCCTCCGCCCGCGCCGCGCTGGTGGACGCTGCGACCACCGACGTCGGAATCCCCTTGCTCACCTCTTCCGCATGGCTCGGCCCGGTCAGCACCACCGGCTCGGGATCTCCGAGATCTCCGATCAGGATTTCACTCATGCGGCGCAGGCTGCCCTGTTCGAGTCCCTTCGAAGCGCACACCGGAATGCCCGATGCACCGGCATCACGAACCCGCCGCGCCACTTCACCCATCACTTGAGAGGGCACCACGAACAGCGTGAATGCAGCCCCCGAAAGTGCCGACTTGAGTTCCGGGCGAACTTTAACGCGATCCGGCAGCGCGATGCCAGGTAAAAACTTCCGATTCTCGCGGTCGCCTTCGAGTGCGGCGAGTTCCGCCGCATCGTGTCCCCACAAGCGAACCTCGTGCCCGGCGGTGGCCAGGTGCACCGCGAGCGTGGTTCCCCACGACCCCGGACCCAGAACGCAGACCGTGCTCATCGAACCTCCGATGACGTCGTGGGGCGCCTCATGCCGGGTGCGATCCGCGCCACGAGATCCGGCGCTCCTCGCCCCGCGCGAGACGGCGCAGGTTCTCGTGATGGCGGGCGATGATGAGCAGCGCGACCGCCACGGCGAATCCGATCTGGAGCCCCGCATGAGGTCCGCGCGCCGTGAGCGCCACGACGGTGGCGAACGCGAGCGCTCCGAGGATCGAGCCGAGCGAGATGTAGCGGCTGAGTGCAACCGTCAGCGTGAACGTCGATCCCGCGATCAGCCACGCGAGCGGAAACAGCGCGAGCACCACGCCGGCCGTGGTCGCCACGCCCTTGCCACCCCGAAATCCGGCGAGGAACGTGAACATGTGACCCAGCACCGCGGCGAGCGCGGTGACGATCCCGAGGGCCTCGGGCCCTGCGGGAAACGTCGCGGCTGCGTCGGAGCGCATCACGAACATGACGGGCAGCGTTCCCTTGAGCATGTCGAGCACCATCGTCGCGATGCCGAGTCCGGGACCCAGCTCGCGGAACACGTTCGTCGCGCCGAGATTTCCGGATCCGAGCGTGCGCACGTCGACGCCGCGAAACCATCGTCCGAGCCACAGTCCGAACGGCAGCGACCCGCACACGTAGCCGATTCCAACCGCGACGAGCACCGTTGCGATCACGCGTTCCCTCCCACGACCCGCGACGTCATGCGCCGCGCGGCGCGGCGGAGTCAGTCGCTCTTGCGGACCTTAAGCCGAACCGGCGTGCCGTGAAAGTCGAAGGTGTCGGTGAAGTCGAGCCACAGGAACCGGCGATAGCTCTCGGACAACCGGTCGGGTGCGTTGGCGAACAGCGTGAGTTCGGGCGGGCACGACCCGGATTGCGTCACGTAGTAGAGTTTCGGCACGCGCCCGACGCGCGACGAAGGCACGGCACGGCGGCGCTGAACATCCTGCAGCCAGCGGTTGAGCTCGGAGGTCGGGATCTTGCGCGCGTGCTCCGTGACGCGCTTGGCGATGGTCGCAGGAAGCCGCGACATGTGCAGTCCCTCGGTTGCCGACAACGGCATCGACGGCAGATCGCCGAGCGTCGGATAGCGGCGCGTGCGGAACTCGATCACGTCCTTCCAACCTTGCTCGCGGTTCTCGATCAGGTCCCACTTGTTGTAGATCACGAGCACCGAGCATCCGGCGTCGAGCGCGTTGTGCGCGAGGCGCGCCTCCTGCGCGTGGAATCCCTCATTGACGTCCACCACCAGGCACGCGACATCGGCGCGTTCCATCGCATGCAGCGCGCGAACGATCGCGTAGAACTCACTCGGATCGCCGAACTTGGCCTGGCGCCGGATCCCTGCGGTGTCGACCAGCACGAACGTGCCGGCCGCGGTCTTCCATTCGCTGTCCACCGGATCGAGCGTGGTGCCGGCAGTGGGCTCGACGATCATCCGTTCCTCGCGCAGCAACGCGTTCACGATCGACGACTTGCCGACGTTGGGGCGTCCGATGATGGCGATGCGCGGGTGCTTGGGACCTTCGTCCCCGCGGTCCTCGGGAACGTTGCGCAGCATCTCGTCCAGCAGATCGCCGATGCCGAAACCGTTCTCGGCCGAGATCGGCAGCGGCATGCCGAGTCCGAGCCGATGGAAGTCGTGGACCAGCGGGTCGCCGGGCTTGTCGACTTTGTTCACCAGGACCAGTGTCTTCTGCCCGCGCCGGCGCAGGGCATGCGCGATCGCGCCGTCGAGGTCGGTGGCTCCGGTCTGACCGTCCACCATGAACAACACGAGGTCCGCCACGCCGATCGCGGCCTCCGCCTGCTTGCGGACCAGCGCATCGCGGCCCTCGGCGGCGGTCGGCAGGAACCCGCCGGTGTCGACCAGCACGAACGATCTGCCCGCCCACTCGGCGCGGACGGCATTGCGGTCGCGGGTGATGCCGGGACGATCGTGCACGACGGCCCGGCGTTCGCCGAGCACGCGATTGAAGAACGTCGACTTGCCGACGTTGGGACGCCCGATGATGGCGACGACGGGTGCGGGCACTAGTGCTCCGTAAATCGACGCGCCGGCAGACGCAGATCGCGACGCCGGCGCGGAACGAGACATTGGAGCGGGCAACGGGGGTCGAACCCGCGACCTCAAGCTTGGGAAGCTCGCGCTCTACCAACTGAGCTATGCCCGCGTGGACTGCTGAAGATGACCCGCAAAACTAGTCACGAACCCCGTGCCTGTCAATGAGGTCGGGCTACGGTGAGCGCGCGTTCCCGCAGCTCCGCCGGTGGAAGTGACGCGTCGATACGGACCGCCTCGATCTGATGGCGGAACCAGGTGCGCTGCCGCTTGGCAAGCTGGCGGGTGCGCCGGTTCGTCTCCGCTTCGGCCGTCTCGCGATCGATCCGGCCTTCGATTCGCGCGAGAGCCTCGTCGTAGCCCACCGCGCGCAGCGACCGCAACGCCGCCGAGTGTCCGAGGTCGACGATGGCGTGCGTCTCCGCTTCAAGCCCCTGCTCGAACATCGCGTGCGTGCGGGCGGCGATGCGATCGGCGAGCGCTTCGAAATCGAGCGTCGTCTCGATCACACTCCAGCTCGCGGCAAGCGGCTCGCCCGGGCGTTCGCGATGCCACCACGACAGCGGTTTGCCGCTCGCGAGCCACACCTCGAGTGCGCGCGTGATGCGCTGCGTGTCTTCAGGAAAGAGCCGGGCCGCGGTTTCGGGATCGGCCTCGGCAAGCCGGCGGTGCAGTGCCGACGCTCCCAGCACGCGCGCCTCCTCCGCCAGAGCCGCGCGCTGGGCGGCATCGTGCGGCGGCTCGGCCGCGATGCCGCGCTGGAGCGAGCGGACGTAGAGACCGGAACCTCCTACCAGCACCGGCACGCGGCCGCGCGCGGTGATCGCCTCGCACACGCCGCGTGCCGCAGCCGCCCACGTACCTGCACTCGCGCGGTCACCCAGCGTGAGCAAGTCGAACAAATGATGGGGCGTCGCGGCGCGCTCCGAGGGCGACGGTTTCCCGGTTCCGATCTCGAGCTCGCGGAACACCTGTCGCGAGTCGGCGCAAACCACTTCGCCGCCGATCGCTTCGGCGACGGCCTCTCCGAGCGCGGTCTTGCCGGTCGCCGTGGCTCCGACGATCGCGACCACACGCATCATCGTCGCGCCACGAGCGGTCTCAGGTGCGGCCGAAGCGGCGGTGGAGCTCGTCGAGATCGAGCCGCACGAACGTCACACGGCCATGCGGATCGCCATGCGGTCGTGACGTCGCGAACAGCCGGTCGACGAGCCCGCGCATTTCGGCCTGCGACAGCGTGTCGCCGGCTTTCACTGCCGCGTGACAGGCATAGGAGCGCGCCAGATGTTCCGCCACGTCCTCCTGTGGGGTTCGCGACGAATCCTCGGACACGCCATCGAGGATGTCCTGTAAGAAGGTGCCGGGATCCTCGCGCTTCACGTCGGCCGGCATGCCGTGGATCACCACCGTGGGCGGTCCGAGCAGCGAGAGGTTCCAGCCGAGCTGCTGGAGCCAGGGGCCGAGTTCCATCACGAGATCGAATTGACTGCGCGTGAGATCGACGAGCGCGGGGAATAGCAATTGCTGCGACGTTCCGCGCGCGCCTTCGAGCCGCGCGCGCGCGGCCTCGTACAGGATGCGTTCGTGCGCGGCGTGCTGGTCGATGATCACGAGACCGCCGCGCACCGGTGCGAGGATGTACGTGCGGTGCAACTGCCACAGTTCCCGCTCGTAGTCCGCGTCGGGCACGGCGGCGATCACCGAGCGCGGTGAATTCTCGACTGCGTGACCGTTCGCAGGGAGGGACGAGTCCGCCGCGGTCGTGTTGCGGGCCGGCGGATCGAATCCGAGCGAACCCTGCGGCTCGATCTCGCGCACCTGCTCCGCCCAGCGGGGTTCGGCGCTCCCGCCATGGACCACCGTAAACGGCGGATGGAGACCCGCGAGCGGCTGCGCGCATACGCCCGCGATCAGCGAGAACACCGCGCGGTCGTCGGCGAATCGCACCTCACGCTTGGTCGGGTGGACGTTCACATCGAGGCGGTCGGCGGGCACGGTGATCCACAGCGTGGCCGCGGGGAAACGTCCACCCGGAAGCAGGTTGCCGTAGGCCTGGCGCAGTGCCTGTCCGAGCATCGGACTCTGAACCCAGCGCCGGTTGATCAGGAACACCTGGCCCTCGCGCGTCGCACGCGCGTGCTCCGGGAGTCCGAGCAGTGCTTCGAGCACGAGACCGTCGCGCTCGCCGCGCGCTTCGATCAACTGCTCGGCGTGGCGCGCTCCCCAGATCGAAGCCGCGCGATCCCTGCGCGTCGCGGCCGCGGGCCAGTCGATCCGTTCGCGACCGTCGACGACGAAGCGGAACGCGACCTCCGGGAACGCAAGCGCGTAGCATTCCACCATCCGCAACGCGGAACGCAGCTCGCCCGCCGGAGCGTTCAGGAACTTGCGCCGCGCCGGCGTGTTGAAGAACAGGTCGCGCACTTCGATCGTGGTGCCAGAAGCGCGGGCAGACGCACCGCGCTCGGTCGCCGTGCCGCCTTCCACCGCCACGAACGAGGCGCCTTCGGCGCCGGCGGCGCGGCTCGTGATCCGCAGCCGGCTCACCGCCGCAATGCTCGGCAACGCTTCGCCGCGGAAGCCGAGCGAGGCGAGCCGGTCGAGATCCTCGAGGCCATCGATCTTGCTGGTCGCATGCCGCTCGAGCGCCAGCTCGAGCTCCGCTGCCGCGATGCCTTCTCCGTCGTCCGCGACCTGGAATGCCTGATCGAGAGAGCGTTCGACCCGGATCTCGATCGCGCGCGATCCGGCATCGAGCGCGTTCTCGACGATCTCTTTGAGTGCGGACAACGGCCGCTCGATGACTTCGCCCGCGGCGATGCGCGAGGCGGTCTCGGGCGCAAGCCTGCGAATCGGACGGGACACCGGGCCTCCTCGAGTGGGGCCGGTACCTTTACACGAGCGTTCGAAGCGAGGTCAACTGATGACGGGCAGGGAGCGACCCGGCGCCGGGAATTATCCGCCGCACCAAGCGCAGCGTTGCGTTCGCGCGACGGGCAGAGCTCAGCGGATCGCGAGCCAGCCCGAGGTCGCGGCGAGGAACGCGTCGGCGTCTATGTCCGAAACCAGCTCGACGCGTTCGTCGGCGATCGGTGCCGCAGGAACCCCGGACTCCGCGCAGCACGCGGACCACAGTTCTTCGATGCGCCGCAGGACATGCGGGAAGTCCGCAGCCGGCCCCGCGCACAGCACCAGCACCACGCCCGGTGACGGCAGGCACAGGCAATCGGCGGCGCGCAGGTGATCCGGCAATCGCTGGCACAACACTTCGACCGTCCCCGGCCCCGAGGAGAAGTGCAACCGATGGAGCGCGAGGCGCCCGCGTTTGCGGCGGTGGCGATCGACCGCAAAGCGCACACGGCTTCGGAACTCGGACGGTGTGAGCCAGTGATTGCGGAACCGATGCTCCGCCGCTCCTCCGCCCTGCTCGTCGCGTGCCCACACATACTGGAGTTCGAACGCGGTGCGCTCCCACGCGTCGGCCGACTCGCTGCCTTCGAGCCCCGCGCCCGCCAACACCGCGCGGTGATCGCGCGTGCGGAACGGCCACGCTCCCCAGATGCGACCTGGAGTTCCGTTGAGTCGCGAAACCACCTGAGGCGAGTCGAGTTTGAGCGCGAGCTCACCGAGCGCGCGCAGCAACGGATCGTCGCCGCCGGATACGGCGACGTCCGCCAACGCATCGCGGTCACGCACCATCAGCGCGGCGGCGAACGCACCGGTTCGCGCCGAGAGCCGCGCCAGCATCCGTTCGAGTCCCACCCGATCGGTCGAGCCCGGCATCGGCTCGATCTCGGCGAGCCAGGCGGCCGGAGCCGGGACCAGTGCGGGCGTGGTGACCAGATTCGGGATTGCGCGGTCGAGCATCTCCGCCAGATCCGAAGGCACCTCGTCGTCCGCAACCTCGGCCGTGGCCGGATCGACGCGGCGCTCGAATCCCCGCAGGGTGCCGAGGAACGACTGCGGCGTGATCATCGGAGTGCCGAGCGCGTTCATCAGGTGCTCGAGGTCGGCACGGCGCGGGCTCCTCTCGCCGACCAGCGCGACATCGAACAGTTCGCGCGTCAGGTCCGCGAGTTCGAGCGTGCGCGGCACGCCGCACAGCTCGGCCACGCGCACGCCGGGATCGTCGGCCTGCACACCGGCCATGAGCCGCACGCTGATGCCGGGATGTCGCAACAGCTCCGGCAGCAGGTCGGCATCACTCCAGTCGAAATCGGCGAGCACCACACGGCGCAGCGCGATCTCGCGATTGACGGGATTCACCATGGCCATCGCTGATCGAGTCCCCTTCCCGCGCTCATGCACAGCACGGACCGTACCAGCGGAGCGCTGCGACCCCGGTGCCGAGAATTCTGCGGCAACGACCCCGAACCGCGCATGACCGGCATGCACTCTGCAGGAGTGCTCCCACCCCGCCGCTCAAATCGCACGGGAGTGCGGCCTTCGATCAGGGAGCGGATTCCGGCAGCGGGGGCAGCGTGATCTCGCGCAGTTCGGGATCCAGGATGCGGACGGTATGGGTCTGAGACAAGCGCAGGAAATATTTCTGCAGAGCCCGCTCCGTCTCGAGCCGGCGATGATTCTCGGTCCGTGCCGAAACCGCATCGATGCCGGGACGCAAGCGCTCGACCAGCCGCACCCGCGCGATGCCGCGCGTCAGCTCCACCCAGTCGCTCAACTGACCGTTGGAGAGTGCGGGTGCCAGCTTTCCACCGAACACCAGCGAATCGACGCGCTCGGCACCGCCGAGTCCGACGATGCCCTTGCCGGGAGCGACATCGGTGATCCGCTCGAACCCACCCCACAGCGCCGCGATGCTGTCGAGCGAGAAGCCCGCGTGAGCGAGCGAGTCGAGTTCGTTGCGTTTCGCATAGAGGGATTCGATCGCGCGCACGCGGCGGTATTCCGCGATCACGCGATCACGCGCCGTGGGCCAGTCGCTCTTGCGCGAGGTGCCGATGCTGTCGAGCCATGCGATGAGAACGCCGAAGCCCTTGAGCGGCCGCGGGCGGCGCACGATCTCACCGGGCTCCATCGCGGCCAGGGTCCGCAGCGTGGGCTGCAATTCCTGCGTCATGTTCTCGATTTCGTTGAACGGGACTTCGCGTTGCAGCAGGTCGTATTTCATGCGCTTGGCAAAGGCGCGCAGCTGAGCCGGGGTGTGCGAGACCGCGAGCAGACTCTCGGCGGTCCCGAGCGCAAGGCGTTCCGACTTGCGGGAGGCCGCATCCCAGCCCACGTTTACGTAGACATACTTGAGCGGCTCCGCAACCAGCGGCAGCTGGTCGATGACGCGGATGATGTGCCACCCGGCCTCGGTCCTCACGAGGTCGCTGGTGTCACCGACCTTGAGCGCGAACGCGGTGTGCTCGAATGCGTCCAGCATCACTCCGCGGCCGAAGAATCCGAGATCACCGCCCTTCCCGCGAGTCGGTTCGTCGTCCGAGTAACGCCGCGCGAGCTCCGCGAAATCTTCTCCGGCACGCAGTCGCTGCAGCAGACCCTGCGCCTTGAGCCGCGCGGCTTCGTCCGCTGCCTGACCAGCAGCCTCGGGGCTCACGAGGATGTGTCGCGCACGCAGCTGTTCGGGCGCCGAATACCGATCGAGGTTCTCCAGGTGATGGCGCTCCACCTCCTGTCTCGTGAGCGGCACGTTCATGGGTTCCCGGTAGGGAATGTTGAGCTCGGTGTAGTAGAGCGCCTTGCCTCCGGAGTAACGTTCCGGATCGCGGTCGTAACGTGCGCGCGCCCCGGCTTCCTCGTCCGCGGCGCGCTGGGTTTCCTGCTCGGTGCGCAGGATCGGCAGATACTCTTGGAACGATGGGACGAAGTCGCGAACCACCTGATGCACATGGAAAACGAGGGTGCCACGCGGGAGTGCGGCGACTCCGGTCCCGAGCGCGCCGCCGCGGGCGGCCAGCGAATCGCGCACGACCGAGCCGAAATATCCGGTGTCGGCCGGAGCCCCGAGTGGCAACGGACCCGCGTCTCGAAGCAACGTGGCCTGCGATTCGACCCCGCGGTCGCGGCGCCCGGCGCGCCAAGCCTGCTCGAGACGCGCGGCGATAAGACGCGAGCGCTCGATGCGTTCGTCACGGCGCCAGCGCGCTCTCACGTCCTCGCGCACTTCGGCGAGCGCGCGCGAGCGAATCTTCGCGGTCACGGCATCATACGCGCTGAAGTCGGCGAGATGGCGGCGATAGTACTGTTCGAGGTCGGCCGCACTCGGATTCGCTGGGGCGATCGCGCTGGTGTCGAACACCGCATAGCGCACGCGGTAGGCGGTCGTGCGCAGCATCGACTTGCGATTTTCGTAGAGGGCGCGCAGTTCGGGCTCGCTTGTCCGCATGGCGTGCTGCTCGCGAAGCACCCTGCGGATTTCGCGCGCCACGTCGCGCAGTGGCGTCACCCCCGCCGGTGAGAACTTGTCGATGCGCACGATCAACCAGCCATCGCGGCCGGGATGCACCTGGGGCAGAATCGTGCCCGGGGCGGGATGGGATCCGAACACCGCCGCCTTCGCAGCCGGCGTCACGGGCCACCAGGCCGGGAAGTCGTTCGGCGACACGATCACCTTGGAGCGCACGCCACCGTTCGCCGAGCTCACGCCCTCGAACGTGGTTCCCCGCCCGAGGGCGGCGAGCAGACTGTCGGCTGTGACGCGGCTCCGGTCGCTCGCCACATCGCCCACTTGAATCACGGACAGCTCCGCGCGCTCCCCGCGGACCAGATCCTTCTGGTGCGTTCGGTAGTACTCGAGCACCTCGGCTTCGGTCGGCTCGGGATAGCCGCCGTCGAATTCGCTCACCCGCAGGGCGAGGTATTCGAGCGTGGCGCGGGACAAGTTGCGTTCCACTGCGGCGCGCAATGCCGCGGCATCGGGAGCCTGCTCGCGCTCGACACGTTGCGCGAGCTTGCGCCCGGCAATCTCGCCGCGGATCTGAGCGACGGTGTTCCGGTATTCCTGCGAGTTCGCCGCTTTGACGCGCTGGAATCGCTCGGGGCTGAACCCGCCCCCCTGATTGAAGAACGGATGCGTGCGGAACTCGGCATCGATCTCGGCCTCGGTCACCGAGATCCCGCGCCGCAGGCCTTCGGCGATCAGCAACTCGGTGCGGATCAGCCGCTCGAGGGCCTGGCGGCGGATGAGCTTGGCGATCTCGGTGCTCGGCTTCACGCCGCGCGCGCGTTCATGATCGGTCAGGGCCTGACGCGCAGCCTGTTCGTATTCGGCGCGCGTGATGCGGCGGCTCCCGACGGTCGCGACGACGCTTCCCGGTCCGGCATCGTTCTGCGCCTGCGTTCGGGACGAAACCGCCAGCGCCGTGAGCGCAAGGACGGTGCTCAGCAGGACCACGGCCCAACGCTTCCGTTCACTCCTTCGATTCGGGATCACCTTTGCTCGTTCTCCTCGCTGAATGGGATGGCCTGACTCTCATGCAGTATGCTGCCCGGAACATGATCCCGACCGCGCTTCCGATGGCTTCGCTCACGTACGATTCGACCGCACCCGTTCCGTGCTGGACCGTGGAGACCGCGGAAGCGGTGCTCGCCTTCAGCACGCGGCTCGGCGGCGTGAGTTCTGCACCCTACGATTCGCTCAACGTCGGGCGCTCGACCGGCGACCATTCCGAGGCGGTCACCGAAAACCGCCGCCGCCTGCTCGCGCACCTCGGCCTCGATCCCGAGTGCCTCGCTACCGCCGGACAGACTCACGGCGTGCGCGTGACCCGTGTGGAGGGCCCCGGTCTCGAGCCCGATTGCGATGCACTCGTCACCACGGTGCCCGGTCTCGCCGTCGCGGTGACGGCCGCCGACTGCCTTCCGATCGGACTCGTCGCCCGGGGTGCGGTCGGCGTCGCCCATTCGGGATGGCGTGGGACCGCCGCGGGCATACCCCGCGCCACTCTCGACGCCGTGTGCGCAGCCGCCGGTGTGGGACCGCAGCAGGTGCATTGCCATCTCGGGCCCTCCATTCGGCCGTGTTGTTATCGCGTGGGTGACGATGTGGCGGAAGCGTTTCCCCATGTCGCCCGTGTACGGATCGACGGCGTATGGCATGTCGACCTCGCTACCGCCGCTCGCGTGCAACTGATCCGTGCGGGAGCGGTTCCCGAACACATCACCGATGTCGCCGAGTGCACGGCCTGCCATGGAGATCGGTACTTCTCGCACCGCCGTGATGCCGGAACGACGGGACGATTGTGGGCTGTCGCAGCGCGGCGCGCCACTGCGGACCCGGGGCCGCCCCGCGGCGGGCCAGTATAGCAATTCGGCCGCACGCACCGCATTCACGCCCGCGATTGATTTTCAAAGTTTGGACGATCGTCGCACACCGCCGAAGTCGAGCGGGTTGAATCCGAGATCGGGCCGGCTCACGCGCCGCAGCACGCCGCTGTCGGTCGTGACGTGAACCTCGCACGTCACGGCGACCACGCCGCGAAACAGATGTCCCGTGAACGCCGCGAAGTCCGCTCCTCCGATCACCGCATGACAGTGCGGGAACGGACGACCCTCGAACTCGCTGAAGTTTCCGGTCAGTGCCCCGATCTCCCAATCGCCTTCGAATACCCGGCGCACGTAGTCGCGCGAGCCGCGGACGAAGAATCCGAGTTCGGGATCGGACACCGAACCGATCCCCGAGATCGTGCCGGCCCGCACGCCTTCGCTCGCAGCGAATGTGGCGAGCCTCTCGATGATCTCCTCGCCCGCGTCGATCCGGACCGCATAGCCGTACCGGGTTCGCTGAAGCTCCATCAATCCTCCCTGCCTTGTGCCCGTCGATCGCGCTGCGCTCCCGGGGCGCGTCCCTCAAACCCAGTGCGACCCGCCGCGGCGCGCGGTCCATTCGAAAAACCCGGTGATCGCTTCCCCGGCGTCGACGCCGGTCTCGAGCCACACGAGCCGCGCGATCTCATCGATCGTGCGCGATCCATCGCAGGCATACCACGCGAGTTCGAACAGTGTCGACGCCATCGGTGCCGCGCGTTCGAGCGCGCGGATCGCCTCGCGCTCGGCGCGTGGCGTCGTGTCCCAGCCGGGCGCGAGATGCCGGAGCATCCCGAGCGGAGCCGGAATCGCTCGGCGCGGGATCTTCGCGCGGCGCGGATCATTGCCGGCCGGCCACGGCGCATCGGGCGGGATCAGAGGTTCCGTCTCGCGCGCCACGAACGCCCGCAGCACCACGCGCGCGGCATCGAGGCGCGCGGCGGGTTCACCGAGTGTGGCCAGGCTCGCGAGCGCACGCTCCCCCGCGTGCGCCGCGCGCGCGACCGCCCATGCCGGATTCGGCGCGTCGAGCGCGCGCAACACCCGCGCACGAGCGCCGCGCTCGACCGAACGCGCGAGTGCGGCGCGATCTTCGTCGCTGAGTGCCGCGAGATGGCCCGCGTAGGTCGCAGCACTCCGCACCGCGAGCGCGAGTGAGCGGGGATCGGTGTGGTCGGGCGTGTCGTGCGAGGAATGGTAATAACGATCGGGCCATTGGATCAGCATCGGCGTCGGCACGCCGACCGCGGGATCGATCAGCACGGCATGGTCGCTACCACCGGAATACGGAACCTCCGCCATGCGCGTCAGCGAGTAGTGCCCGGCACCGGAATAGTCGGTCACCCACTCCACCGCCTCGGTACGAATACGCGCGAGCAGATCCTCGGCGAACGACGCCATGTAGCACGGCGGATGCTCGAGGAGCAGCGTGCTCCCGCACGCGTCCTGATCCTGACCCACCATGTCGAGATTGATCCCGGCGATCAGGCGGTGCGCGCGCGCCGGATCACGCGCGAGCCACGCGCACGTACCGGTCAACTCGGGCATCCACACGAAGCGCACACCGCCGCGCGGCCGCCACGCTCCCTGCGCGTGCAGCGTGGCGAGCACGCGCGCGGTCTCGAGCGCCGCGGCGACTCCGGAAGCGTTGTCATTGGCACTCGGCTCCGGATGACACAGGTGGGAGATCACGAGCACGTCGCGTTCGGCGGCGCCCCCGAGGCGGGCGGTCACGATCGGGATCGTGGTCGGAAACCGGCGGCTGTCGATCTCAACTTCGAGCTCGGGCCGTGCCCCGGCCGCGATCCGCGCGCGCAGCTCCGCCCCCTCGCGTGGGCTCAGCACGAAACCCCAGCCGCGTGGTTCGTCTCCGCTCCACCAGAACGAGGTGTAGGCGACCTGATCGGGATCCGTGTCGGCACCACGCACCGGCGGAAACAGCCGGCGGCCATCGCACAGGATGCCGGCCGCGCCGCGCTCGACCACCGCCAGCGTGTGAACCCGATAGGCCGAACCGCGCGTCAGCACCACCGCGCCGCGCACGTCGATGCCGTCGTAGTCCGCATCCTCGGTGCCGTCTTCGAGCACCACGATGGGGAAGCGCCCGCGCGCAGGTGCACTGCGCAGCACCAGCGACAGGCGGCACGTGTCGTAATCGCACACCACGCGCCCGGCTCCACCTTCGATCAACGTCGCCCGGGCGCGGGCGCAGTGCCAGCCTTCGGGCATCAACTCGCCGAGGTAACGGGTGACACCGTCGCCCGGGACCGGTTCGATCTCGGGCTCGATGCCGATCGCGCGCAACTGTCCCAGAAGCCACTGCACGGCATCGTCGTAGCCCGGACTCGCCTGGACCCGATGAAACCGCGCGAGCTCGCGCACGCTCGCGAGCGCGCGTTCACCCGAAGCGACCGATCTCACCTGATCCAGCAACGGGCGGAAGCTCACGCGGCGCTCGCGACCGAACGCAGGCGGCGGCGGGGTTGCGCGCGGCGTGCAACGAACAGGGCGATCGCGACCGCGAGCGGAATCCCGTACTCGACCCAGCGCCATGCGAGCGGGAGATGGAAGCTGCGCCCGGCCGCGGGTGTGTGGAACACGCCGTAGTTGAGAATCATCGTGAGCGAAAGGACGAGCCACGGCCATGACGGCTTGAGCGGCTCGAACATCAACGCCCATCCGAGATACCACGGGTGAAACACCGGACTCAGCAGCAAGGCGGTGCGAAATCCGAGCTGGGTGGCGCGCTCGGGTGCGGTGCCCCGCGCGAGCGCGAAGCCGATCACCGCGGCGACTCCCGACGCCGCGACGGCGCGCGCGATGGAGTCGCTGCCGGTCCACAGCGCAAGGTAGTGGAACAGGAGCTCGTTGTTGCGCCACGACCCGCCGAAAGCCGAGAGGCCCGAATCCGGATGCCGCGTCCATGCGAGGTAGGCGCCGAGGCCGGCGCCGATGGAGACGAATGCGATCACGCGCGCGCGCCACGGGAAGCGCAGCACGAGGAACGGGACGGCCATCAGCGGCGCGAGCTTCGTGAGCACGCCCGCAGCGATCGCGAGCGCCGACGCGATCGGGCGGCGCTCGACCCACATCAGGGCGAGCGCGAGCCACAGCATGCCGGCCGGATCGTTGTGCGCGCTGCCGGCGAACTCGACGATCACGAGCGGATTCCATGCATACACGAGCACGTTTGCCGGGCTCAGGTCGCGCCGCTTCATCCACGCGAGGAGAACCACGACCAGCGCGATCTCGTTCAGCAGACACCACAACTTGATCGCCATCACCGAAGGCGACAGCGCGGCGACCGCGGCATAACCGGCGAGCGCCAGCGGCGGATAGATCGCCGACAGTTCGGGATGGTTGACGAACGGATGGATCGCGGAATCGCGCAGTGCCGCGAGCGCCGGATCGGCGGGACTCAGGGCGTACGGATCGAATCCGTGGGCGAGCACTTTGCCCTCCCACACGTAGCGGAACAGATCACCGGACAGCGACGGGGGAGCGGCGAGGAACGCGGCGCGCGTCGCGAGCGTGACGGCGAGCACCGCCCACCCGACGTGCGGCAGCGCGGACCAGCGCGGAAGCCGCAGGACCGCGAGCGCATAGAGCGCGAACGCGACCACGTAGAGCAGTTGAAACCGTCCGAGGTCGTGGAACGCACCGGGTAGATTCGCCATCCACGAAACCACGAGCGTGAGGGCAGTACCCAGCACGCCGAGTTCGAGGGCGGCTGCGATACCCGGAGGATGCGCGCCACCTTCGACCAGCGTAAGTGGCGGTCGCGACATCCCGGAACTCAGCGCCCGGTGACGGTCACACGCGCGGCGCGGTGCGCGGTGTTCCCGGCGAGATCGACGACCCTTACGCCGATCGCATGCTCGCCCGCCGCCACGTCCGGGATCAGCGCTCGAAACGACGCCGTGAGGCCGTCGGCGAATCCGCCGTCGGGCGTGACGGTGCGCGCGGCCTCGTTGTCGATCGAGACTTCGATGCGAGTGATCGGGGTCGCCGTATCGCGCGCGGAGCCTTCGATGCGGATCCCGCCGG
>JANLWX010000217.1:0-1515 GCA_031364845.1 Candidatus Eiseniibacteriota bacterium
GCCCTGCCGCCTCCCGTCCTCGTTGCCGACGACGAGAGCCTCCACCAACTCGTCCGCGTGCTCGCCTCGCATCCGATCGTCGCGGTCGACACCGAGTCCAACAGCCTCCACGCCTACCGCGAGCGTGTGTGCCTCATCCAGTTCTCCACGCCGGACGCCGACTACATCGTCGATCCGATCCGGGTGAACGATTTGAGCGGACTGGGGACGTTCTTTGCCAATGCGGAACAGCAGAAGGTGTTTCACGCGGCCGAATACGACCTGGTCTGCCTGAAGCGCGACTACCAGTTCGAGATCAGGAACATCTTCGACACCATGAGCGCGGCACGGACGCTCGGCTGGCCGCAGGTCGGCCTCGCCGACATCCTGGCCACGCGCTTCGACGTGACGATGAACAAGAAGTATCAGCGCGCGGACTGGAAGCGCCGCCCGCTGACGCCGGAACAGCTCGACTACGCGCGGCTCGACACGCATTACCTCGTCGCGCTGCGCGAGCGGCAGATCGCCGCGTTGACCGAGGCGGGGGGCATGGCGGAGGCGCATGAAGAGTTCGAGCGGCTGTCGCGGCTGCGCGGCGACCCCGCTGCCGCGGGTGTGGACCCGGCCGCCTTCTGGCGCGTCAAAGGGGCGCGCGAACTGGGGCCCGGCCAGGCGGCCGTCCTCCAGGCACTGTTCGCCTATCGCGAGCAGCAGGCCGAGCGGTTGGATGTTCCACCGTTCAAGGTGATGGGAGAAGCGACGCTGTTGGAGATCGCGCGCCGGGCCCCGCGCACGGCCGCGGACCTGCAGACCGCGCCCGGGATGACGCCGGATCAAACCCGCCGATACGCGCAGGGACTGCTCGCGGCGATCGAAGAGGGACTGCGCGCGCCGGGTCAGCACATGCCGCAGGTCGCCCGTGAGTCCGACGAAGTGCGCGATCGCTACGACCGCCTGCACACCTGGCGAAAGAACCGGGCGAAGGCGCGGGGCGTCGAGTCGGACGTGATTCTTCCGCGCACCGCGCTCTGGGACCTGGCGCGCCGCCCGCCCGGCAGCCTCGACGAATTGGCGCAGATCGCCGACTTCGGTTCCTGGCGGCGGGAGCAATACGGGAAAGAGATCCTCGCGGTCATTTCCCGCGCCGGCGGTTCGAGGTAGGCGGCGGGCGCATGCCACCGAGGCCGGCAATTCCGCCGGAGATCGAAGAGCACCGCGACCATTACTGGCGCCGCGACGTGACGCGGCAGCTCGAGACGGCACCCGACGCGGAGCGCTTTATCGAGCAGATCGGCTTCACGGCCTGCCTCTCGGATTCGCGGCGCCCGGGTCCGTCGCTCTACGTGGCGGTCTGCGGCCGGCGCGACGCGGTCATGCCGCGCAACGTACAGAAGGATCCTGAGGCCTCGCAGACGTGGCACCTGAAGGATGAGATCCTGCGCCGCGGCAAGGTCTACTACGCCAAGCTGGCGCGCGGAAAAACCATGTTCCTGGCGCCGCGCATGATTCCGTACTTTCATGCCGTCTGGGGGATGC
>JANLWX010000001.1:0-2157 GCA_031364845.1 Candidatus Eiseniibacteriota bacterium
CGCTGGTTCGGCGGGATGACGGTGACGTCGAGCTTGTAGATCTTCTTGAACTCCGCCGCCTCGGTGTCCGCCGTGCCCGTCATGCCGGCCAGCTTGCGGTACATGCGGAAGTAGTTCTGGATGGTGATCGTCGCCAGCGTCTGGTTCTCGCGCTCGATGCGGACGCCTTCCTTGGCTTCGACCGCCTGGTGCAGCCCATCCGACCATCGCCGACCCGGCATCAGCCGGCCGGTGAACTCGTCGACGATGATCACTTGGCCGTCCTTGACGACGTACTCGCGGTCGCGGACGTAGAGCACAAACGCGCGCAGCGCCTGCTGAACATGGTGGTTGAGGTCGATGTTCTCGGGCGAGTACATGTTGTCGATATCGAGAAGCCGTTCGCATTTGAGCACGCCCTCCTCGGTGAGCGCGCAACTGCGGTGCTTTTCGTCCACCGTGTAGTCGCCGGTGGTGAACTTCTCGCCCGGCTCCTTGCCGTCGATGACCTCGCCGCGGATCAACTTCGGAATGATCTTGGTGATCCTGTAGTATTTGTCGGTTGACTCCTCGGACGGCCCCGAGATGATCAGAGGCGTGCGCGCCTCGTCGATGAGGATGGAATCCACCTCGTCGATGATGGCGAAGTTGTGCCCGCGCTGCTGCACGCAGTCCGTCAGGCGGAACTTCATGTTGTCGCGCAGGTAGTCGAAGCCGTACTCGTTGTTGGTGCCGTAGGTGATGTCGCAGTCGTAGGCCGCGCGGCGCTCCTCGTCGTCCAGCCCATGCACGATCACGCCCACGGAAAGCCCGAGAGCCTGGTAGATCTTGCCCATCCACTCCGAGTCGCGCCGGGCCAGGTAGTCGTTCACCGTGACCACGTGGACTCCCTTGCCGGAAAGCGCGTTCAGGTAAACCGGGAGCGTCGCGACCAGGGTCTTTCCCTCGCCGGTCCTCATCTCGGCGATCTTGCCGCGGTGGAGCACGACGCCGCCGATGAGTTGCACATCGAAATGGCGCATGTTGAGCACGCGCCGTCCAACCTCGCGGCATACGGCGAAGGCCTCGATCAGCAAATCGTCGAGGGTGGCACCCTGCGCGAGCCGCTGCCGGAACTCCACCGTCTTGGCGGCAAGCTGTTCGTCTGAGAGCGGTTGTATCTGGGGTTCCAGGTCGTTGATCGTGCTGACCAGCGGGCGAAGCCGCTTGACTTCGCGATCATTCTTGGTTCCGAAAATCTTTGCCAGGGCGGTGTCGAGCATAGTGGCGGGCGGTGGGTGCTGCGGGACACAGTACACCCATGTACCAGTTTAGCGCACGCCCCCGTCGGCTACCCAGCTATCGGGAGCTGCGGAAACGCTTTCGAAGTCCCACCAGGACCAGCGCGCCCAGGGTGGCCCATCCCATTGCTGGCTCAGGCACGGCGTCGAACCGTGCTTCGCTGAGGAAGATCCAAGGACACGTGAACACGGTTCCGGTGCTGCTGGTGCCGCAGGTGGGAGACGGACTGTCTGTGAACGTCGCGCGAATGTACTGGGCGGTCTGGTTGTTGATTGCAACGTCCGTGAACCGGGCGGTAAGGTCGGCCTGCTCGGCGGGTGTCGTCGTGTAGGCGATGCTGTTTCCGAAGTTGATTCCGTCGATGCTGAACGATAGCGTGACGCTTCCCCAAAGCGCGATTCCGCCGGTGTGCGGATTTGCCGCATGAAAACCGGCGGACGTGAAGATCGTCGGGCTGCCGAAGTTGAACGTGATGTCCGGCTGGATGCTGGCCCAGCCGATCCACGGATAGGCGGTCGCGGGCGTGCAACACGCGCCGACGACGAACGTCCCCAGGATTCCGTCGGTGAGTTGGCCGAGCCCCCCGGTGAGCAACGTGCCGTCAAGCATCGAGTTGCCCGAACCGGAATAGGTGTCGTCCCACCAGTTGTACGACCCGGTCTGCCCATTCCGCATGTCGTAGCTGATCGGCAGGATGGGGGCGGCGACCACCGTGGTCGAGTAGAGGACCCATCCGGCGCATCGGACCATAGCCATCTTCGTCTTCATGTCGCGTACCTCCGTGAGGGCGTCCTGATACCCACAAATTAGTGTACACCCCCGACAGTTTCGTTTGCTCTGCGACGTCGCAGGCCTCCTGGCACCGCCCCATGACTAGTCCGCCTTCCGCTTTGCCGA
>JANLWX010000009.1:0-5351 GCA_031364845.1 Candidatus Eiseniibacteriota bacterium
GGCCCACGCGCTGTTTGCGGCGTCCGTTTCGTTCGCGGCACCCGCGGCTCACGCCACACCGGGTGCGCCGAAGGCCGCGGCGGTCGAGCCGGCACGGGCGCCGGTCTATCCCCCGTCGATAGCCGAAGCGATCATCCAGGGTATCTATCGCGATCGCGGGAAGTCGGAGGAGTGGTTTCACACCAACACGCAGTCGTTCCTGGCCGCGATCCAGCGCAAAGATTTCGACGATCACGCTTCACTGACGATCGGCAGCGCCGAGGACTGCGACGTGCGGGTGAACGACGGGCTGTTTCGACCGCATCATCTGCGGGTGACGTTGCGGGGTGATTCGTTCCGAGTCGAGGCGGTCGACGACAGCGCGCAGTTCCGGATCGGCGAAGCCGAACCCCGCGACACGACGGTCGGCCCGAACAGCCTCGCGATTGGAAAGCGCGGCATGCTGTGGGGGCGCTACAACCTGCGGCTGTCGCACCAGGGCCATCCGGCGCTCATCCTGTTCGACGGCTGGAGCAATCGGTTCCATGAGTACCGCGGGCTCAAACACTTCCCGGCCGATCTCAGCTACCGCTTCATGCTTCCGATGGAGGCCGCCTCGGCGCCGGAAACCATTCACGTGGCCTCGACGCGCGGACCGGCGCGGCCCGCGGTGCGGCTCGGCTGGTTCAATTTCATGGTCGGCACCGCCCGATGCCGGCTCGCGGTGCTGCGGATGGTCGAGCCCGGGCTGCCGCCCGACAACATGGCGGTGTTCTTCCGCGATGCGACCAGCGGCAAGGAGACGGCAGCGCTCGGCCGCTATCTCGAAGTGCGCCGCGTCGGTACGAGCGAGAAATATCTGCTCGACTTCAATCTGGCGACGAACCCGGCCTGCGCGTTCTCGGATCTCTACAACTGTCCGATCCCGCCCAGGGAGAACACGCTCAAGGTCTCGATCCTCGCGGGGGAGAAGGATCTCGGGTACCTGACGGCGAATAAGTAGCCGCGCGGAGTCGAGGCGCCGGCAGCGCGCGACGAATCACTGCGATCGCGTTCGTCAGTCTTCTTCCGGCCACTGAAGCGGTGCGATCGCCGGTCCGCGTTCGCGACGGGCGAGCAGCACGCGCGGCTGTCCCGACAGATCGTCGCGCACTTCGACATCGCTCCAGCTATGCGCCCCATCGAGCCACGCCGCCACTTCTGAAGCGCGCGACTCGGCGAGTTCGAGCGCGAGCAGCCCGCCGGTCACCAGGCGCCGCGGCGCGCCCTCGATGATCTCGCGCAGGGCTTCGAGCCCGCTCGCTCCCGAGAACAGCGCGGCGTGCGGTTCGAAGCGCCGCACTTCATCGGCGAGATCGTCCCACTCCCCGGTCGCGATGTAGGGCGGATTGGACACGATCACTTCGAAGCGGTCGTCCGCGGGCACCGCATCGAACCAATCTCCCTCGGCAAACTCGATGCGCGCGGAGAGTCCGGTCGCCTGCGCGTTCTCCCGCGCGAGCGCGAGCGCGTCGGGGCTAGCGTCGGTGGCGGTGACGCGGGACTCGGGCCATTCGCTCGCGATCGCCAGCGCGATCGCACCCGATCCGGTGCCGAGATCGAGCACGCGCGGATGCGGCCAGCGCTCGCGTTGCTCGCGAAGGACGCCGAGCACGGACTCGACGAGGCCTTCGGTCTCGGGACGCGGCACGAGCACACGGCCATCGACCGCAAGATCGAGCGACCGAAACGCCGCACGCCCGGTGATGTATTGCACCGGCTCACCCGCAAGGCGCCGTTCGATCCACGCATCGAGCGTGCGCATCGTTCCGTCCGCGAGCGCGCGGCCCGGTTGGAGGCGCAGCTCCGCGCGCGTGACGCCGAGCAACCGGCTCACGAGTTCCAGGGCGTCGGTGGCGGGGATGTCGCGTGCTGCGAGGCGCTGTTGCGCCGCGCGCAGTGCGTCGGCGGCGGTGGGTGACATGGCCGCAGCATAACGGCCGGGCAGCGCTGCCGCGACCCGGCCGTCCGCACTTCTCAGCGATCGACCATCCCGTCGAACAGCATGTAGGCACAGGTCGCGATGGCACCCGCGATCGTGCCGACGTTGACGAACCCGCTCACCAGCGCGCGGCCGAACAGCCCGCAACCGACGGCCGCGTAGCCGCCGGCCCGACTGTCTCCCACCGGACCGGTTTCACCCGCAGTCGACGTCGCCTCGTCGGGCGGCACGCTGCCGGCATGTCCGACATCGGGCCCTGCGATGCCGGCGAGACCAAGGATGATGAGCGTCGTCCAGATCCATCGTTTCATGATCGTGTTCCTGCGAGGGCGAGTGAAATTCTAGTCGGCCGCAGCGATGATGATTCCGGCACAGCTGATCGCAGCGAACCAGAGCTGCGTCGTGGTGCCGGCGAGGATGATTCCAGCCGCACACATTCCGTACGACAGCACCTTGCCCCATCCATCCGTGAACATGCGTCCCTCCTTGCGTGATGATTGCGGGGGCAATCTCAGCGCGGTCGATCGAACCCCGGCGGAAGCGTTCGCAGATACCGTCCGCCGCCATCGAACACCATCGTCTCTCCGTAGATCCGATGCCCCCAGCGGCGTCGCCACGTCTCGCGTTCGTCCCACCACAACCCGTCCACCCCAACGTTCGCGAACGACTCCGCCGCGGGGGGCTTCGGAGTGTCGACCAGCAGAATGCCGACACGCACTCCGGGTTGCGCCCGTCGCGCGACGAGCGTGTGCGCCAGGTGCTGACTGCAATGCGGACAGCGCGGATTGACCGCGACCAGCCACCACTCGCGCGACTTGTCGTTGGACTCGGAACCCGCGAGCCGTACGAACTGCTGCGCGCGGAATCGCGGCTCCTCCCACACGCGTGCCCGGTCGCGCCGCCACAGAACCCCGAGCACGATCAGCGCTCCCGCGCACGCCACGACGAGCGCGGCGGACCCCACCCACCGGAACCACGCCCCGGTCACGTGCCTCATGGCATTGGGCTCGCGCCACGCGCGAGGTCGAGGGTCCACCACGTCACGACGCGGCATACGAGCCACAGGACGCTGGTCAGCAGCAGCGGTTTCCACAACCGGCCGCCGGTCTCACGCGCCTGGGCGTGCGCGGTGAGCCCGATGCGCGCGAGTGTCGTGAGCCCGAGCGTGGCGAACGCCAGCTCGAGCGACGATGCGCTGCCCGCGGGACCGTCGCGCCACAGGTCGATCCCGACCACCGGCGCCAGCCACGTGGCGACGGCACCGCCGTGTTCGCGCGCGATGCTTCGCAGTCCGAGCGCCCATGCGTCGATCAGCGACAGGCCCGCGATCCATGCGAAGAATCGTCCGAACCGAAACGCGGCGCCCCAGCTTCGCCACCATGCGAGATAGAACGCGGCTTCGAGTGCGAGCCCGGTGAAGCGGCCCGCCACGGAGGCGACCGTGAGCAGGGTGACCGGGATGTCCGGCACTTCGGCTCCGGCAAGAGTCTCGTCGACTCCCGCCCCCATGAACACCTGGCGGGTGATGACGCCCCACACCAGAGCGACCGCGGCAAAGCCGAGGGCGGCCTGGGCGTTTCGGTTCCATCGGCGGCGGAATGTGGGCGGTGCGGCGTTCCACGTCTGCGCGTGCGGCATGACGTCGTCCTCCTTTGCGGAGTGGCGGGGGCGTCATGCCTGGGACACTGCACGGGATGTGCCGGGGGCGGAGACGTAGAATGTGCGGCGATCCGCGCGATCCGCGCGTGATCACGCGTCGGGACGTCGACACCCGTGACCACGATGTGGACGGCAACCGTGCGTCACCTGCGGAGATCACGGTCCTCGATGCGGAAACGGCGACGCTTCAGACCGGCGTCAGGCTCCGGTCCCCGCCCCCATCGCCGCAAGCCGCTCGGCCATGTCGGCGGCGATCAGCGCGTCGGTCAGTTCGTCGATGTTGCCTTCGAGCACGTCGGGCAGGCGATAAAGCGTCATGTTGATGCGATGGTCGGTGACGCGGCTCTGCGGAAAATTGTAGGTGCGGATCTTCGCACTGCGGTCGCCGGTCGAGACCTGCGACTTGCGCTGGGCCGCGTACTTCGCCTGCTGCTCCGCGAGCTTGAGATCGTAGAGCCGCGCGCGCAACACCTTCATCGCCTTCGCGCGGTTCTTGATCTGCGAACGCTCGTCCTGGCACGTGACGACGAGGCCGCTCGGAATGTGTGTGATGCGCACCGCCGAGTCGGTGGTGTTGACACCCTGCCCGCCCGGGCCGCCGGCGCGGTAGACGTCGACGCGCAGATCTTTTTCGGCGACATCCACATCGACGTCCTCGACTTCCGGCAGCACCGCGACCGACGCGGCCGAAGTGTGGATGCGGCCCGAAGCCTCGGTCGCCGGCACGCGCTGCACGCGATGCACGCCGCTTTCGAACTTCATGCGCTTGTAGACGTCCTCGCCCGTGAGCAGAAACGTGATGTCTTTGAGGCCGCCGGAATCGGACGGGCTCGTGTTCATCATCTCCTGCTTCCAGCCATGACGCTCAGCGTACTTCGTGTACATGCGATAGAGGTCGGCCGCGAACAGCGATGCCTCTTCGCCGCCGACGCCGCCGCGGACTTCGACGATCACGTTCTTGTCGTCGTCGGGATCGCGTGGCAGCAGCAGCCGGCGCAGTTCGGTTTCGAGCGCCGCGAGCTGTTCGCGCAATTCGGGCAGCTCGGCGTGGGCCAGCTCGGCCAGCTCCGCATCGCCCGAGGCGATCGCGGCTTCGTCATCGAGCACGGTACGTTCGGTGCGCCGGTAGTCGGCGAGCGTGCGGATCGTCTCTTCCAGCCGCGAACGCTCGCGCGACAGATCGCGCATGCGCTTGAGGTCGCTCGCGACCTGCGGATCCGAAAGCTGTGCCGTCAGCTCGTCGTAGCGCGCTTCGATGTTCTTGAGTGCTTCCCACATGGTCGGGCCACCGGGTGGAGTGTGTCGGTTCGGGTCCGCACAGGTGCGCGGCTCGAGCGTTGGTATCGCGTGAAGCGCGTTGCGCCGGCTACTGCACGAATGCCACGTCCGCGCGCACCTGATCACCGGCCTGCTCGAGCGCCACGACCGTCGCATCGCCGCGCACCTTCTCGAGCGCCGCGATCGCGACCTCGCACATCTCGAGATCGGGTTCGCGCGTGGTCAGCCGCTGAAACTGCATGCCGGGCCACGTCAGCACCTTCACCAGCGGACGGTCGGCGTACTTGCCGGAGATGCGGATGAACTCGAATGCCACACCCGCGATCAGCGGCATGCACGCGATGCGCAGCAGGTGATCGCCGATGCCGCGCGGCTTACCGATGAACGTGAACACCACGATGCTCACCACCACGACCAGGAACAGGAACGACGTGCCACAGCGCGGATGGAAGCG
>JANLWX010000066.1:0-44479 GCA_031364845.1 Candidatus Eiseniibacteriota bacterium
CGACAGAGTCGGGGGAGCGGAGCGCGACAGGAGGTCGCGCGCAGCGGGCGGCGCGGAGCGATCACCGCTCGAAGCCGCCCGCCTTCGCACTCTGCCCACGGCCTACGAACTACGGCCTACGAACTACGAACGCGCTCCTACGTCCGCTGCTTCTTCTTCTCCGCGGCGGGGAACAGGACGTTGTTGAGGATCAGACGGTAGCCGGGGGAGTGTTTGAAGCGGGAGAGTTCGGTGGGCGGATCGCCGACCATGTGCTGATAGTCCTCGGGATCGTGACCGCCGAGGAACGTGAAGGTGCCGCGGCCGAATTGGCCGTGGAGGTACTTCACTTCGTCGGTGCCTTCGACTTCGCCTAGTGCCAGGATGCCGCTCTTGAGGCGTGCTTTGCGGAAGCCGGTGCTCTGACCAAGGAACTCGGGGACGGCGTTCAGGTGGTTCTGGATCAACATGGTCGGGACCGGATCGTTCTTCGCCGAGAAGTCGAACAGCGTGAAGAACGTGTTCGGGCCGCGCAGCGAGGCTTCCTGCGTGACGTCGATGTCCGAGAACTTGTAGACGAACGGGTCCAACTCGAGCCGGAAGTCCTTGAACGCGATCGTGCGCGAGAAGTCGAGCTTGCGGTTCGCGAGCGGATCGGGCGGATCGCCGTCGTAGACGACGTCGGCGATATCGATGCCCTGGGATGCGAGCGCGATGTCGTAGGTGTCGGTCGCCGAGCACATGCCGAACATGAATCCGCCGCGCGAGACGTAATCCTTGATCGTGAGTGCCACCGCCGCCTTCAACTGCGAGGGCTTGGCGAAGCCGAGCTTGGTCGCCATCGCCTTCTGCACGCGCTCTTCCTCCTGATACCACGGGAAGTTGTGATAAGCCGCGTAGAACTTGCCGTGCTGCGCGGTGAAGTCTTCGTGGTGCAGATGGAGCCAGTCGTACTTGGCAAGATCGCCGCGCACGACTTCCTCGTCCCACACGGTGGCATAGGCGATGTCGGCGTACTTGAGCGCCAGCGTCACGGCGTCGTCCCACGGCGGCGTGTTGGGCGGAATGTAGACGGCGACCTTGGGCGGCTTCTCGAGTGCGACGACTTCCATGTTGTTGTCTGCGATCTCCACCTTGATCGCGGCTTCGTCCGCGGTGCCGATCGGCTCGAGCGACACGCCGCGAATGTTCGCTTCGCGCGCGGTCTGCGGGTCGTCGGGCAGCAGGAACGATCCGCCACGATAGTTGAGCAGCCACTCGGCCTTGGCGCCGTGGCTCAGTACCCAGTACGTGAGCCCATAGGCCTTCAGATGATCGGTCTGGACGTCGTCCATCGGCACCAGCAGCTTCGCGTCGGCGATGGCCGGCATGAACGTCGTGGCGCCGGAGCCGAGCGCAAGCGCGAGCGCGATCGGCAGCGCCTCGAGCACCTCGGCGTGCGACCGCTCGCGGCGCGGAGTCGAAGGCGCTTCGGCGCCGGGCACCTCACGCTTGCGGCCGGGCGCGATCGGCGGCGGTGTTCCCCTTCCCGCACGGAACATCTTCACGCGTCCGCGCGAGAACAGCAGTGCGAGCCCTAGCGTCACGATCGCCGCGATCGCGATCGCCACGACGCCGGCGATGGCGATCAATCCGCCGAGCGGCCCCATGCGCATCGGAGCGCCGGGCCGCATGGCCGGCCCGCGGGAGAACGGGTGCTGCCGGCCGAGGCGGCCGTGACCTCCGAGTAGCGGATTCGGACTGTGACCCTTCATCAGAACCTCCGATCGCGGCGCAATTGCTCGACGCGCCGGCGGACTTCGGCGGCGTTCCATGCACGCGGGTAGAGCGCGAGACATTCTTCGTACTGCGCGAGCGCTTTCGTGTCGTCCTTGAGCTTCACCCGGTAGAGATCGCCCGCCCGCTGGCGCGCGAGGGGCGCCAGCCGGTCGCCCGGCAGCGAGTCCGCGAGCGCCAGCAGAGGAGCGAGTGCCGCCTTCGCGTCGCCCGACGCTTCGCGGCGCGCGCTCAGTGCGATCGCGGCCTGCGCCCACAGCGGGCCGCGCGGCAGCCCATGATAGAGCGAATCCGCGATCGCGGCCGCCGCCGTGCCGTTGCCGCGCCAGTCTTCGTAGGCCAGCCGTCCGAAAGCCGGGAGTGCGCTCTTGGGCTGCGCGTCCTCGATCAGGTAGATGCGCTCGAGTGCCGCTCCCGCGAACGGACTCTGCGGTTGCTTCGACACATCCTGATATTTCGCGAGTGCCGAATCCGGCAGGCCTGAAAAGAACAGCGCCTCGGCGAAGCGATAGGTTCCTTCGTGCGACTCGCCGGCGGCCGTGAGCAGCGCGTCGAGCGCGCGCGCCGGAGGGCCTTCGCGCAGGTCGAGCAGCGCGCGTTCGAGCGACACCGTGTGGCGAAGGTTCGGATCGTCGCCGCGCGCGTTCAGCAGCGCGCGCGCGTCCTGGGTGAGTCCGGCCTTGCGCAATCCGCGCGATAGACCGACCAGGAGATCCGGATCCCATTGCGCCGGCGGCACGTCGGCGAGAGCCTTCTGCAGTCGCGGCGCGGCCGAAGCCTCGGCGTCGCGCTGGAGGGCGAGTTGCCACGCGCGCTTCGCACCGTGGACGCGCTCCGCAAGCACCTGGGCCTTGTCCTGCGCGAGCGCCACCAGCGCTTCGAGGGCGCCCGAACTGTCGCGCGCACCGCCGGTCGACAGCAGATCGTCGGCGAACATCGCGCGCCACGATGGACGCCGCGGCGTGCGGTCGGCGGTCGCGAGCGCGCGCAGGGCGCCTTCGAGCGTTCCCTGATTCCATTCGACGCGCGCGAGTCCACGATGAAGATCCGGCCGATCCGGGAAGCGCTCGGCCACCTTGCGCATCGCCTCGCGCACCGCGCGGGGATCGGTCGGCGCCAGCCGCAGCACGGTAGACGATGCCCAGTCGGCCTCGACCGGTGAGGCGGCCCACACTTCGAGCGCCACCTGTGCAGCGTCCCGCGGCTGTTCGAGCCGCTCGAGCGCGGTCGACAGCTCGCGTCCGAGGAGCAGCGAGTCGCGCGCCGCGAGACGCTCGGTGCGTCCGAGCTTCTCGACCGCCGTCCAGTTCTCGAGATCGAGCCACGTCTGTGCGAGTTCCGTGAGCACGAGCGGATGATGCGGAACCTCGCGGTCGAGTGCCACGAGCACATCGCGCGCGCGCTCGTGCAGTCCGTTCGCGCGGAAGTTCTGGGCATCGCGGAAGCGTCCGAGTTGTTCGGGCGTGAGGCGCGCCGGCGCGCGGCGCGAACTGGGCGGATCGGCGGGCAGCCGCACGAACAACGGGCGAGCGTTCACCGTGCCGCCCGTGGGTGGTGGTGCGTTCTGGGCGAGCAGCGGAGCGCCGGCGGCGGGCTCGAGCACGGCATGCGATGACTGCGCCGATCCCGACCCCGGCAACGTCACGCACGCCACCAGCATCAGCACCGCGTGAGTGCGGCGTCGAGTCATCGGCGCTGCTCGTTCAGCGACTTGAGATATGCCTCGATGAATGCGCGGTACTGCGCCGGATAGCGATCGGCGTCGGCTTTGAGCAGGTCCGAGCGCAGCCGGTCGCTCTCGCGCATCATGTCGGCCGGAATCTCGGGCGCCGAGCGCAGCACCGTCTCGTTTCCCGTGCGCGCTTCACGCTCGGGATCGAAGTCGCGACGGTTGACCGAACGCTGGGCGTCGAGCAGGCGCGAGAGGATGCGGGTCTGCTTCTCCTCGAGATCGCCGCTCGCCGTACCCTGGCGCAGCGCTTCCTCCACTTCCTTCATTTCGCGCGCGGTCGCATCGAGCCGGCCGAGCAGCTCGCGGCGCGACTGGTCGTCGCGCTGGATCTGCTCGAGTTGTTCGCGCAGCCGCGCCTGCTCCTGTCCCATGCGCTGCATCTCGTCGCGGTCACCCGCCGACAGCCGCATCTGCTCGCTCAGACGCTGGGCGATGCTCTTCGAGCGCTGATTGAGCTGCGACTGCTGCTGCCCGAGCGAGGACATGCGCTGGCTCATGCCGGGCTGCTCGCCCTGGCCCTGGCCCGGCTGCTTGCACATCGAGGCTTCGGACAGCCGCAGTTCGAGGATCGCCTCGTTGAGCGCCGTGCTGCCATCGCGGCCGAGCTGGTCGCCGCGCGAACGATTGCCCGAACCCAGATCCTTGCCCGACTGCGACAGCTGATTCATCGCCTTGCCGAGCGATTCGCTCAGCTTGGGGCTCAGGAACGGCGTGTTCTTGGCGATCACGCCGAGCGAGTCCGCAACGCGTGCCACGCCTTCGGACAGATCGGTCTGGCGGTTCGCGCGCTCGGCGTTCGGGCGGCTCGCATCGAGATTGCCTTCGCTTTCACGCTGCAGCGACACGAGGTCCTGTGCGGCGCGCCTTACCGCGGCGAGGTCCGCGCCGTCGTTCTGCTGCTGACGCTGGCTCGCCATCTTCTGCATCTGCTGTGCCGCGCGCTGCAGAGCCTGGCTCGCCTTCTGACCGCTGAGCTTCGCCTGGCCGCTCTGCATCTTCTGCGCGGAGTTCGCCGCTTCCTTCTGCGGTTCCGCCGCCTCCTGCTTCAACTCCTCGGCGGTCTGCGCGAGCTGGCTCTGCTGATCCTGCTGCTCCATCTTCTGCGCCATTTCCTTTGCGTCCTGCGCGAGTTGCTCACTCTCCTGTGCCGCCTTCTGCTGTTCCTCGGCTCGTTGCTGCGCTTCCTTTGCCTGCTGCTCCGCGGACTTGCTGTCCTTGCCGGACTTGCCTTCTTTTCCGTCCTTCGCGTCCTGCCCGTCCTTGGCGTCCTTCGACTCGCGATTCTCCGCCGACTCGTGCTCCTTGTTGAGCTGGTCCTGGTTCGCCTTCAGCTCTTCCGCGCGCTTCGCCAGCGATTCCAACCGCTCTTCCTCGCGCAGTTTCTTCAGGAGATCCAGCGTGCGCTGGAGATTCTGGAGCATCTCCTTGTTGTTCTGCTTCCAGTCCGGGAGCTGGTTCTCGAGCGCCTGCTTGTCGAGGTTCTCCATCGCCTGCTGCATGCGCTTCATCGCTTCGCGGAAATCCTTCGACTGCACCTGCTCCATCAGCTCGGCCATCTCCTTCAGCTTGCGCTCCAGCTCGTCGTTGAATGCGTCGCGCTCGCCCGCCTTCTCGAGGCTTTCGCGCAGGCCTTCCGTCGCCTGATCGAGCTGCTTCGCGAGATCCTGCTGGCGTTCGAGATTGCTCTTCAGCTCCTCGCTGCGCTCGAACGCCGGGGACGCGGTCTGCGAGCGCGGCTGCTGGCGGCTGAGTTTGTCGAGCGACTTCTGCAGCTCCTTCGCCTGATCGGCGACCTTCTCGAGCGTCTTCTGCACACCGCCCTGGGTCTCGTCGATCTGCTCGTAGAGATCGGCGAGCGAGGGGAAGCGCAGCTCGAACGCCTGACTCTCGGCGCGATTGCGGCCGTCGTCGAACAGCACGAAGCGGAACGTCGCCGTCTCGCCGGGCAGCAGCCCCAGCGCCGAAGCATCCCAGCGCGCGCGCACCTCGGCCTCGCGCGGGCGGCCCGCGAAGCGCGCGAGCGGCGTGGTGGTCCAGGGTGCGGTGGGATCCTTGCGGAATTCCAGCTTGAGCTCGGTGAGGCCGAGATCGTCCTGGCCGATCACTTCGAGGGGCAGTTGCTGGCCGTTCGGCAGATCGACATCGCCTTCGGGCGTCCGCACCGCGATCACCGGCGGAGCGTCGGCGAGCGGCTGGATCCGATAGCGGAAGCGTCCTTCACCCGCACTCGCCACCGCGTGGAGTTCGTATTCGCCATCGCGCTCGAGCACCACATCGCCTTCCCACCGGCGCGCGGTGAGCGGCTTCCACGCCGCCGCCCGTCCGCCCGGCAGCGTGGCATCCAGTGCGGTGAGGTCGCGGTCGAACGTCACCGCGACGCGCGCGCGGGTGCCGCGCAGTGCGGTGAGATCCCCGCGCAGCGCGGAGCCGCGCTGAGTGGGAAGCCGCGCATAGTCGGGGGCGCGGTATTCGACCTCGAAGCTCACGGGAACCGGTTCACCGGCAAGCGTGATCTGGTACTTCGGACTCTCGGTCGAGGCCACGCGCACCTGATAGTCCTGAGCGCGGGTGAGCTGGGCGAGATCGAAGCGCCACACCCGCGTGGTACCCGCTTCGCCGTCGGCGACGCCTTCGAGCGGCTTCTGACCTTCGCGGATCAGGCGCGGGGCGCGGTCGCTGCCGCTGACGCGCGCAAACACGGTGAGCGAGGCCCCGGGCGTGACCTTCACCGAGCCCGGTTCGACCGCGAGCGCCACGGGTGCGGCCGCTGCGGTCGGATTCCACATCGACGCCCACGAGCGCTGAACCGCGCGGGGGGCGAGCAGCGAGGCGACGACCACGATCGCGAGCCCCGCGCCGAGCGCCAGCGCCGGCTTCCGCACCGCGAGCGGCGGCGCGAGAGTCTCGAGCGGAAGCCCTTCGAGCTTCACGACGGTTTCGCGCGTGACCGCTTCGGCGAGTTCGCGCGAGGTGCCGGCGGCCGCGGCATCGGTGCGCGGGCTTGCGAAGTCGATGGCGTTGCGCAGCCATGAGCGCACGTCGGGGAAACGGGACTCGACACGCTCGAGGTAGGTGTCGAATTTGGGTGCCGCGGCTGCGAAGCGCGCGACCGCCCACGCGATCGCGGCGACGCACGCGACACCGAGCATGACGAGACGCGCCCAGGCTCCGGTTTCGCCGAGGCCGATCAAAGCGCCGAGAACGACCGCGATCGCGATCGCAACCGCACCCGCCGCTCCCGCGCGCACCCCGAGCCGCAGCGCCAGCGCGCGGCGCAGCGACTGATGGCGGCGCCCGAGCGAGTTGCGGATCGATCCTTCGGGAACGTGCAGGCTCATGGGGTCCTCAGTGGATCGTGTCGGTCGGTTCCGGTCAGTGCGTGAGCGCGTAGTGGACGATGTTGAGACCCATCTTCACCGCCGATTCGCGTGTGGCGGGCGGATCGTGGTGGACCTCTTCGTCTTCGAGTCCGTCCCCGAGGTCGGTGTCGAACGTGTAGAGCACGGCGAGGCGGCCGTCGTGAACGATTCCGAAGGCTTTGGGCGGTCCGCCACTGTGCTCATGTATTTTCGGCAATCCACCGGGAAAGTCGTAATGCCCGTGAAAAATGGGATGGGAAAACGGCAGTTCGATGAGTTTGGCCTCGGGGAACACGCGCTGGGCTTCGCGGCGGAACGAGGCGTCGATGCCGAAGTCGTCGTCGATCCACAGGAACCCGCCAGTCGTGAGGTAGCGGCGCAGATTGGCGACCTCGGCCGCGGTGAACTTGATGTTGCCGTGCCCGCACGCGAACGCCATCGGGAACTGGAACAGGGCGGCCGAGCCCGGTTCGACGATCGCCTCCTGGTCGCCGGCGATCCGAATGCCGAGCCGGTCGCGGGCCGCGCGCATGAGATTTCGCAGCGACGTGCGGTCCTCGTACCAGTCGCCGCCGCCGCCGTATTTGAGCCGCGCGATGCCGAACTCGCGCGCGCCGGGCGGAACCACCTGCGCCATCGCGCAGACGGCGGAGCAGGCGAGCACGATCGAAAGGATGGCAGCCGGGCGAAAGGGCGACATGAACACTCCTGGATGCAGCACGGCACAGACCGGGTCTGGACGATATCGAGGGGTGACCATTGTACACCGGCCGCTCGCGCATCGCGCCCGCGCTGGTCCGGCGCGTGACGGCGCTGGTTCCGGTCAGCGAACGATCGCGACCCGCCGCCTGAGCGTGATGTTCCCGGCCTGGACCTGCGCCAGATAGATCCCGGCCCGAGCCCGCCTGCCCGAACGGGTCACCCCGGGCCAGCGAAGGTCGACGGTTCCCGCCGGCCAGCGCCGCGGCGGAGCGCGCCAGACGAGCCGTCCCTGAATGTCGAATACCGAGAATTCGACGTCCGTCTCGGCCGGAAGGGCGAGCCGCAGATCGACCGAACCCGCACTCGGGTTCGGTGCCGGCCGCGAAAGCTCGAGCACCCGCGGCAAGGACTCCTCGGTGCCGGTTACGCTGGCGCGCGTGACGAAAGAATCGAGCGGCGCGACGGATCGATTGCCCGCGGAATCGGTCGCGGTCACGCGAAACCGGTAGGCACGACCGGGCGTGAGCCCGGTCAGATTGATCTGGTGCGCGGTCGCAGTTGGAGTCTCGAGCACGACCGAGTCCGCAGGCGAAGCGGTGGGCGCCCACCATACGCGCCCGGTCGCGGGCTCGTCGGTCTGCCAGTGCAGGAGGGCGTGAACGTTGTAGGCCGCGAGGTCGGGCGGACTCGTGAACACCGGTGGCACGGCATCGGGACGCGCGCTCTCGGGCAACAGCAGAACTTCGCTCGTGCCGGACAGTCCGCCCGAATCGGTCACGCGCAGAACCAGCCGCCATGTCCCGCCCCCCTCGGGATCGGCGAGCACCCAGCGGTCGTCGCGGAGTTCGCTCGTGTAGACGCCGAGGTCCTCGTGGTCGCCGTGCAGCAGGTCGCCGCGCCATTCGTGATGGAGCGACTCGATGCCTTCCTCTCCGTCCGCGGACGTCGAGTGGAATGACACCGTGTCCCCTGCGGAATGGTACGTGGCAGATCCGGTCTCGAAGCCCGCGAGCGGCGACAGGTTCGGTCCGGCAACGAAGGTGCCTCCGCCGAAGTCCTCGATACGCGAGCCGGTGGCGCCGGCGAAATTCACACCCACTCGGCCTCCGCTGCCATGGAATGACCAGGTGCCGATCAAGACCGAGCCGAGACTCGAACCGTTCTTGAACACCTCGACGGTCCCGTCGCGCCGCGCGCGCGCGCCGAAGCGGTCGCCGTTCGCAAAGCTCACCGATCCGAGCGTGCCGCGCAGTTTGGCGCCGACTCCGGGCTGCTGCGTGGCGACCTGAATCGTCGAGAGCGTTCCGTCGTAGCGCACTTCGATCCCGCCCTGCGCGATCGAATCGCCCTGCACCTTCAGCATCAGGCAGTACCGCCGGCACGCGGGAACGATCGTCGCGAACGTGAAGTACGCCTCCTGATCCGGGCCGAAGGAGAGGCCGCTCCAGACCGAGGACGGCGAAGGCGCTCCGTTCTGGCTGAGCGCACTGTCGGCGATCACCAGCGACGTGACGTTTCCGACCCATGAGCCGCCGGCACCACCATCCGGGCGATCGAATGTATCCAGCACCCGCGTCGTCGGAAATTCAGGATCGGTGCTCAGCGTGCGCGAAGCCCGGTTGTTCGCTTCGTCGGTTTCATGCACGGCGCCGAGCGAGTCGACCATGATTCCGAGCGCATGCGCGCCCGTCGCGATGGGTCCCACGTCGCGGACGATCAGCACACTGTCGAGCGCCGGGACCACGGTGTCGCCTTCGGCGATCACCGTTCCATCGAGCGCGACCGCCCATCTGCTGAGCGGCGCCGGCATGCGGCCGTGGTTGGCGATCTGGAAGCGCAGTTCGAGGTTCGCGCCGGCGCCGGGGAGCGTGGTCGTCAGGGAAGCAGGCTCGAGGTCGACCTCCGGATACAGTTCCACCGACGCGGTGTCGCTCGCGCCCCCTAAGTCGGTGACCCGCAACAGGACGGCGAGGTGCGTGCCCGTGCCGTCGTCATGATCCTCGCCGACGTAGGAAGTCGAACGTTCGTCGGACGTGAACACGGCCGGATGCGTGTGGTTGTTGTGGTGCTGATCGACCTGCCACTGGAAGGCGAGGAGACTCGGATCGTCCTCGACGTCGGTGCCCGCCGCGGACAGTGTGATCGGTTCGCCGGCCACGAAGAACGAGCCTTCGCCGGGCCGGAGGATGATCGCCTGCGGAACGCGGTTGAGACCGAGGTCCGCGGTGCCGCCACGGAAGTCGTCGAGGCGCGACGTCTTGTTGTTCTCGAGCGCGAGGCCGATCCGCCCTCCGCCGCTCGCATACGGCCAGCCGTCGATCGAGAACGTTCCGACCACTTCCTCGTTGCGGTAGACCTCGACGATGGCGTTCGCATACGCGCGGGCGCCGAAGCGGTCACCCGGATCGAACGTGAACGGCTCGAGCACGCCGTGAGTGACCCAGCCGGAGTTGGGTGTATAGGTCGCGACCGAGAGACGCCGGTCCCCGTGGTGGTAGCGTACCTGCACGTTTCCGGCTTGCGGATCGTCGCCCTGCACTTTGAGCAGGAGCGTGTGATGCGGAGACGGCGT
This sequence comes from Candidatus Eiseniibacteriota bacterium, assembly GCA_031364845.1. Classification (GTDB taxonomy): domain Bacteria; phylum Eisenbacteria; class RBG-16-71-46; order RBG-16-71-46; family RBG-16-71-46; genus JANLWX01. The sequence continues at coordinate 10,121 of JANLWX010000066.1, forward strand.
CAGCGCGTGCAGCGTGATGCTCGCTTCCTGCATCGGGCCGAACCAGCCTTCACGCCACACAGGAGTCGCTAGCCCCGCCGACTGAACCAGCGCGCTGTCGCGGATCGAAACACCGTCCAGCACGCTCTCCCACGCGCTTCCGAGCGCGCCATTTGCGCGGTTGAAGGAGTCGAGCACAGGCGTGGTCGGAAACGGGGCGCCATTCGTGGCGACGATCCCGATCGTGTCGCGCAGTTCGTTGCCGAGATCGTCGTTCACCGTGAGCACCGCCTGGTAGAACCCGGGCGCGGCATAGGTGTGCTCGGGATGTCCCTGATGGTCGCCGCTGCCGTCGCCGAAGCTCCACGTGAACGTGAGCGGCCGCCCGATCGGCGAGAACGAACCCGCGCTCGAAAAGCCTACGGTGAGCGGCGCCGTACCGACGCGGCGGTCGGCCGACATCGACACACCCGGTTCATTCGCGCCCGACCCGACGTAGCGGATGCGTTCAACCTGCGCGGCCATGAGCGCCACGTAGCACAGGTCGCCGGTGACCGGATCGATCGCAAAGTCCACCGGCCCTTCGGCGCCGGTCGCGAAATCCTGGATCGCGACCGCGCGGTCGTTCCCATCGAACGTGGCAACGCGGATCCAGTTGCCGCCGAAGTCGGCGAAGAACAGGCCGCCCTGGAACGGCGCGGGATAGCGCGATCCCGTGTAGAACGCGCCGACCATCGCGCAGTTGCCGATGAGTCCCGGCACCGGTGGGATCGCGACCGAAGCATCCGTGTGGTGCCAGGCGATGGTCGGCGCCGTGGGCTCGTCGAGAGGATCACAGCCGAGCCGCGAAGGTGTCGCGAGCGCGTACGAGTCCTGCGCCTGCGCTCCCTCGAAGCACGGCCAGCCGAAATCGTGTCCGCCTTCGCGGGCGACGTCCAGTTCCTCCCAGGTCACCCAGCCTACATCGCCGATGAACAAGGTCCCCGGCATGCCAAGCGCTGGATTCGAAGCACCGGTTCCCGGACGCACCGCCATGCGGAACGGATTGCGCATGCCGTACGCCCATACCCGCGAGCGCGCTGATCCGGGCGCTGCGGGATCGTAGAACGGATTGGACGGGAACCCGCGCCCGGTCGCCTTGTCGATCCTCAGGACTTTTCCGCTGAGGGACGACGGATCGCGTGCCCGGAACGCGCCGATATCTTCCGCGGGATCGGTGCGCCCGGAACCGAAGCCCTCGGGATACATGCCGCCCGCGTCGGTCTCGTTGGAGTAGGCGCCATCGCCGATCGAGACCAGCAGGCTTCCGTCCACTCCAAAGCGCAGCGAGCCGACGCCGTGCGCCGACCCTGCGATCAGCGGGCCATGGGTCCAGTCCACCCCCATGAGAATCGTCCGTGACGCGGCGATGGCCGTGGGGGCGACGAGGTCCGGGCTCAGCTGGTAGCGCGTGAGGCGGCCGAAGCTGAAGTCGCTCGATTCGACGCCGTTGCTGTCCGGATCCACCGCGTAGAGGAGGTAGACGAACCGGTTGGTCGCGAACTGCGGATCGACCGCGATGCTCATCAGTCCGCAGTCCTGCGCGGCACCGACCTCCGGTTTTCCATCCCATACCGGCGCCGGCGCGCGCAGGCCATGATCGACGAGCCACACCCGGCCCTCCTTCTCCCCGACCAGCATGCGTCCATCGGGAAGGAACGCCAGACAGGTCGGGGTCGCCAAGCTCGCGTTCGTCACCGCCCGCTCGACGACGAACGACGAAGGCACCGCGGGTGCGGCGGACGCCGGCGTGGCCGCGGCGGCGGCGCACGCGGCGAGCGCGACGAGCCGCAAGAGACGGAATCCGGTCACCACCACCGGCTCGTCGCGGGCGGATCGCGAAACAACAGCGGCTGGAGGTGACGCACGGCCTGCTCGATTCCTTCGATCGGCGCGAACGTCGGGTCCTCGTGCTCGATCGAGATCACGCCGCGGTAGCCCGAAGTCTGGAGCTCGGTGAGGATCCGCTTCCACGACAGGTCGCCCCAGCCCGGCACGCGGAACCGAAACCCGCGTCCCGGCCGGTCCCACGCTCCGTGCGCCTGGAGTCCCGAGCGCGCGGCGTGGTGCGCCACCAGCTCACCGTCCTTCGCGTGGACGTGCACGATGCGATCGCCGAGTTCGGCGATGAACGCGACGGGATCGGTGCCGGCGATCATCAGATTGGCGGGATCGAAGTTGAACGCGAGCGCGGGATGGTGGTCGACCGCTTCGAGCGCGAGCCGCGCGGTGTCGAGGTTGTAAGCGAACTGACGCGGATGGCATTCGATCGCGAACCGCACGCCGCGCCGCTGGAAATCGTCGAGCACGGGCATCATGCGCTCGCGGAACGCGGGCATCATGCGCTCGTAGCCGTCTTCGACCGGCCACGGGAACCAGCGCGAATAGTCCTCGCACCCGGTGAAGCCGGACACGATGCCGACGCCCATCGCCTCCGCAAGCTCGGCGGTGAGCGCCAGGCGCTTGCGGGCGAATGCGATCTTCGCGGGCGCATCGCCTTCGAACATGACGTCGGTGTCGGCGCTATGAGGCCCGAAAAGCAGCTGGCCTTCGGCGTGGTTCGAGAGGGCGGAGATCGTGACGCCGGCCGTCGCGAAACTCCGCCGCAGGGCCTCGCCCCGGCCGGCCACGGCCGACTCGAGATCGACGAACGGGTTCGCCCGGTGAACCGGAAGCTCCATGGCCGAAAGACCGAGGGCGGCCACTTGTTTCAGCGCCGCATCGAGCGGCAGGTGATAAAATGCCTGGGCGCAGACGCCGAGTTTCATCGGACTCCGAGGGCTCGAAGCGTGGCATGAGGCAGGCGGGACTCGGGAGGCGGGACCCCGCACGCGGCAGAACCCAACCGGTAGCCGGCGCGCGGGCGCCCGAAACCGGTGACGGATTCTCTTACAGATTGCACAAGCTCAGTCGTTCCACGCAACCGGAAACGCCTCGACAGGCGCGGGACGAAGGTCGCATAGAGAGGGAGCCCGCTCGTTGCAATCGCGGCGATCCTGCGATGTCCGGTTTCGGATGTTGTCGTAACCGGCGAGATGGTCCGACAATTGCCCATGCGGTGGAGGGAACCCCGTCCATGACGTGTTCTGGAGGATACCTCCGTGCCGCGAACCGTTTTGATCACAGGAGCCCAGGGTTTCATCGGGCGCTATCTGGTCTCTCATTGGCTGACGTCCTCACCCGGCGATCAGGTCATCGGGCTCGGTCGTTCACCGGGCAATCTCGAGCGCTTCACCCACTCCGTCACCTGGGGTGACGAGCGGGTCCCGGCCCCGCTGCCCGAGCCGCTGCGCGCGACGCTGAACGATGCGCGCTATCGCTATCACGCCGTGCCGCTCACCGATCGTGATGCGATGAAGGACGTGCTCGAGCAGACGCGGCCCGACGTCGTCGTCCATCTGGCGGGCGCTCTGCGTGACGAAACCGCGGAGCATCTGTTCCGATCGAACGTGCTCGGGACCGAACAGCTTCTCGAGTGCATCGCGCTCGCAGGCATCGGCACGCCGCGCTTCATCCACGGATCGTCGGGCATCATCGGCGCCGATTCGAGCGGGAAACGGCTTCCGGTTGCGGACGATGCGATCGGATCGCCGGTCGATCTCTACACGGTCAGCAAGGCGGCGACCGAGCAGGTGGCGAGGATCGTGGCCGCGCGCCACGGAATCCCGCTCGTGATCGCGCGGATCTTCAACGTCGTGGGTCCGGGTCAGGACGAGCGTCACATCTGCGGCTGGCTCGCGCGCCAGTGCGCGCACGTGATCACAGGCCGCGCGGACGACACGATCCTGGTCGGACCGCGCGACACCACGCGTGACTTCGTCGATGTGCGCGATGTCGCCGCCGCGCTCCACCTGCTCGCCGATCGAGGTGCCGCGGGCGAGACCTACAATGTCGCGACCGGCCGTGAGACCGCGATTGCCGAGGTCTTCGACGGTTTCATCGCACGGCTTCCGCGGCCGGTCATGGTCACCGAACTGCCGGCGCGACCGAAAGACGTCATGCGTCACGTCGCCGACGTCTCGAAGATCGAAGCGCTCGGTCATCGGACCGCCGTGCCGCTCGCCGACAGCATCACCGAAACGCTGCAGTACTACCTCGACCTCGATGCGCGCGCGATCGCCCCGGCGCCGGCGCCCGATCGGGGTGCCGCCCAGTTCCTCGAAGTGGCGTTCCAACAGCGCCACGGCTACACGATTGAAGTCCGCAACGGACTGCTCACCGACCTTCCGGCCACGCTGCAGTGCGCGTTCCCCGACCGGCGCATGGTCGTGCTGACTGACGACAAGGTGTCGGCGCTGGTGGGGCGCGACCTCACGGCGCGGATGCAGGGGTGCGGCATCTCGGCGGCCGAGATCGTGGTGCCCGAAGGCGAGCGTTCGAAGAGCTTCGAGACGCTGCGCGACGTCATCGCGCACATGTACGAACTCGGCTTCGATCGCCGCGCGCTGCTCGTCACGCTCGGCGGCGGGGTCATCATGGACCTCGGCGGTTTCGCCGCATCGTGCTACATGCGCGGCGTCGAATACGTGAATGTGCCGACCACGCTGCTCGCGCAGCACGACGCCGCGATCGGCGGCAAGGTGGCGGTCAACGCGCCGTGGGCCAAGAATTTCGTGGGCGCATTCCATCACCCGCGCGCCGTCTATTGCGATCCCGCGGTGCTCACGTCGCTGCCGTTGCGCGATCTCAACGCCGGCATCGCGGAAGCCATCAAGGTCGGCCTGATCGCGGACGCGGCACTCATCCGTCTGCTCGAATCACATGCGCATGCGATCCAGCACGATCGCGATCCGAAGCTGCTCGAAGAGATCGTGCTGCGTGCCGCGCGCGGCAAGGTCGACCTGCTCGCGCCGGATCCGCTCGAGACCGATCTGCGGCGGCCGCTCAATCTCGGTCACACGTTCGGCCACCCGCTGGAAACGCGGCTCGCGTATCAAGGACTGCTCCACGGTGAAGCGGTGGCGATGGGCATGGCGGTCGCGACCGCGGCCTCGGAGTCGATGGGGATCTGCGCGCCCGAGACCGCCGAGCGCATCTTCCGCCTGCTGCGCGCCTACGACCTGCCGCCCAAGATCGCTCTTTCGGATCTGCTCGCCGCGCGCGACAACGTGCGCGCGGTGCGGCTCGTGCGCGGCAATCGCCTGCACTTCGTGCTGCCCGCGGGCATCGGGTCGTACCGGATCGTTCCCGATCTGCCGGATCACGTGCTGACTGCGGCGATCGAGCACGTGGGCGCCCATCCGATGTTCTCGAGAGCTGTGTGAGCGTGAAAACGCTCGGGGTCGATCTCGGCGGCACGAAGGCGGCAGCCGGAATCGTGGATGGCGATGGCGCGCTCGAGTTGCGGGACACGACCGCGACCGGTGTTTCGTTCACACCCGCGATGCTGATCGACTTCATCGCCGCGGCCCGGGACGCGGCCGGCGGTTCGATCGAAACGATCGGCATCGGGTTTCCGGGGCTCGTCGAACCCGCGACCGGGCGCGTGTTGTCGTCGGTGATCATTCCGGGATGGGAGGGCGTCGAGTTGAGCGCGATGGTTCGGGATCGATTCGGCGTGCCGTGCGCGGTGGCGAACGACGTCGACAACGCCGCGCGCGGTGAAGCGCACGTGCGCGGACTGTCGCATGACGATCTGTTCTTCGTTTCGGTCGGCACCGGCATCGGCGGTGCCTGGTGGTCGCGGGGATCGGTGCGCGGCGGCGCGTCGGGTCTCGCGGGAGAGATCGGCCACACCGTCGTGAGCGACCATCCGCGATGCGCGTGCGGCCGTCACGGATGTGTCGGCGCGCTCGCCTCGGGGCGCGCGATCGAGGCACGGCTCGGGCTCGAACGCGGCGGACTCGAAGCGCGCATGCGTGCCGCGTCGCCGGACGATCAGGCCGTCGTGCGCGAGGCGGGGAGCATGCTCGGACGCGCGCTTGCGAATCTGATCCATCTCCTGCATCCCGCGCTGGTCGTGATCGGCGGCGGGGTTGCGCGGATACCGGGCTATGTCGAAGCCGCGGCCGCGAGCGCGGAGGCGGAAGTGATGGCCGACTTCCGTCCGCGCCTGCGCATCGAACGATCGCGCGCCGGCTGCGATGCCGGTGTGATCGGCAGCGCACTGCTCGGCCGATCGTGCGCCGGCGCTCGGGACGGGCTCCGCACATGATCCGCCCGATCGAGCGTGGGCGCTGCGTGCTGTGCGGAAGCTCGGATGGCGACGTCGTGCTCCAGGAAGCCGGCTGGTCCGGTCGCGAGTGCGCGTGCGGCGTGGTCTACATCGATCCGCGGCCCGGCGAGCACGCGATCGATCCGACGCACGACATGCACGTCGACGACTACTACGAGCTTCCGTCGCGCGATCGCATGGACTGGATCGCACACGCCCGCGGGCCGTGCCGCCTGCTCGAAGTGGGCGGAGGCAGCGGGCACCTGCTCCAGCGCGCGCGGGAGCGCGGCTATCAGGTGCAGGCGATCGAGCCCAACCCCGAGTGCGCGCGCGCACTCGAAGCACTCGGCATTCCGGTCGAGCGCCGGATCGTCGAGGAGTCGCAGTTGCCCGACGGTTCGGCCGACGTCGTGTTCCACGTCGATCTGCTGAGCCACTTCCCCGATCCGGTGCGCGCGCTCACGGCGATGAAGCGCATCGCAGGACCCAAGGGTCTGTTGTGCTTCGAGGTCGGAGTGTTCGGCGGGCTTTCGCGGGGCTGGTATCCGTGGATCGGGCGGCCGGGCTTTCCGGAACACCTGTGGTTCTACTCGGAGCCGGCGATCGAGAAGGTACTGGCGGGCGCCGGGCTCGAGATCGTGGAGCGCAAGCGCTTCGGACTGTTCCCCTCGACGATCCTGAGCTCGGTGGGCCGCAGGGTGTTCGGCCGGACGATGTCGCCGACCGCCACCGCGTCGTCCGCGGCGCCGCCCGGAGCCCCGGTCGCCTCATCGGGGATCGGACGCCACTACGGTCACCTCCAGTACCTGCTGCGCTACCGGTGGGGCGCGCGGATTCCCGCATGGGGGCCGCACGCATTGTTCGTCACCGCACGCGCCGGGAACGACGCTCGATGACGCCGAAGGCTGCGGCGCCCGAGGCGATGTTCTTCGTTCACATGCTGCCCCGGTTCGTCAGCGACTTCGCGATGCTCGCGAATCAGCTCGCGGAGTCCGGCGCGCGCGTCACCGTGTTCGCGCCGGGCTCGGCGGCTCCGAGTCCGAAGCCCGCCACGCCGGCGACTCCCGCGGAAGGCACCGACGCCCCGTGGTGGAAGCGCCGCGAGGTCCTCGATGCCGCGCGCGCCCGGCTCGATCCGGCGATCGCAGTCGAGCGGCTTCCGCTCCAGCGCGACCGCGTGACGCCGTGGGCCGCGCTGTCGACCGCGCTGCTCGCGTGGCGGATGGGACGGCGGCATCCGGACGCGATGTTCTTCATGTGGACCGTCATTCCGTTCGTGCTCGCGGGCCTGCCGCTGCGGCTGCTCGGCCGGCGTTGCGTGTTCATGGTGACGGGACTCGGCACGGTGTTCGGGTCCGACGCGTGGCGCGTGCGAATGATCCGGCCGTTCGTCGTGCTGCTCTATGGTTACCTGTTTCGTGCGGCGAACAGCCGCGTGGTCGTCCACAACGGCGAGGACAAGGACTTCCTGGTCGCGCGCCTCGGACTGCGGTCCGAGCACGTGATGGTCACACCGGGATGCGGTGTCGATCCCGACGAGTATCCGTGGATCGAAGCCGCGCGCAATCCGCGGCCCGTGATCTACGCACCGGTGCGGCTCATTCCCGAAAAAGGCGTCGAGGACGCGGTCGAGGCATCGCGGATCCTTCACGAGCAGGGCGTGGAGCACGAACTGTGGTTCAGTTCCGAGATCGACCGCGGCAACCCGATGGCGTTCCAGGATGGCGATGTCGCGCGCATGAAGGCGAAGAGCCCGTGTGTGCGTTTCCTCGGCCATCATCCGAGCGTGGTGCCGCTCTATCAGGCCTGCGATGTGATGTGCATGCCGACGTGCTATCGCGAAGGGCTCCCGACCGCGATCCTCGAATCGGCCGCGTGCGGCCGCGCGATGGTCGCGACCGACAACGTCGGCTGCCGCGAGTTCGTGTTCCACGAAGACACGGGTCTCATCGTTCCTCGCCACGACCCGGTCGCACTCGCGGCGGCGCTCGAGCGCATGTGCCAAGATGCGGCACTCAGGGAGCGGCTGCGGCGCCGGGCATACGAGGCGTTCCGCGCACGATTCACCAAGCAGATCATGGTCGATCGCACCTGGACCCTGATCGAGAGTCTCGGCTGGCCGCTGCCGAACCCTCGTACGACCAGTACTACCGGCGCGGAGATCGCGTGACACCGTTCGACCGATGCAACCTGGACGAACTGCCGTGGACTTCGATCGTCGCCCACGGCGGCGAAGGGCACATCCGATTCCACCGCATCGCCGATGACGCGGCGACGAACGGAGCGTGCCACTTCATCGACGTGGCCGAGCTTCCGCCGGGTGCATCGATCGGCCGCCACGCGCACACCGAACACGAGGAGGAGTTCTACCTCGTGCTGTCGGGAAGCGGCGACATGTGGCGCGATGGCGAATCGTTTCCGGTGCGCGCGGGCGATGTGGTGCGCAATCGACCGGGCGGTGCGCATGGGCTCGTGAATTCCGGGTCGTCGCCGCTGCGGATCTTCGTCTTCGAAGTGCGGGTGCCATGAGCGGTGCCGGGCTCACCGTCCTGATCATGGCCGGCGGCCGGGGCGAGCGTATGCTCGCCTCCGGTGTTCCGGTGACGAAGCCGCTCGTGCCCGTGCAGGGCGTGCCGTTGCTCGAGCGCAACCTGTGGTCGATCGCGCGCCTCGGTGTCGACCGCGTCGTGGTCTCGATTGCGCGCGGGGCCGATCCGATCGAAGCGTGCGCGCGCGAGGCGGGCGCTGCACTCGGCCGCGCGTCGTCATGGCCGCTGGAGGTGCTGGTCGAGGAGGCGCCGCTCGGCAACATCGGCTGCGCGGGTGCCTTACGCGGTCGCGCGCGCGAGGTGCTGCTGCTCTACGCCGACAACCTGACGCTGCTGCCGCTCGACGATCTGCTCGCGCACCATCGCGAATCCCGCGCCGATCTCACGCTCGCGACCCACCGCCAGACATTCCGCATGCCGTTCGGCGCGCTCGACCTCGCGCACGGGCGCGTGACCGGGTATCGGGAGAAGCCGGAGTCCGAGTACGTCGTGAGCAGTGCGGTGTGCGTGCTCGGTGCGGCGGCGCTCGACCGGCTCGAAGGACAGCCGGCCGGGCTCGCCGATCTCTCCGCGGCGTTGATCGGCGATGGAAACGTCGTGGTCGCGTACGAGCACGCGTCGCCGTGGATCGACGTCAACGACGCGGCCGGCGCGGCCGCCGCGGAGGCGATGGTGCGCGATCATCGCGCGGCGTTCGAATGCTGGGCGCCGCGCGTGGATGCCGCGCGCGCGCTGTGGATCGCGCGCGGGCCTTCGGGATTCATCGCCGGGCATGGCGAAGGCGACGGCGTGCTGCCGGTCAAAGAGTGCGAGGATCGCGAGGACGCCGCGGCGCTGGTGGCGCGCATGCGCACCGCCGCGGGCCTTGCCGCCGTCTCTGAAACCGAGATCGTCGAGTTCGACGACGTGACTCCGGACGGACGCTTCGTGCGCACCTACGCTCACATCGACTCCGATCTGCCGCACGTTTCCCCGAAGCCCCCGTGGTCGTGGCGCTCCGAAGCGGGCGTCCTCCGTCAACCGGAGGCCGCGCGTGCGCTCGCGCGGGCGGGGCTTGGGAGTAGCTGATCCGGTGACGCCCGCCGGACGCATGCGGTGCGCGGTGTTCGGCGGCGGACCCTATGTCCTGCGCCTGCTCGCGCTGATGGCGCATGAGCGCGGTCTTCCGGCGATCGACTGGGCGCTGGTCGCCACACGGCCCGGCCCTCTGAAGACGGTGGCGGATCGCGCGCGGATGGATCTGCGCGTCACGCAACCGGAGTGGACGGTATTCGACACGCTCGATCCGGAGCGGGCGCTCGCGGGGGCCGATGCGATCGTCGTGCTCGTTCGCTCCGGCGGACTGAGCGCGCGCGAGTGGGACGAATCGTTTCCCGCGCGCCACGGACTCATCGGGGACGAAGGCGTCGGCATCGGCGGCATGGCAGACGCCTGGCGGACGCTGCCGATGTTCGATGATCTCGCGCGCCGCATCCGCGCAAACGCGCCGCGCGCGTTTGTGTTCAATCTGACCGCGCCACTCGGGATCACGACCCGTGTCCTGCTCGATCACGAACTCGCGACGATCGGCGTCTGCGAACTGCCACAGACGACACGCGATCGGCTTGGCGGCGGGGATGAGGACCTCGAGTACGGCGGCCTCAACCACCTCGGATGGTTCTGGCCGCGCGCCGCCGCGGGACACGCGCTGCTCGAGGACGCGATCGATCGGGGGCTCGTCGAGCGCGCGACGTACGACCACTTCGGGGCGGCGCCGTTGTCCTACTACTACGACGTCTACGATCCCGCCGCGGCGGCGCGCCTCGGCCGGTCACGGCCGCCCGGTCGCGCGCAGGCGCTGGCGCGGCTCAAGGAAGGAATCCATCACGCGCTGCGCGAACAGCCGGCCGCGGTGGCCGGCCGTATCGAGGAACGTGCGACGCCGTGGTTCGAACACGCGCTGGTTCCCGCACTCGCGGCGGCACTGCGCGGGGAGCCGCACGAGACCTTCGGGAATCTCGCGAACCTGGCGTCGTGGTCGGAACTCCCGCCGCGCGCGGTCGTCGAGCATCGACTGCGAACCGGCCACGGCGCGGTGACCGGGATTCCGCCGGGCGCGCCGCCGCCGCGCGTCGCCGAATTCCTCGCCCGCGTTTCCGCGAGCGAGCAACTTCTCTACCGGGCGGCGCAGCAGCGCGATCACCGCCTCCTCGCGGAAGCGATCGCGGCTCAGCCGCTACCGATCCCCGCTGCGCGAATTCCCGAGATCCTCGCCGATCTCGTCGCCGCGCCGGGAGCGATCGGACCGTCGTAGGCGCCACCTCCGCGTGCATGCCGCAAGTGGTCCGCGTGCATCGTGCATGAAGGTGGCGCCACGCCCGCGCGCCGATTGCGGGTTCGGGACCACGCAACTCGAGCGATTCACGCGAGTTCCTCCAACCCCTCCGGATCGCGCCGTCCGCGGCCCGTCCAATGCATTGCGCTGCGCGGCGCTCCGCCGCCGGGGATGATCCTTTCGGTCCGCACCTCGCTCACCCTCTCGAGGAACACCATGCCTGCTGTCGTGCACCGCCGTGCACCGCGACACGCGAGAATCCATACGTCGGTGGCCGCGTGAACGCGCTCGCCACGAACCCGCGCGCCCGGACGCTGGCCTTCGTGCTCGCGATCGCGGCCGGCCTCACGCCGGTGACCGCCTCGGCGCGCGTCCTGCCCGGCTTCATCGACATGATGACCGACTCCAACCGCATCGTGTCGCGGCCCTCGACGGTGCGTCCTTCGTATCTGATCCCGGTCACCGAGCCGACGTTCGGCACGCAACTGATGCGGATCGCCGGCAACACGGGGACCTCGATCGGCGGCGGGGTGTCGGGGACATGGGGCAGCGACGTGCGGCACCACTACTCGAAAGAACAGCCGTGGAACGCGGACGGCTCGCTGATGGCGATCTTCAACGGCAGCGACATCGTGTTCCTCGACGGTGAGACGTATCAGCCGAAGTTCGCACGCTGCGACAACTACCCGCAGAACGACGACCGCTGGCACCCGAGCCTCGCGCACAAGAACGAGCGCATCAACGTGCGCGGCACCCAGTTGATCTGGCACGACGTCGTGAATTGCGTGAGGACCCGCGAGTGGACGCTGCCGTTTTCCGTCAACGACTTCGGTCCGAGCGAAGGCAACACGTCGAACGACGGACGCTACATCGCGCTCACCGACGGCGCGCGGATGTTCGTGGTCGACATGGATCCGCAGGCACCACTGGCTCCCTATCCGTCATCGCGCATCGGCCCTTCGGTCCGCATCGACGAATGCGGGTTGTCCGGCGGATGCCGGATCGACTGGATCTCGATGTCGGCATCCGGCAAGTACGTCGTCATCAACTACAACGGCGACCATCCGCGCGTGTTCGATGTGAACCCGTCCACGCTCGAGCTCACGCCACGCGTGATGCCGTCGGGATCTCCGCGCTGTTCGGGCGGAGCGGCCGCCAAAGGCTTCATCTACGACGTCGGGCATTCCGACATGACGCTGAATCCGTTCGACGGCAACGAGGACGTGATCATCGGCCAGGAGCACTGCGGTAATCAGGGCAGCACCGTCAACGGACAGCTCATGGGCGGCGTGGCGATGGTCCGCCTCAAGGACGGCGTGGTCACCTCGCTGACGAATCCCGACCAGGAGGACAACCCGCACCACATCTCGACCCGCAACTACGACCGTCCCGGATGGGCCTATGTCGGTTATCGCGTCGACCACAACGGCAAGTACACCGACGAAATCATCGCGGTGAAGATGGACGGCAGCAAGACCGTGCAGCGGTTCGCGCACAAGCACAGCGCGTTCGAATCCGACTACCGCAGCGAGTCGCACGCGGTGCCCTCGCGCGACGGGCGGCGTGTGGTGTTCGGAAGCAACTGGACCCGCAACTGTCTCTCGTGCGGTTCGTCCTCGGACATCAAGCCGTTCCTCGTCGACGCACGGAGCGGTGTCGTCGTGCCCGACCTGATTCCCCCCGACGCGATCACGGACCTCGAGTTGCCCTGAGTCACGGGTGCGGCCGCTTGCCGGGCGTGCGCCGCGGGCGCTAGCGTTCGTGGTATGAGCCGCCCGTTCCCTCCTCCGTACCCGCAGGCGGCGGAGTGCGCCGCATGCTGAGCATCGAGTTCGCCGGCTGCACGGGGGCCGGCAAGACCACGCTCGCACGCGAGACGCGCGCCGCGATGGAGTCGCGCGGCATCCCGGTGTTCACGCCGTTCGAGCTGGTGTTCGGACGCCGCGCGCGGGCAATCGTCCGCGACGAACGGACGCAGAACCTGATGCTCGACGTCGTGTTGCTTCCGTTCGCGCTGGCGTTCTGCGTGAGGCACACGCCGGTCACGTGGCTGCTGCTCTCCCATTTGCTGTGGCGCCCGCCGCCGCCGGTCCGCGCCGCGGCACGGCTGCGCAGCATCGTCGCCAAGATGGGGGTCCACACGCTGCACCGCGTGTTCCGGGCGCGGCCGGGCGTGGTGCTGATCGACGAGGGCATGCTGCACTCGGTCCATCATGTGTTCGTCTACACCGCAACGACCGCGACCGCGCCGACGCTCGAGGCGTTCGCATCGCGGGTCCCGCTGTGCGACCTCGTCGTCATCGTGAACGCCACGGTCGAGGAGATCGTGGCCACGACTGCGACACGGCCCGACCCGCCCATTCGCAACGCGGAACCCGCGTGGGTCGCCGAGTCGGCACGCCGGGCGCTCGAGATGTTCGAAGTGCTCGGGCGCCACGAACGCATTCGCCGCGTCTCCACCGATCTTCGCTTGAGTCCGGGCGGAGCCGCCCAGGCGGGAGCGGCAACGCTCGTGACGGATCGCGCTTCGGCGCTGCTGCGAGAGCGGCGCGGGCGCTGAGCGCGAATCGTGCGGCGGCTCGGCGGCCAGCGTGCGGACGATCGCTAGCGCATCACGATCAGTTTCAACACGCGCTCGGTGCCGCGGGCTCGCGCGCGGACGAGCACGATCCCCGAAGGCACATCACGGCCGGCCTCGTCGCGCCCGTCCCAGCGTACGGCCGCGCCGTTCGCCGGCAGCTCGATCGTGCGCAGGCGCCGGCCGCTGAGATCGATCAGCACCAGCTCGTTCGAGCCCTCAGATCCCGGCCACGAGGCGGACAGATTCAGGCTTCCGCCGCGATAGGGAGTGGGCCACGCTCGGAGCGTGCCTGCCGCTGCAAGCTCCGGCACGGCGAGCGTGGCGTGAACCGGATGGATCATCCGGTACAGCACGTTGCGCATGAGCTGCTGCGCACCGAGATTCACCATCGGAACGTGATCCAGCACCCCCGGATGATCGTCGAGCGCCCAGCTCCACTGCAGCGTTCCGCTCGAGAACACGATCGCGTTGTGGCGCGTGACGATCGCCATGTCGGAGTAGCCGCGAAGCAGGCCGCCGATCGTCACCGCAGAGCGTGCCAGGATCTCGGTCCAGTGGGGTGAGTCCAGATACAATCGATCGCATTCGTGTCCGAGCAGCCCGAACCAGTGCGTGCCCGCGGAGGCTCCGGTCGCATGAAACGCCCACTTCGGTTTGCCGGTGACGACGAGATCCTGAGCCATCGAGATCTCGCCGTTGAACAGCGGGTCGAACTGGACTCCCATCATCCGTGCTTCCGGACGATTGACCCGCGGGTCGCGCCACCAGGCCGTGATGAGCGAATCGTTCGAGGGATCGGAATCGAGAGCGAACGGATCGCGCGTCATGGCGGAGTGCTTGTATCCGACCAGCGTGCGGTTTTCGCGGCCGAGGCGATCGGGCTCGAGCCGCACCTGCCAGAACGACGACCCGCCTCCGAGAAACGCCGTGCTCACCGTGTCGGCCGACTGCTCGACGTGATCGCGCATCTGCGACGTCCAGTATTCGTCGTGGGCGGTCGACAGGAGCGCGCGATGGTTCGTGAGAAGCCCGCTGTCGGCGTGCAGATCCACGTTGGTGGCATAGCTGACGTCGTAGCCTTCGCGCTCCAGCCAGCGCACGAGCTGGATCTCGTAATAGAAGAAATCGCCCGCGCCGTGGGACTGTGTATAGGGCCGGTTGTAGGAGACTTTGACTGCGGGCTCGCAGTAGGTGCTGCTGAAGGCGTAGAGCGACTTTCCGCCCCAGCAGTTGTACGCCTGATAGGTGTGCGTGCTCAGGGTCACAAGCAGATCGGAATGGCGCGCATCCTCGCGCACCACGAAGATCACGTAGTTCTGAGTGTTGGTCTGTCCGGAGGTGAGCACGGCCAGATAGACGCCGCTCACCCAGGTCCCGGGAACGGACATCTCGAACGGCTCGGACCATTCGCAATCCACGAGCCCCGTCAGCGGATCGGGGGGCGGCGATGGCTGCCGGCCGCCGGCGCGCAGGATCGGCCCGAACTGCAGGCGCGCTCCATCACCGTCGTACCAGCCGACCCGATAGATGCGTACCCGGTAGTCGGTCTCGTCGCAGCTCACGTAGATGCGAAGTGTGTCGCCCGCGACATAGCTGGTCCGTGACGCGTAGCCTTCGATCAGCCTCCGCGCACCGGTGTTGGACCCGCACCCGGCGGAGGGGCATCCCCCGCCGGCACCTGCGTTCTGCAGCACCCAGGCCGTGGTGCCCGTGAGGCGATTCTCAGCCGCGGTCGGGTTGTCGGCAAAGGCGCACTGCGCGGTCATCGCCAGCAGCAACAGGGCGATGGCCGTGCAGGCAGAGGGCGCGGTGCGGCACCGGGGAGTCATGGCAGCAGAAATGATCTCCCGCGTTGCGGACAATGTCCATGGCTACTATCGCTGCCACGCGTACGAAATCTTCGTGAACCACTGGCGGGCCGAATTCTCGAGCTCATCGGTCGACTCGAGAAACGTCCGGTTGTCGCCGAATCCGGCGTACAACACGGTCTGCCAGTTGAGCTTGTAGGCGAACAGAGCCGAGGTGCTGAAGCTCGCGTCCTTCTCGCCGATCGCGAACGTGTAGAGCGACGTGTCACGCCGCGTCTGGACGTACTGCCCGATCACGCGCAGGAACGACCGCGAGTTGAAGGAATACGTCGCGCGCACGCGCTCGACTTCGGCGGTGAACAGCCGGCCCGATCGTCCGTCCGCGTTCACGTCGATGAAGCGGCGGCTCGCATCGCCGCGCAGTTCGAGGTGATCGCTCGGCCGCACCGACATGCTGCCGACCAGGGTGAGCCCGTGCGCCTTGCGCCCGTTCGCGAAGTCGATCTCCTCGCCCGCATACGCGTCGAGCGAAACGAAGTTGAGGATGCGCCCGGGGCTCGACTCGACGTAGAACCGCGGGCGGAACCGGTCGAGCACCTGATTGCCGACGCGGAAGTCGTCGCGATTGAGCTCGACGCGGATGAAGCTGTTGAGCTTGCCGTCCATTCCCGAGCCCACCGAAATTCTGCGGTTGAGCAGCCGCCCGTCCGGATCGCCGTCGAAGTAGTTGACCGTGAAGAAGCGCACGCGCGAGAGGAACTTGTCCTTGGGCCGGATCGTGTAGCCACCTTCGGCGTACGCTTCGCGATATCCCACGTTCGGCATGAAGCCGTTGTCGGCGCGGAAGTTCTTCCCGATGTCCTGCACCTGGACGAACCAATCGGGATGTGGCGTCGAGTGCGACCAGTTGAGCGTGACGGCGTGGTCTTGAAGTCGACGCCGGTCCCACTCCGCCGCGAGGTCCGGACGATTCGGCGTGCGGCTGTCACTCCACAGCGCCTGCCCCGTGAAGGAATCGGACGGCCGCGGGCGCCACTGCGCGTCGGGCCCGAACACCACGTTGTGTCCGCCACCGTCGACCTCGCGCCCGGTCACGAGGAAACTTCCGAACGAGTTGCCGCGATCCTGCCGCACACGCGCGACACCCACGCGCGACTTGAAGTCCTGGAGCGCGAAATCCGACCCCTGCGGCCCCGGCAGGATCACGAGCCCGCCGCCGCGGTCCTCGGTGACGAGTGCGGTGTACGCGGTCGATCCGAACTTGCCGGTCGCTCGCAGCCCGGCGCGCGGCGCCGTGATCGTGCGCGTGTAGACCGCCTGCATCGGAGTCGAAAGCAGGTCGACGCCCTCGAGGAAGAACGGCCGCTTCTCCGCGAAGAACAGCGCGAAACGCTCGTTCGCCGTGATCTGTGCCGCGTCGGACTCGACCTGCGAGAAGTCCGGATTGAGCGTGCCGTCGATCGCGGTGTTCGCGAGCGGATTCCACTTCACGTCCACACCCGTGTCGGTCTCGATCTTGTCGTCCTCGAGCGGCGTGCCGAGCCCCTCGCGCGGCGCACTGTTGCGGCCGGCGGTTGCGAACGGCGCCACCACCAGGTGCTGGCCCTTCGGCAGATTCGAAAGTCCCTTGAGCGGGCTCGAGTTGCAGATGAAACAGTTCACATCGCGCGGCAGCCGGGTGCTGAAGAACTGATAGCGGCGATCGCGCGGGTAGTTGCGATAGAGCAGCACGCCCCACGTCGGCTCGGCGCCCTCGCTGTAGCGCAGTGACGAAAACGGAATGCGGATCTCGAGCGACCATCCGGTCGCGGTGATCCTGCCCGCGGACTCCCAGAAGAAATCGGGCGCGTTGTCTTCGCCCGAGACATCGCTGCTGATCGCGTCGTACTGCACGCCGTTCGGATTCGACAGGAACATCTGCGCGGTCTTGCCGTCGTTGCGGCTGTCGAGGATCACGCCCGCGTAGTCGGTCGACGAGGGCACGGCGTCGTGATCGCCGATCGGCGCGCGCACCGCGCCCGGCGCCGGATCGTCGAACGCGAAACCCGCATAGAAGTATTTGTCGTCGTAGGCGAGGTAGGCGACGTTCTTCACCTGCGGCTCGACGTTGTCCCCGACCCGCGTTTCGTACCACTGCGTGATCGCGGGCACGGTCTGCCACGCGGCTTCGGTGAGGTCGCCGTCCACGGTGATCGGTCCTTGGATGCGCTGGATCGAGAGCGCTGGGCCGGGAGTCGGGGCGGCGGCGTTCGCGCGACCCGCAGCCAGCGAGGCCAGCACCAGGATCGCGGCAACCACGAACCGGATCCGGGCCGCAGTGGAACCGGCAGCCGAGGAAGGGATCACGCGAATCAGCGAGATGTAGCGTTCATTCATGGCGGCTCCATCGTGGCAGCGGTAGTGTCGGGTTTCGATCTCCACAGGCGAAGCATGCCAACACGCGCAGGGTCATGGGCGTGTCATGCCCGCCATAACCCCTCCCAGCGCGGCAAGTTGCGCTCATGGTCGCGGCAATTGTGCGGGCCGGATGCGTGCCGGTTCCGGCAAAGAAATCGCCCGCCTGGCGACGGCCGGGCGGGCGATGGAATCGAGCAGCGATTAGTTGCGGCGGCGGCGCTCCGTGAAGTCGACGGATGCGGCTCCCGAAGGTCGTCCGAGCGACGCGCGTTCCGGGCCAGGGCCACCCTCGTCCACCACGACGACCGGCCGCGGGATGGTCGCCGCGCCGAGCGGGAACTTGCTGTACGTGAGGTCCGCGGCCTGAAAGCCTGAGTCACCGTAGCTGTAGGCGATCAGCTGACCCTGCGAGTCGATCGCCGCCACTCGGGCCAGATACGTTCCCTGCGTGAGGTCGCGCCGCGTGAGCACCAGTCCGGTAAACGTCTGGTTGCGGCCGAGTACCTGCGGCGTGGTCGTGAAGCCGAGGAAGAAGTCGCGCGAATAGCCCCGGTAGATCGGGGCGGGCACGCCGCTCAGGATGCGGTCCGCCGCCCCTGCGCCGCGCAGCTGATAGATGTGCGCGATGTAGTAGGACGCTCCGGCGACCGGTCCCCACGCCACCGTCGTGTCGGTCGGGAACGTGAACGGAATGTCGGCCACCGTCGGTGCGGCGAGCCGTGCCTCGTTGGACAGCGGCGAACTTTCCGTGACCCCGCCCGCGACCAGGCCACGGCCGATGTAGGAGGGCGAGGAGGTCGGCAGCGGATCCGCGAACTCGTAGACCTCCCACTTGCCGTCGAGCCAGCGGCGCGTCGAATGCATCGCGAAGTCCGTGAGCTGGCGCAGTCCACCGTTGGACTCCCGGCGCAACACCTGGAACGCGCTCGCCGCGGTTCCGTCGAACACCATCCCGAGCAGCGAGCCGTCGGGCGCCCGGCGGAACGTTTCGTAGCGCAGGAACGTGTCTTCGGGGCCCGCGCCGATCGGCGCGACCTCGCGGTAGACCGCGGCGGTCGTCGGCAGTGCCGGCCACACCACCATCCGGGCGGCGCCCGAAGGACTGCCCTCCGGGGAGTCGAAGCTGGGGTCGACGCTCAGCGGCTTCTTGGAGCACGAAGCGACGAGCAGGGCCGAAGCGGCGAGCGCCGCGACGGCAACGAGCGCGTATCCGGGACGCGTGCTGGGTTTCATGAAGCTCCCTTTATTCGGCCGAAACGCCCTTGCGGCGGTCGAGCCAGATCCAGATGTCGAGTGCGAGTCCGCTCGCGACATACACCGACGAGTACGTGCCGAACACGACGCCGACCAGCATCGCGAGCGAGAAGTCGCGCAGCACTTCACCGCCCCAGATGAACAGCGCCAGCGCGGTCAGCGCGACCGTCAGCGATGTGATCACGGTGCGCGACAACGTCTCATTCACCGCGATGTCCATGACCCGCGAATGTTTCTCCTTGCGCAGCGTTTTCGACCTTTCCCGGATGCGGTCGAAGACGACGATGGTGTCGTTGATCGAGAAGCCCGCGATCGTCAGCAGCGCGGCGATGACCGTCAGCGACACTTCGCGATTCAGGAAGCACAGCACGCCCAGCGTCACCAGCACGTCGTGAAACAACGCCGCGATGGCCCCGAAGGCGAATTTGAACTCATAGCGCAGACCTACGTAAAGCAAAATTCCGCCGAGGCTGCCGAGGATCGCCCAGAACGCCTTCGAGCGCAGCTCCTTGCCAACCTTGGGGCCGACCTGCTCGGTGCGACGCAGCTCCACCTGAACGCCAGGGTGCTGCTTCTCGATCGCCGACTTCACGATCGGAAACGGATCGACTCGGTTCTCGTTCGGCGGGAGTCGCAGGATGTACTCGGAGTTGTTGTCCGCGGTCATCTGCTGCAGTTCGAATCCGCGCAGCCCACCTGCATCGAGTGCGGCGCGCACCTGATCCGCGGGCTGGACCTGGCTCAGCCGCACCTGGAGCAGCGTGCCGCCGGTGAAGTCGACGCTGTAGTGCGGCCCGCCGTGCATCGCCAGCCACACGAGCGTGGCGAGCACCAGCGCGCTCGAGAAGATGTAGGCGTAGCGCCGGAACGCCATGAAGGGGATGTTGGTGTCGCGCAGCATCTGAATCATGGAAGCAGCCTCGCCTAGATGCTGATCCGCTCGCGCTTGCCGCGGCTCAGCCAGAAGTCGTAGATCATGCGGGTGAACACCACCGCCGTGAACATGTTCGCGATGAGACCGATCGAAAGCGTCACGGCGAAGCCCTTGATCGGGCCGGTGCCGAACTGGAACAGGAACAATGCGGAGATGAGCGTGGTCAAATGGGCGTCCACGATCGTCCGGAACGCGCGATCGTAGCCGAGCTCCACCGACTGGCGGACCGTCTTGCCATGGCGCAATTCCTCGCGGATGCGCTCGAAGATCAGCACGTTCGTGTCGACCGCCATGCCGACCGTGAGCACCAGTCCGGCGATGCCGGGCAGCGTGAGCGTCGCGCCGAATCCGGCGAGCGAAGCGATCACGTAGATGACGTTGAGAGCCAAGGCCGCGATCGCGACCAGCCCCGACAGCTGGTAGTAGACCGCCATGAACACCACGACCAGCAGCGTGCCGACCAGGCCCGCCGTCAGGCCCTGCTTGATCGAATCCGATCCGAGCGAAGGTCCGACCGAGCGCTCTTCGATGATCCTGACCGGCGCCGGCAGCGATCCCGCGCGCAGCACGATCGCGAGATCCTTGGACGCGGCGATGTCGAAGCTGCCCGTGATCGAAGCGTCACCGGAAGGGATGCGCTCGCGGATGTTCGGAGCCGAACTCACGACGCCGTCGAGCACGACCGCGAGCTGGCGGCCGACGTTGTTGCCGGTCACGCGCGCGAAGTCTGCACGACCCTTGGGCGTCATCTTCATGCTCACGCCCCACGCGCCGGGATTGGTCTGCTCGAGTCCCACCCGGGCTTCGGCCGCGGCGACCGATCCGCCGCTCATCTCGGGCTCGCGCTTCACGACATACAGGTACTTGCCGGTCGTGCCCGAAGCACTTTCGTCGCCGCTCCACGCGAGTTGCGAGTCGGACGGGATGATCGAGTCTATGCCCGGCGTCGCGATGAGCTGCTGAACCACGGCGACATCCTGATCGCGCACGAACGCCGCGAAGCCTTCGAACCCGAGGAAGTGGCCGGAGAGCGGCGTGCTGCGCATCGCGGAGTCGACGACTCCCGCGGTGCCGCGCGAGGCGAGCCAGGCGTCGATGCGCTGGTACACGTTCTGGCTCTCTTCCGGCGTGCGCACCAGCTTGAACTCGAGCAGTGCGGTCTTGCCGATCAGTTCCACCGCGCGCTGGCGATCGGTGAGGCCCGGAAGCTGGACGGTGATGCGGTCTTCGCCTTCGCGCTGGATCAGAGGCTCGGCGACGCCGAACTGGTCGATGCGGTTGCGGATGATCTCCATCGCGCGGTCGGTCGCATCCTTCGCCTCGGCGGGGTTCAGCTTGGAGCGGTCGACTTCGAGCACCAGATGCATGCCGCCCTGGAGGTCGAGTCCCAGATGGATCGCCTTCTTGCGAAGTTCGGCGAGTTCCTGCGCGGGAAGTGCGGTGCGTTGCTGCGGGGTCAGCGAGTAGTAGCGGTATGAAGGATAGAGCAGATAGAGCGCTGCGGCGGTCACCAGCAGCACACCGAGCAGCTTCCACTGATCGCGGGTCATCAGGGTCTCCCAGAGCATTATTGGAGCGGCGACACGGATGCGCGCGCCCGGCAACGAAGCAGGCAGGCGCGGCTAAGATGTTGAGGCAAAAAGAGACGCGCAGTCTACGGTTCGCGCGGACGAAGTGTCAACGATGCACCTTACGAGGCCTCGCGGAAGCGCTCGCGGGCCGTGATGCCGGCGGAGCCGGGACAGGGGCCGGTTGGCAGCCGGCCCCGGCGGGATGAGATAGGTACTCGGAGGGTCGGGGTGAGGACGGAGCGGCGAGGAGTTCGAGGCGGGATCCCGGTCGCGGACGCGCCGGCACTGCAATGTCCGTCGTGTCCGCGGGTACTCAACCGCGCGATCGTTCTGCAACCTCTGTTCCACGGGCATGTGCGCCGGAAGTCGTTACAGGGTGGCGCCGGCCGGAAGTCGGCGCGTCGGAGCCCCGTCACCGCCGTCCGCAGACAGACGACGCCGGTGACGAATTTCGGGGCCGGAAGATTGCGCTCCGTGCCGGGGGCAGCACCGCCCGAGCCTGCCGCTTCAGGGGTCCGCCACCCGCGGATCGCGATCGGCGAACATAGGCTAGCGTGCAGTCGCAACGTGGTTTGACACCCCGGAACCCGCTGTCTATAGTGCCGCGCTCATTCGCACCGGGCACAACCCATCTTCCGTTCAGGAAGAGGAGCTATCCCTTCGCATGATTCCACGCGCCAGCTGGATGAGCGCCGCCCTCGGGGCGATGCTCTCGGTCGCCACGTTGTCCCACGCCCAGGAGGCCGGCTACGCCGCCGGCCGTGGCGGAGTGGGCGGGCAGATGGGCATGTCCCAGATCCTCGGTGAAGACGACTATTCGACGACCGCGCGGCCCCGGTTCTCGTTCTCGGGGCACTTCCGCTACGCGATCGCTCCGTGGCTGCGCTGGCAGATCTCCCCGGGCTTCACCTGGGCCGGCTATGACGACCAGGAACCGGCGCCGTTTCGCGATCCCAACTTCCCGAACGACAGCACCAAGGCCAACAACCTGACGCTGCTGCTTCCGATGTCCGCGCAGCTCCAGTTCACCGCGCGCAAGGGTGCGTGGCTGACTTACGCCGGTGCGGGGCCCGGAGTCTACCGGGTGTGGATCGAGAATCGGCGCAAGGTGCTCGAGGACCCCGTGAGCCGCAATCTGCATCGCGGGCTCTATCCCGGTGCGACGGCGCAAATCGGCATCGAGCGGTTCCTCAAGGGACTTCCGAACACCAGCATCGAATTGTCGGCCGACGCGCACTACGTGTTCGCGGAGCGCCCCGAACAGTTCCCTTCGGGATGGAACTCGAAGCTGCTGAACGCCGGAATTCGCATCGGCGGGAACTACTATTTCGTTCCCAATCCGCCGAAGAAGCCCGACGCGGGCCTACCGGGCACGCCCTAAGCAGGCTGCTGAAGAAGCCGAGTGCAAGGCGCGAGGAAGTGATGAGCGAGGCGTATCCGCAGGATACGTCGCAGCGAAGAACGACTGAGCAACGCAGCAATCGGCTTCTTCAGCAGCCTGCAGCGTTGATGGGGCCGCCGCCGGGAGCGTGATTCCCTGGTCTTCATCACCTGGGCCTGCAGTGGAGTTTCTCGGTGAAGGATCGCGTGCAGTGGGCTGACAAAATCGGCCCCGTGGCACTGACGTTCGACGATGTGCTGCTCGTGCCCCGCCTCGCCAACGTGCATCCGCGCGACGTCGACATCCGCTCGCGCTTCACGCGCAACATCACGATCAACATTCCGATCGTGAGTGCCGCTATGGACACGGTCACCGAATACGGGCTCGCGATCGCGCTCGCGCGCGAAGGCGGCATCGGCGTCATCCACAAGAACCTTCCGATCGACGAACAGGCCTCGCAGGTCGACCGCGTGAAGCGCTCCGAGAGCGGCATGATCGTGGACCCGGTGACGCTGCCGCCGTCGGCCACGGTGTCCGAAGCGCACGCGGTGTGCGCGCGCTTCCACATCTCGGGCGTTCCGATCACCGAGAACGGCAAGCTGGTCGGCATCCTCACCAACCGCGACCTGCGCTTCGAGGACAATCCCGCGCGGCGCGTGTCGGAAGTGATGACGCGCGAAGGCCTCGTCACCGCGCCGGTCGGGACCACGCTCGAGCAGGCCCGCGCCACGCTCGCCAAGCATCGGATCGAGAAGCTGCCGGTCGTGGACGGAGAAGGCCGGCTGCAGGGGCTGATCACCGTCAAGGATATCGAGAAGCGCATCCGCCATCCGCACGCGTGCAAGGACGACCTCGGCCGCCTGCGCGTGGCGGCGGCGATCGGTGCGGCGGGCGACTTCATCGAGCGAGCCGTGGATCTGGTGAAGGCCGGCGTCGATGCACTGGTGGTCGACAGCGCGCATGCCCATTCGGCCGGCGTGCTCGAGGCGACACGCGCTGTGCGCGCGCGCTTCGCCGACATCGATCTGGTGGTCGGCAACATCGGCACCGCCGAGGGCGCGCGTGCGGTGGTCGATGCGGGCGCCGATGCGGTCAAAGTCGGCATGGGACCGGGTGCCATCTGCACGACGCGCGTCGTGACCGGCGCCGGTGCGGCACAGATCTCGGCGGTGCTCGCCGCCGCGCAGGCGCTCGAGGGCACCGGGGTTCCGATCATCGCGGACGGCGGCATCAAGTACACCGGCGATCTCGTGAAGGCGATCGCCGCGGGCGCCCACTCGGTGATGATCGGCAGCCTGTTCGCCGGCACCGAGGAGAGCCCGGGCGAAGTCGTGCTGCTCGAGGGCCGCTCGTTCAAGGTCTATCGCGGCATGGGATCGCTGTCCGCGATGGCCGCCGCGCGCGGCAGCCGCGAACGCTACTTCCAGGAGAGCGCCGACGAATTGTCGAAGCTGGTGCCCGAGGGAATCGAAGGCCGCGTGCCGTTCAAAGGCACGCTCGCCCAGTCGGTGTTCCAGATGATCGGCGGCCTGCGCGCCGGGATGGGCTACTGCGGCGTCGCGAGCATCGAGGACATGCGCACGCAGACGCGATTCGCGCAGATCAGTTCGGCCGGACTGCGCGAGAGCCACCCGCACGACATCACGATCACGAAGGAAGCACCGAACTACGAAATCCGCTGACGCGCGGCCCGCTCGGCCGCAGCGTCAGCGCAGCACGGCCATGCGGCGCGTGCCGCAGCCTGCCGAGGTCTCGATCCGCACGAAGTAGAGTCCCGGGCGCGCGCCCGCCACGCCGGGAACGGGCACGGTGTGTGAACCCGCGGCGCGCGACTCCGAGACCGCCGCGATCATGCGGCCGCCGGCGTCGTGCACGGTGATGCGGACCTTTCCCGCCGCCGGCAGGTTGAAGCTCAGGCGCGCCGATCCGCGCGCCGGTTGCGGCGCGATCGCGAACTCCAGCGCGGAGACCACGCGTGCGGGCGCGGCGTCGAGCGTCGTCACGCCTTCCTTCAGATTCCAATAGCGGTCGCGCGCAACACCCGTGAGCACGTCGATGTTCCCGCTCGGCCATTCGACGCGCACGGTGTCGATCGCGGCGGCATCGCCGAGCCCGAAGTGCGCGGCGAGCATGTTCTGGCCTCCGTAGCCGGTCGAAGCCGAGATCTCGCGCAGCTGCCAGCGCGGCGTGCCGCCGATCACCGAGCGCACGCGCACCTTGGCGCCGATCCCGGACCGGTTGGAGGGATCGCCGCTCAGACGGAAGGTCACCCAGTGGGCGCCGCCCGCGAGGTCGTTGCGATACAGCAAGCCCGGACCTTCGCTGCGCGCGGTGGGTACAAACAGGTCGAGATCGCCGTCGCCGTCGTAGTCGCCGGCGGCCACACCGTAGTTCGAGCGCGCGGTCGTGACGAACACACCGGCCGTGATCTTCGTGAACGTGCCGTTCCCGTTGTTGCGGTAATAGAGATCCAATTGCGAGTTGTCGCGCGCCACGTACACGTCGAGATCGCCGTCGTTGTCGTAGTCGCCCCACGCCACTCCGTGCGAGCCGGGCGCGGACGCCACGATCGCTCCGCTCGTGATCTTCGTGAACGCGGCGCCATCGTTGCGATAGAGCTGGTTCCCCACACTCGTGTAGTTGATCGCGTAGCAGTCCAGATCGCCGTCGTTGTCGTAGTCGGCAAAGCTCAGCACCTGCGAATCGCGCGCGTCGGTGGCAAGCACGCCGGTCGTGATCGGCGTGAACGTGGCGCTCGCGGTCTCGGTGAGCTGGTTGCGGTACATCTTGTCCGGCCCGGTCGAGCCCACGTTGCCCGATGCGACGAACAGATCGAGGTCGCCGTCGCCGTCGAAGTCGGACCAGGTCGGATGGTGGTGGAATCCCGGCGACGTCACGACCGGCCCGCTCACGACTTCGGTGAACGTCCCGTCGCCGTTGTTGTGGAACAGCCGGTCGGCGGTCGTCATGCCGAGTGCGCCGTTCAGCACGGTCAGCATCAGGTCGACGTGTCCGTCGTTGTCGTAGTCTCCCCACGCGCAACCGGTGCCCTTTACGGCGAGATCGGTCAGCGTCGAGGCGCCGTCGACCGACCACACACCCGCCGCCGAGCGGTAGAGGGTGCCGCCGTCGGCATCGAGGCCCGAGACGAATGCGTCGAGATCGCCGTCGTTGTCGGCGTCGGCCCACGTGCTGCACACGGTCTCGGCACCATCTTCGGTGAGCGGATTGAACACGCGCGTGAACGTGTCACCGCCGTCGTTGCGAAACAGTGCGTTGTCGTTGTTGGCGCTGAACGCCGTGACCACGAACAGATCGAGATCTCCGTCGAGATCGTAGTCGACCCACGCGGCACCGGTCGCGAACGCGACGTGGTCGTCGATCGCGGCCGAGACGACCGGGACGAAGCTCTGGGCGGCAGCACGGCCGGCGTGGCCGAGGCTCGAGAGCGCAACGGCCAGCAGGACGGCGCGTGCGACGCGGAACTCGCGCCGGAGTTCGAAGAGCCGGATCATGAAAGTCTCCTTGCAGGCGGTGGCATGGGGGTCGGCTCCAGTGTGCCGCAGGCCGGCCGTCGCGGGCACGCGCGATGGGACGGGCTGCAACCTTGGGGGACGGGCCGAACCCGCGTCACTCAAACCCGCGGAAGCAAGGCGTCGCGATAGTTGCGGCTCATCTGCAGCACGGTTCCGTCGTCCAAGGACACATCGAAGTCGCCGTTGCCGCTCGGCGCCACCGACGCGACGCGCTCGATGTTCACGATCCACGAGCGGTGGATGCGGGCGAAACGCTGCGGGTCGAGCTGGCGCAGCACCTCGGCCATCGTGCTGCGCAACAGATGCGTGCGACCGTCGGCATGCAGTTCGACGTAGTTGCCCGCCGCCTCGATGCTGCGGATCCGTTCGCACGGCACCAGCACGTAGCGATCGCGCTCGCGCACCGCGAACCGGCGCGGGAGTTCCGACGGGCGCGGATCACCGCTGTCGAGCAGTCGCGCCAGCGCCTGGGCACCCGCGCGAACTTCAGAAGCGAGTTCGATGCGCACGCGCCGCAAGCACTCCGCCAGGCGCTCGGGCACCACCGGTTTCAGAAGGTAATCGAGCGCGTGAACGTCGAACGCGCGGATCGCGAACTGATCGTGGGCCGAGACGAACACCACCACCGGCAGATGCGTTTCCGCGATGCCGCGCAGAACTTCGAAGCCGTCGCCGCCCGGCATCTGCACATCGAGCATCACGAGCTGCGGCCGTGCCGCCGTGATGAGCGCCACGGCCGCAGCGCCGTCCTCGGCCTCGCCGACGATCTCGATGTCGGGCTCGGCCTCCATCAGCACTCGCAATCCCGCGCGGGCGAGCGGCTCGTCGTCGACGATCACGGTGCGGATCACGAAGCCCCGCCTGTTGCCGGCACGTGTGCCGCGGGCCGGCGGGATTCGACGACGACTGCGGAATGCGCCTCGGTGACAGGCGGTGCCGCAACATTCCACGGCAGCCGCACGGTCACTCGAGCGCCTCCGCCGGCGCGGTCCTCGCACGTCAGGCTCGCCGCGGTGCCGTAAAGGTGTTCGAGGCGCATGCGCGTGTTCTCGAGCCCGAGCCCATGGCCTTCCGAGCGTTCGCCGCCCGTCACGAATCCGGGGCCCGTGTCCTCGACCCGCAGTTCGAGCACGTCGCCGTCGCGCATCGCCCGGATCGCGACGCGTCCAGGTCCCGCGCGCCGGCCGATGCCGTGCTCGAGCGCGTTCTCCACCAGCGGCTGCAGGATCAGGCTCGGCACCCGGGCTGCGAGCACTTCGCCCGGAACCTCGCGCTCGATCGTGAGCCGGGCGCCGAAGCGCACCTGCTGGATCTCGAAGTAGCGGTCGAGGAAGCGCATCTCGGACTCCACCGTGCCCTGATCGCCCGGCGTTTCGTCGAGCACGATGCGCAGCAGTTCGCTCAACGCGCGGATGGTCGTGAGCAGCTGCTCGCGGTCGCCGGTGAGCGCCAGCGCGTGCACGGCGTTCAGTGTGTTGAACAGGAAGTGCGGATGGAGCTGGGCCTTCAGCGCCTGCAGCCGCGCCTCGGCGAGCCCCGCGCGCAGCTCCGACTCCGCGCGTTCACGCGCCCGCAGTTCGTCCTGGTGGCGCGCGAAGTGCGCGACGCCGACCAGCCCGCCGAACAGCAGGAAGTCGGCGACCGCGTGGCGCATCAGGAAGTAGCGGAAGTAGCGTTCGAGCGTGCTGCCGGGATGCCTCAGGGTCTCGGCGAGCGCCGAGCTGCCGAGATGCAGCACGACGAACACGACCCCGGCCACAACGTAGAGCGGGATGGCGTGACGCGCGCGGTGGCGATCGAGACGCACCGCCCGGGAGAACGCGAACACCAGCGGCACCAGGATGCTGAACGCGAGCCACGAGGGCAGCGTGCGCGCGAACGCCTCCGGCCAGAACAGGAAGCCCGGCATGTTGCCGTAATAGAAGCGGCCCTGGGCCGCTTCGAGGATGGCGAGGCCGAGGGCAATGGCGAGCACCAGCAGCGCGCGCTTGAGGCGGCGGGCGCGTGGCGGAGGCTCGGAGGCGGCCAGGTACGGAGTGGGATCGGGCACGGTCCAAGTGTCGCACGGCCCGAAGCCTCAGCGCATGCGCTTCGTCACCGCGGATTGCGGGCGGTCACGCGCGGTCGCGGCGGCCGGATACACGTACGCCCCCGCCGGACAAGGCCGGAACGGGGGCGACGCATGCCACGCAGAACATCGCGCGCGGCTTTTCCAAGGTGGCGTGCCGAAGGTATCGGCGGCTCGCCGGAGCTTCTAGAGCTTCGGGAGTTGAAACTTGAAGTCGGGGTTCAGCTGGCGGATCTCGCCGACCACGCGTTCGAGGTTCTGCTCCGCCTCGCGCGTCGGCTCGGACTTCCACACGCTGTAGAGCTCGAGCAGTTCGTCCTGCTTCACGCGCAGCATTTCCTGCTGCTGGTGCTCGTCGATCGAGCGCTCGAGGTGATAGACCTCGCCGCTCGACAGCCGCTTCATGAGATCGAGGTACTCGCCGCGCATGTGCGAGAGGATCTTGATGTACTTCTCGAATCCCACCGACAGCTTTTCGAGCACTTCCGAGACGCCCACGTTCTTGCGGTGCATCTGCTGACTGTAGGAGTAGGCGAAGTGGTAGTACGTCTTGCCGCGGCCGATGTAAGCCTCTTCGCTCGGCTGATGCTTCGGGCGGTGCGACTCGGCCGCGTTCGCGTTGTCGAAGATCCCGATCGAGACCAGCAGGAAGTCCGCGTTGGTCTTGTAGATCAGGTACTTGAGACGCGCGTCGTCGGAGTTCGACAGCCGGCGGAAGACGTCGGTGTCGTACTTCGAGAGGAACTTCTTCGACTGCTCGACATAGTCGGGGTTGATGAACGAGTGCAGCAGGTGCGCCAGATACACGTTCACGTCTTCGTCGTAGAAATCCTGATTCGAGACGAGTCCGGTTTCCATCCTGCTGTAGAGCAGGCAGTTGATCATGAAGTAGTACGTGGGCTGCAGCTCGCGGCTCGTGTCCTTCAGATCTACGTAATGACGCGGATTCATGAGGCACCCTCTTCTACGTCGCCGTTCCGGCCGCGAGATGCGGGCCGGGCTGTCGCAGACGATGAGAGCATCGCGCGTGCCATGGGTCGCGATTTCCCCCAAGTGCGTGCCAGCCGCACGATGGCACGTAGCTGCCGGCGTTACGGGCCAATCGCGAACCTCCGTTTTGGCTGTGACTTGGTGTCGGCTGACTCAGGCGCCGGGTTGCCCGACCCGATTCCAGGGGACGTGCGAAGGGGTTGTCCGGCATGGCCCGGAGACCCTCACCAGCGTCGCCCCGACGCGCCAACTCGCAATGGGTTTGTGCGGGAGTCGCGACGGTGTGTGGCGTCCGTGCGTTGCAGCGCCATTGATGCCAGTCGAATAGCGGTGGAAGGGCGAAACGCGATCGGCGTTGCGGACTGCATGCCGCCCGTGTTCCTCTGGGGACGCGTCGCCACCCGCCGCCGCCCGCGAGCGGGTATCACCTCCGGGGCATGTGTCTTGCGAAACCACCAACCGTGAAGCCATTCCGAGCAGCATCCCGCGCCGCACTCCATTCGTCCTTCGCCACATGACCGATTCCACGGGTACGAGCCGCGTCCCCAGGGAACCGGACACGCGTTCGCGCGGCGGACTCCGGTCACGTCTGTGGATCGGAGCGCTGGGCGGGGTCGTGGTCGCCGTGGGCGGGCTCGCATGGGTGCTCCTGAGTCCGGACCGCGAGCGTGTTCCCATCGGGGCCACGCTCGAGCTTCGCCTGGGGCTCGTCGCCCTGGCCGCGACGGTGGTGTCGATCTGGCTCGGATGGTGGCTCGATCGTGGCATCGTCGCCCGTGTGCGGCGCGTGACCGCAAGTGTTCGCGCGAACGACGCGACGGCGCTGCATGACCCACACGCAGGGACGGGTTGGGGTGAACTTGCCGATCTCAGAAACCACGTGAGCGCTTTGATCACCCGCTACCGCCAGGCCGCGCGCGCCGCCGACCAGCTCCAGATCTCGGAGCGCCAGGCCGACTCCGCGCGCCAGACCATCCTCCATTGGATCGAGACCGAACGCTGGGCGGCGCTGCCTCCGGGCATCGGCGCGCTCCACGGACTGTCCGAGGCGCTCAACCGCGGCTTCCAGCGCCAGATCGAAGTGCACGAGCAGAATCAGGAAGCCGCGCGCCAGGTGCAGGCCGAACTCGCGACCGCGGCGACCGATGCCCGCGAGTCCGCCGAGCAGGCCGAGCGCGGTTTCGTCGAGGCGACGTCGCTGCTCACGACGGTGCGCGAGCTGGAGCGGCTCGGCGGCGAACTGACACTGACGCTCGGTGCGCGGGCCGCGACCGAACGCGACACCGCGGCCGCGCGAGAATGGGTGCAGCCGGTGTCCGAGGCGATCCGCGAGCTGGTCGATGCCGCGACGAGCACGGTCGACGATCTCGCGACGAGCCTCGATCAGGTCCAGGAGCTTTCCGATCAGGTGCAGGTGCTCGGCAATCGCGCGACCATGATCGCGCTGAATGCCGTGCTCGCCGCGCGGCGCTCCGAAGGCGGTCCCGCGCCCGCCGAAGACTTGAAGCCGCTCGCGCGTGAAGCGCGGATTGCGACCGACCGCGCGCAGGTGCTCGCCCGCGAAGTGCAGGCCCGCGTGGCCTCCGCCCATGAGCGCATGAAGGGCGTGCGCGAACGCGTCGCCGAACGCCTCGCGCGCCTCGATGTTCCGCGCGCCACCGAAACGCCGTTCAGTCCCGACATGCTGCGCGCGCTCGATCGCGTGCGCGAGATGGTCACCGACGCCGCGCGCAAAGCCGAACGCCTCTCGGCGGCCGGCGAGCGTTCGTCACGCGCGGCCGATCGCCTGGTGCGCCGGCTCGAAGATGAAGTCCGCGATGTCGAAGGTCTGGTCGTGCGTCTGTCGCCGCCGCCGAGCGGGGATTCGCGTTCGGGCAGCCGCTACGACCATCCCGGGCCGCTACGGTTGGACGTAATCGATTTGGACGCTTCCGCGCATCACCATGACTTGGACCTCGATGCGCGCCGGGACACCGGCGAGGAGCGCTCGTGAACCCGCAGCCGCCTGCCAACGAGATCGTCCGCATGCTCACGATCGCGGTGCGCCACGCGCTCGAGCCCACGAATGCCCTGGGCATTCCGGCCGCGCGCGACGTCGCCCAGATCCTCGGATTCGACGGACTCGACCGCGCGCTCAGCGTGTGGCGCGCGAAGGATCCCGGCACCGAAGCGATCGCCGCGCGACTTCAGATGTTGTGCGAGCGCAGCGAATCCGAAGGCACGATCGAACCCTTCATCGCCGCCGACGCCGATCTCGGCCGGCTGGCTGTGGAATGCGGTTCGGTGGTCGAAGGCGAACCCGGACTTCCCGCTGAAGGCACACTCGGCGCGATCGATGCGCTCGGCGATCTGCGGCTGGACGACGACGCCTCGCGCGCCGCCGCGAGCCGGGTGCGGTTGTCGCCGCAGGTGTCGGCGGCGTTGCGTGCCGCGATCGACTGGCTGTGCGAAGGCGGAGAACAGCCGGGCGGCGCGCGACTGCGCACCGAAGACTCGGCACTCGAACTGACGTGTCCGAACGTGAACCCCGCCGGCCTCGCCGCCGCGGGCAAAGTGCTGGCCGCCGTCGGTGGCAATCTTGGTCCCGCGGGTTCGCCGCGCGGTGGCGCGGGAGCGTGGGTGATGCGCGTGCCGATCGTCACCACGCGCGAGACGTTCCTCATGGTTTCGCAGGGCGGGCTCGATCTCGCGCTGCCGTGGCATGCCGTGCTGCGCGTGACGATGGCGTCGCGCGCGACGTTCGATGCGAGCGTCGGCACGCTGGGTCATCCGGTCATTGCTCCGATGGCGCCGCTCTCGAGCGCCGAGACCGAATATCCGATCATTCTCGTTGCCCACGGATTGCGGCGCGCGTACTTCGTCGCCGATCGTCTGGTGTGGCGCCTGCCGGCTGAAACGATCGAACACGGTCCCGACCCGCGAGCGCCCGGTCATTCACGTTGTGTGCGCACCGAAGGTGGCGCGATCTATCGTGTCGCCGATCCCGCGCGGATGCTGGAAAACGTTCCGCCGATCGCGCTGCCCGAGTTCGAGCCGGTGGCGGCAGCCGTTCACGACGATATTCCGGTGAGCCAACCGACGAAGGATGCGCACGAACCCGCGCCCGCGATGCACTCGGGAGCGACGGCCACGGCGCTCGCCGAAGACACCGTCTTCGAAGCGGCTCCGCACGCCGAGCCCGTCTCAACCCCGATGCTCGATGCCGCACGCGTAATGCCGCTGCCGTTGCGCGCGCTGATCGCGGAGGACTCGATCTCGGCGCGCCTCGGACTCGCTCAGATGCTCGAAGGACACGGTCTCGAAGTGCACGCGGTCGGCACCGCCGCGGAATTGTTCGAAGCGCTCGAAAACGGGCCGTGGGCGATCGTGTGCGTCGATGCGGAACTGCCCGACGGCCATGGCGTCGAATTGCTGAGCGAGGCGCGCGACCGCGCCCGCGAACTGGATGAAGGCGTCGAGATCGTGGCGCTCGTGCGCGACGGGGCCGAAGAAGCGCTCGCGATCGAGGCGCTGATCGTGCGCTCGCTCCACAAACCTTGCAGCCGTACGGCGGTCGCGCGACTGGTCGCGGACCTCGGTCTCGAATCGGAGAACTCATGACGCTGCCCATCGCCCGCGCCGAAGCCGAGCCGCTGATCCTGGTCGTCGACGACGACCGCCGCGTGCGTGAACTGCTCGAGATCGCCTTCACCGCCCACGGCTACCGTGTCATCACCGCGAGCGACGGCGAAGAAGCCGTGCGCCGGGCACTCGCCGAGCGTCCCGACCTGGTCGTGCTCGACGTGCGACTGCCGAAGCGCAGCGGACTCGAAGTGTGCGAAGCGCTGCGCAATGATCCGGCCGGCGCACAGATTCCGATTGTGCTGGTGTCGGCGGCGGTCGAGAACGAAACGCGCCTGCAGGGATTCACGCGCGGCGCGGACGACTACCTCGTGAAGCCGTTCTCGCCCCGCGAATTGCTCGCGCGCGTGAAACGCCTGCTCGCCCGCTCCAAGGACCTTCGCACCACGCGCGACCGTCTCGATGAAGTCGAACATTCGCTGGCGCGCGCGAACGAAGATTCGCGCCGCGCGCAACTCGAAGCCGACCGCGCGCGCGAACTGCGGGATCTGGCGATGCGTCTCGGCTCCGATCTCCATAGAACGCGCGACCTCGACGCGCTCGCCGAGCGGCTGCTGCGCGCGGTGCAAGCCCAGGTCCAGGTACCGGTGATGGCGCTGCTCATGCGTGACGGTGACGGCCTCGTGCCCTACGCCGTGCGTGGCGATCAGTTCGATCGCGTCGCAGGGCTCGGCGTGAAGGCCGGCGGCGAACTCGGTCGGATGCTCGCCGCACTCGCCCGGCCCGCCTACCGCCATCAGCTCGAGCGCCTGCCCGAATTGACGGACGAACTGCGCGCCTTCGGCGCCGCGCGCTTCGACCTGCTGATCCCGGTGCGCGGCGAACACGGGCTCGAAGCGCTGGTAGTACTGGAAGAACTTCACGGCCAGGCGCCGCCCAACCGCGCGGCCATCGAATCGCTCGAAGCGCTGTGCAGCATCGCCGCGATCGCGGTGGCACACGCGGTGCGCGATCGCGCGACCGCGGCACTCTCGGTTCAGTTCGCCGCCGGCCCCGCGACTCCGGCAGCAGTCGAAGCCGCCGAAATTCTCTCTCGCGCCGTCCGGTTCGTTCCGTTGCCGCCGCGCTTCGAAAGCATGGTCCGCATCGCCGTACGAATGGGCCGCCGCGAGCCCGAAGCTCAGGCCGCGCTGTTCGAGCAGGTCACGGCACTCGATGCGACCGGATTCGTCGCCGACCTCGA
>JANLWX010000086.1:0-27025 GCA_031364845.1 Candidatus Eiseniibacteriota bacterium
GCCGTTGAAGATTTCCTCGTCCACGCGGCCATCGCCGTCGTCGTCCACGCTGCGCCGGGCTCCCGGCAATCCCTGGCTCACGCCGCGTACGCGATCGTCGAGCTCGAGCGTCGGACGCCACTCGAGCAACGGCCCTCCCGACACGCGCATCTCGCCGCTGGCCGCGCGTGCGCCCACCCACAGCGCGGCGTGATTGAGCGCTTCGAGCCCGCTGCCGGGATGGATCTCGAACGATGGATCATAGGACAGGCCGTTGTCCACGAAAGCGTTGCCGATGATACCGGCGTTGGTGACCCGCATCGCGAATCCTCCCGCGTTGATTACGGGCCCTTTGTCCTCGATGTCGAGCACCGCCCGCGCTTCCATCGACCACACGCCGAGGGCCAGGGCAACGGCCGCGGCGCAGACCAGGAATCGGAGTCTCGGAGGATGCAAACGCGGGCGCCGTTCGGGGGAAGGGAAGCGTGGAGGGAGACGGAATGTGGGTTGAATTCTAGAGGGGGCCCGTGGGGTGGGCAAGCGATCGGCCGTGAATGCTGAGCCCCGAGCGACGCACGGAACCGGCGCGCTTCTGCCGATACCGTCGAGGTGAAAGGGCGAAACTCGGCCCGGCGCGGGTCGAATTTTCATGGCCCGCCGGTTGCGAGGTCGCATAGACTGACGTCCGGGCCGGAAGTGATGCGTCCTTCTGAGGGAGGGTGGAATGGGGATGGAGAACGGGTTTCCCGAGTGCCGCAAGTGCAGCGACGGCGTGCTCCTGCCGCTGTCGGACTACGGCCGCGACGGCGCGCCGATCAACTACAAGGCGTGGGTCTGCAGCAATCCCGCGTGCGGATTCAACGTCCGCATCGACAACGGCGAGATCAGCCAGGGACGCACGATCGGGATCTCCGCCAAGTGACGGCACCCGGCATCGCCCGGCCGCCGGTGCGACCCCGCAGCGCTTCACTCTTTGCCTTCCGGGGTACGGCGTGATCCGCGCCATCGTCTTCGATCTCGACAACACGCTGGTCGACTTCATGAAGATGAAGGACGACGCCGTGCGCGCCGGCGTCGACGGAATGATCGATGCCGGCCTCGACCTGCCGCACGAGGTCGTGCGCACGCGGATCGATGCGATCTACAAGGAGCTCGGCCTCGAGTACCAGAACGTGTTTGACCGCCTGCTCGAGAGCGAGTTCGGCCACGTGAACCCGAAGATCCTGGCGTCGGGCATCGTCGCCTATCGCCGGGCGCGCGAATCGGCGCTGGTGCTCTATCCGCACGTGCAGCTCACGCTGCTCGAGCTGATCAAGCGCGGGATCCGGCTCGGCGTCGTCTCCGACGCGCCGCAGGCGCAGGTGTGGCTTCGGCTGTGCTCGTTGTCGCTCCAGCACGTGTTCGATGCGGTGGTGACGTTCGACGACACGCGCGAGCGCAAGCCGAACCCTGCGCCGTTCCGCCTTGTGCTGCAGCGGCTTGAGGCCGAGCCGCACGAGTCGCTGATGGTCGGTGACTGGGCCGAGCGCGACATGGTGGGCGGCAAGTCGCTCGGGATGAAGACCGTGTTCGCGCGGTATGGAGACACGTTCGACACGAAGCAGTCGGGCGCCGACTACGATGTCGACGACGTGTTCCAGTTGGTCGGCATCGTCGATGCACTCAACGCAGCACCGAAGCACGTATAGGCGGACCGCCGGGCCCGCA
This sequence comes from Candidatus Eiseniibacteriota bacterium, assembly GCA_031364845.1. Lineage (GTDB taxonomy): Bacteria > Eisenbacteria > RBG-16-71-46 > RBG-16-71-46 > RBG-16-71-46 > JANLWX01. The sequence goes on from JANLWX010000086.1 coordinate 1,687, forward strand.
TCCGTTCCCTCGTACGGAGGTCTCATGGAAAGCAAGGTCAAATCGTCGAAGATGAAAGTGCACATGCCGCCGGAGGGCACCACCGGGCTCGACGGACACTTCCACGTCTACATCTATGACGTGTTCCACAAGTCCTTCGCGGCCGGCCGCGTGTTCGACACGATCGAGAAGGCGGTGTCGTTCCAGCGTCACGAGCAGGAGAAGATCTATCTCGAGCAGGAAGCCGACCCGGAACTGTTCGACCTTCCGTTCATCTCGTCGGATCCCGATCTCGTCACGCGCGTCGATCGCGACGCCGAATACCGGACGCGGCTCGAGCGCGATCTCGGCACCGAAGCGCGCCGGCGCCGCCGGTAGCACGCGACGATGCCGCCATCCCGCGCCCCGGGTACAAACATCTCCGCGCGGCCGAAGCGCCGCGCGCGGCCGGTGCCGCCGAAACCCATGCGCCTCGTCACGGCAGACGAGATGCGCCGCCTGGATCGCGCGACGATCGAGAGCGGCCAGGCGACCGGTCATGCGCTGATGGAACGCGCCGGGCTCGGCGTGGCGGCGGCGATCGAGCGCCGTTACGGCTCGGTACTCGGCCTGCGGATCCTCGTGCTGTGCGGACCGGGGAACAATGGCGGTGACGGTTTCGTGGTCGCTCGCGCGCTGCGCGCCAGCGGCGCCGAAGTCCACGCGGGCCTGATCGGAGCAGTCGACCGTCTGCCGGCGGATACACGCGCGCACTACGACGCCATGAGCGCGGCGGGCATCGAGCCGCGTGTGATCGCGACCGAGGCCGAACTCCGGGTGCTCGTTGCGCTGCGCGATCCATGGGATCTCGCGGTCGACGCGCTGCTCGGGACCGGCGCGCGCGGCTGCCTGGAGGGCGTGATCGCGGCCGCCGTGCAGGAACTGCGGGACCTCGACGATGCCGGTACCAGCGTGATCGCGGTCGACCTGCCGACCGGCGTGAACGCCGACACCGGCGCCATCGCGCGACGCACCGTGCGCGCCAATCTCACGGTGACATTCGGTTATCACAAGCGCGCGCACTGGCTCTATCCCGCGCGCGCCTTCGCGGGCGCGATCGAAGTCGTGGACATCGGGCTCGTGGAGCGATTCGGACCCGAGGACGATCCCGCGCGCCACACCGAAGTGGCCACCGCGCGCGGCATGGCGGAACTCGTTCCGCGCCGCGAGCCTCGTGCCCACAAAGGCTCGGTCGGCCGCGTGCTGCTGATCGGAGGTTCGGCCGGGCTCACGGGTGCCGTGTCTCTGGCGGCGCGCGCATCGACGCGAGCCGGAGCGGGCTACGTGATCGCCGCGGTACCGCAGGGCCTTCAGGACATCCTCGCGGTGAAGCTCACCGAGGAGATGACGCTCGCGATGCCGCAGACTTCCGCGCGCGCGTTGAGCACCGCCGGGCTCTCGGTACTCGTCGAACATGCCGCGCGCGCTCACGCGGTGGCGCTCGGCAACGGCCTGTCGCGCGATCCCGAGTCGCTGGAACTCGCGCGCGCTCTCGCGGCGCGCATCGAGAGGCCGATGGTGATCGATGCCGACGGACTCAATGCGTTCGCCGGTCAACCCAACGTGTCCGCAACGGTGCGCCCGCCCGCGGGTAGTGCCGCGCGCATCCTCACACCGCACCTCGGCGAAATGGCGCGGCTCACGGGACTCGATGCCGAAGCGATCGAGCTCGATCGCATCGAATGCGCGCGCACCTGGGCACAGCGCTGGCAGGCGGTCGTCGTATTGAAGGGCGCCCCGACCGTGACCGCGAGTCCGGCCGGACACGCGACGGTGAACGGCTCAGGCAATCCGGGCCTCGCGACGGCCGGCACCGGCGACGTGTTGAGCGGGGTGATCGCGGCGTTCGTCGCGCAGGGACTCAACGCCTACGACGCCGCGCGCCTCGGCGTGTTCGTCCACGGACACGCGGCCGATCGCATCGCCGCAGCGCGCGGACAACTCGGCATGAGCGCCGGCGACGTGCTCAAAGAACTTCCCGCGAGGCTCCACGAACTCGCCGAGCTCCGGGCCGGGACTACATCTTAATCTTCGGGCCCTTCGTCGAGTGCGCGGTCGTGGCGCACCCACTTCACGAGCCCGCGCTCGTCGATGCGCCTGAGGAACCCGTGGCGCACGACGGCTTCGGTGCCGCCGATGATGTAGATCAGGTCGAGGTAGGTCGTCGTATGGGACAACTCGTCGACGAGACGCAGATCAAGCGACAGGCACTGTTCCTCGAACTCCTCGAAGTCGTCGAGGTCGTCGTAGCCCGAGTCGGCGTCGGGCACTGTGCGCTCGAACACCGACCGCACGCTCTCGTAGGCGGGGGTCGGCGCGAAATGGAAGAAGGTCCGCGGCCAGTCGATGTCGTGCGCGGTCAACGTTCCGATCTCGATGTCGCCCGAATACAACTTGAGGTTCATGCGGGTTCCAGGGTCCAGGAGTCTGCGTCGGCCATGATCCTGACGGACGCCGGGGTCCGGCGCCAGCCCGGCGACGAACACGCCGCGGCCCGCGCATCGCGGGGACGCGCGGGCCGTGTTGGGCAGTGAAACTCGACGGCTACAGATGCGGCTGGATCGATGAAAGCAACCGGGGCTTCGGATAGGCTCCGATCAGCGTCTCGACGACCTGCCCGTCCTTGAACAGCAGCAGGGTCGGGATGCTGCGCACGTTATACTTGATCGAAATTTCCTGATTCTCGTCGACGTCGACCTTGACCACCTTGAGCCGGCCACTGTATTCGGTCGCGATCTCCTCGAGAGCGGGAGCGATCGCGCGGCACGGTCCGCACCAGGCGGCCCAGAAATCCACGAGGACCGGCGTCTTCGACTGAATGACTTCCGTTTCGAAGTTCTGCTCGGTCACGGCTACTGCATTAGCCATAAATGCACCCCCTGTGATGCCCTGAATTCATGAGTTCGGTAGAAACGCACCCCGTTGGGATGCCGAGGGAGGAGAAAACGATTTACTGCGATTCCAGCGTGCACGGCAGCATAGGAAGCTGTCCGCGAAGCGTCAAACCCCCGGGAACCGCATGGAGCGCGGCCCGAACGGGCTTCCGCACGCGTGGCAACGGGCCGTTTCCGCGCCCGAAACGGGGGCGGGCGTGATCCCGTTGCGCGACGAGAATCCGCTCCAGTCCACGCCGATCGTGGTCCGCAGTTTGATCATCGTCAACCTCGCCGTGTTCCTGTACGAAGTGATCCTCGGCCCGGACCTGCGACCTTTCATGATGCAATGGGGCCTCGTTCCGCGGCGACTCACCCAGGCCTTCGTCACCGGCGACGAGCCGCTCACCTCGGGACTCGTCACCCTGTTCTCGTCCATGTTTCTGCATGGCGGCTGGGCGCACCTGATCGGAAACATGTGGTACCTGTGGATCTTCGGCGACAACGTCGAGGACCGCCTCGGACGCGTGCGATTCCTCGCGTTCTACGCCGTGTGCGGGGCGTTCGCGGGATTCGCGCACTACTTCACGAACCCCGACTCCACGATCCCGACGGTCGGGGCGAGCGGTGCGATCGCCGGCGTGCTCGGCGCCTATCTCGCGGCCTTCCCCGCGGCGCGCGTCGTGACGCTGATCCCGTTCTTTCCGTTCTTCCAGATCGCCACCCTGCCTTCGGCGCTGGTGCTCGGTTTCTGGTTCGTCTACCAGTTCTTCGCCGGGGCGCTGGCGCTCGCGTGGTCGCCGCGCGGCGGCGGGGTCGCCTGGTGGGCGCACATCGGAGGCTTCGCCTTCGGATGGATCGTCATGCGCATTGTGGTCGGGCGGCGGCGTGCCGGATCGGGTGAAATGGACCGCTGATCCGCTGGCAGAGCATCGATCGTCCGGAGTAGCATCAACGGCTCGCATGCCGGTTCACCACCGCGGTGCCCACTCCGGTCCGCCGAGCAATCCGGGGCATTCGCCGTCCTTCGAGCAGGAGTTATCCCCCGTGAGACGAGATCTCGACCGACTCATGCAGGAACGCGGCCTTGCCGGCATGGTGGTGTTCGCCAACGACCGCTATTGCCCGGCCATGCACTACGCGACCGGCAAACGCTTCCATCGCGCCATCTACTTCCGGACCGCCACCGGGCGTGAACATCTGGTGGTCGATCCGATGGAGCGCGACGACGCGGTGGCGATCGGCATCGAGCACTCCACGCTGCAGCAGCATCAGTGGATCGAGCGTGTGGACCGGCTCGGCGCCGCGGCGGGGCACGCGGAGCTGATCGGTGAGGTGCTCGGAACCATGGGCATGCGCGGCAGCATCGCGCTGTTCGGCGACCTCGAGGCGAGCTTTGCGTATCAGCTCATCACCGAGATCAAGCAGCGCGTAGACGGCGTGATCATCGACCACCTGCTGCCGGACATCGTCACGATCGCGCGCACGACCAAGAATCCCGACGAGATCGCGGCGATCCGCCATGCGTCGCTCGCGGTGGTGAGCGCCTACAGGAAACTCACCGATCACCTCGGCGGCCTGCGCCCCGACGGCGACACGTTCCGCGACGAGGCGGGAGCGGTGACGCTCGGCAGCCTGCGAACCCTGCTCAACCGCGAGTTCCTCGCGTTCGGACTCGAAGGCGGCGAGAGCATCGTGTCGCAGGGTCGCGATGCCGGCGTGCCGCACAATCGCGGCAACGATGCGGAGCTGTTGCGCGCGGGTGCACCCGTGATCGTCGACATCTTCCCCGGAGAAGCCGGCGGCGGCTACCACAGCGATTTCACGCGCACGTTCTGCATGGCGCCGGTTCCGGACGCCGTGCGCCAGCTGTACGACGACGTCCATGCGGCGTTTCGCGCGGTGATGGACACGCTGCGCACCGGCACCCCATGCCGTTCGTACCAGGAAACGACGTGCGAGGTGTTCGAGAAGCGCGGTCACGCCACCGTGCGCAGCACGCCTGGCACCGAAGAAGGTTACGTGCACGGGCTCGGGCACGGCGTCGGACTCGCGGTGCACGAAGCGCCGCGCCTGGGCGGGCCGCCTTCCAACACGCAGACGCTGGAAGCGGGCATGGTCGTCACGATCGAACCGGGGCTCTACTATCCGTCGCGCGGAATGGGCGCGCGCATCGAGGATCTGGTGGTGATGCGCGAAGACGGCGGCTACGACAATCTCACGCCGGCTCCGTACGAGCTCGGGATCGAGGCACGCGGGTGAAGCAAAATCATTTCGAGATCGTGAACCCGCCGACGGCCGAGCGCGCGGTGCTGGCCGGACATTCGGCACGCGACGTCGGCGGCGCACTCGAGCGTTCGCTCGACGAGCTCGCGCTGCTCGCCGACACCGCCGGCGCGACCGTGCATGGCCGCATCGCCCAGCGCCGCGGCACCGTGCATCCCGCGACCTACATCGGCAAGGGCAAGGTCGAAGAGCTGAAGGCGCTCGCCGACGAACACGACGTGCACCTCGTCGTGTTCGACGACGACCTGACCCCCGCGCAGGTCAAGAATCTCGAGAAGAAACTCGAGCGCAAGGTGATCGATCGCTCGGAGCTGATCCTCGACATTTTTTCCCGCCGCGCGCGCACGCGTGAGTCGCGCCTCCAGGTGGAACTCGCGCAGCTCGAGTACACGCTGCCGCGGCTGACCGGCATGTGGAAGCATCTCGAGCGCCAGGCCGGCGGCATCGGCACGCGCGGACCCGGCGAAACCCAGCTCGAAACCGACCGCCGTCTGGTGCGCGAACGGATCGCGAAGCTGAAGCAGGAACTCGAGAGCGTCGAGCGCGAACGCGAGACCCAGCGGCGGCGGCGGCGGCGCGAATTCCGCGCGGCACTGGTCGGCTACACCAACGCCGGCAAGAGCACGCTGTTCAACGCGCTCACGCGCTCGCAGGTGTTCGTCGAGAACCGGCTGTTCGCCACGCTCGACGCCACCACCCGCCAGATGGTGAGCCCCAAACGCCAGGTCGCGCTGCTCACCGACACCGTCGGCTTCATCCGCAAACTGCCGCATCATCTGGTCGCGTCGTTCCACAGCACGCTGGTCGAAGCGATCGAGGCCGATCTGCTGCTGCACGTGGTCGACGCCGCAGATCCCGATTTCCGCCAGCAGATGCTCGCGGTGGAAGGCGTGCTCGAGGACATCATGGAGACACCGCGTCCGACCACGCTCGTCTTCAACAAGTGCGACCTGCTCGAGGACGAGTCGATCGCTGCCGGATTGCGGGCGGAGTTCGACGGGTGTCATGTCGTGTCCGCGCAGACCGGCGAGGGCCTCGACGGGCTGCGTGACGTCGTGTGGCAACTGGCATCGGAGCAGGCCGCGCACCGGGTTTCGTGACGTCGAAGCACATGGCTCGGACCATTCACGAACCATGGTCGGGGCTCAGGAGATCCACGATGGACATCATCCGTATCGAGCCGGGACGCCGCATGAGTGCCGCGGTCGTGCATCGCGACACCGTCTATCTGTCGGGACACGTCTCGAATGTCCCCGCGGGCAGCGTGCGCGGTCAGACCGAAGCGATCCTGCGCCGCATCGATGCGCGGCTCACAGAAGCCGGCACTGACCGCACGAAACTGCTGTCGGCGACCATCTGGCTCACCGACATCGCGACGTTCGACGAGATGAACGCGGTGTGGGAGGCATGGATCGATCCCGCGAACCCGCCGGCCCGCGCGACGGTCGAGGCGAAGCTCGCAGCACCCGAGTATCTGGTGGAAATCGCGATCATCGCGGCGCGCTAGGAAACCGCTGCTCTATCCGTCTGAGCTACGGGGCCGCGAGGCCTTCTGGACTCTGGCGCGGCCTGGTCGGTGATTCACCTGACTTTAGGACGGCGAGGCCAACTTAGTCTTAGTGGGGACTGCCACCTCACCGCGCTCCAGTTACTGCCGTCGTAGTGGAGGAGCGTCCCCTCGTACCCGACAGCGTATACATCACGCCCCGAGCTTCCCCATATTCCTTGAAGGTCCGCCTGTGTCCCGCTGGTCTGGCTGCTCCAGGTGACACCGTCGTAGTGCAGGATCGTCCCACCGTACCCAACTGCGAACACGTCCGACCCTGAGGTCCCCCACACATGCGAGAGAATAGCCGTCGTCCCGCTGGCCTGACTGCTCCACAGACTGCCATCGTAGTGCAGGATCGTGCCGCCACCTCCTACAGCAAAGACGTCGGCCCCCGAACTTCCCCACACGCCGAAGAGATACCCCGTCCTGCTGACCTGAGTGCTCCATGAGCTGCCATCGTAGTGCAGGATGCTTGGGCCGACGGCGAATACGTCGCTCCCCGAGCTCCCCCATATTCCCCTCACTGCCGCCGTGTCGTTCTGGGTGCTCCAGCTGTTGCCGTCGTAGTGCAGGATCGCACCACCGCCGCCCATCCTACGATCTCCCACCGCAAAGACGTCGCTGGCCGAGTTGCCCCACACGTCAAATAGCTCTACTCCCGCCGCACTTCTGACTGCGCTCCATCGGGTTCCGTCGAAGCTGCGATGCAGGATCGTGCCGTGATCGTATGGAAAGAATCCGACCACGAACTGTTCGGTACCCGAGTTGCCCCACATGCTGGTGAAGAATGCTGTGGCATCGTTCGTGATGGGACTCCACTCATGGCCGTCGTAGTGAAGGATGAGGCCGTGCCATCCATCTTGAGCGAGACTCAGTCCAACCGCATAGACGTCTGCTCCCGAGGTCCCCCACACGCCACCAAAGTCCGTGATTACACGAGATGAATATGGTTGCGTGGGCTCGCTGCATCCCGCCAACATCAGTACGAACCAAACGTGGCCCAGCAGTCTGGCCAAGCGCGCCACTCCATGCGGTTTCATTTCCTGTGCCTCCGAAAGCAGCGACGCCGAACTACATCTATGCCTGCCACCTCGGGACCGCGGCCAACGCGAAAAGAGAAACGCCAAGAACCACGACTCCCCGTCTCACGAACAGCCCTCCCGCCCGACTTCGACTCTCCGCCTGTGTCTCGACACGTGGTCAACATACACCGCCGGCCGGACGACACTGGGTCTCGTCGTGCCGTGAGGACTGGAACTATCCGAAGTTCGAACCAGGCTGTTCTCAAGCAGCCGATAGATCCAGCCTGTTCGTCCGTCTACCTTGTACTTGTAGGTTCCGCCCTCCTGAAAGCATCGGTCTACGAGGACGCTGCTTTTGGTCTACTCCGGCCGGGGCTCGACTTCCCTCGGCCGATCGGGCACCTCCGACGGATGCGGCATGGGCGCCTGATCGGGACGCGTCGTCGGAAGATCCGGCTGGACCGGGATCTCGTTCGGGGGCATTGGCGGCACTTCGGACGGTCGGGGCGGAACGCGAAGCTGCATTCGGGACCTCGGATCGGTGGGGTTGCGGTTCTTGGATGCGGCCGGGACGCCATGATCCACCTACGGAGTGCGGATCACCAGCAGCCGGATCTCCGACATGTCCTCCATCGCGAACCGCACGCCTTCACGCCCCAACCCTGAGTCCTTCACGCCGCCGTACGGCATGTTGTCGACGCGCCACGAAGGCACATCGCCGATGATCACGCCTCCGACCTCGAGCGTGTCCCACGCCCGCTGCATTTTGTAGAGATCGCGCGTGAAGATGCCGGCCTGGAGTCCGTAGGTGCTGTCGTTGATCTCCGCGAGCGCCCGATCGAAGTCGCTGAACTTCGAGAGCACGGCGACCGGACCGAACGCTTCCTTGCACACGATCGCTTCGTCGCGCGGAACGTCCTCGAGCAGCGTCGCCTCGAGCATCGCGCCGCGGCGCGTGCCTCCGCACAACAGACGCGCGCCGCGAGCGACCGCGGAGCGGATCCACCCTTCGAGCCGCTCGGCCTCCTGCTCGCTGATCATCGGGCCGATGAACGTCGCCTCGTCCTTGGGATCGCCCATCACCAGCGCGCGCGTGGCGGCGACCAGCGGCTCGCGCAGCGCGTCGTAGATCTTTTCGTGCACGAGAATGCGTTGCACGCCGATACAGCTCTGGCCTGATTGATAGAACGCGCCGAACACGATGCGCGCGACCGCGTCATCGAGCGTTGCGTCCTCGTCGACCAGCACCGCGGCGTTGCCGCCGAGTTCGAGAACGACTTTCTTCTTTCCCGCGCGGGCCTTGAGGTCCCAGCCAACGTCGGGTGAACCCGTGAAGCTCAGCAGCTTGAGGCGCTCGTCGGTCGTGAACAGCCCTGCACCGTCACGGCGGCATGGCAGGATCGAGAATGCGCCCTCGGGCAGATCGGTCTCGGCCAGGACTTCGCCGATCAGCAGTGCTCCGATCGGCGTGAGGCTCGCGGGCTTGAGCACGAACGGACACCCGGCGGCGATTGCCGGGGCGATCTTGTGCGCCGCGAGGTTCAAGGGAAAATTGAACGGTGAGATGAACGAACACGGCCCGATCGGCACCCGCTTCCACATGCCGGTGTAGCCCCGCGCGCGCGCCGAGATATCGAGCGGCAGCACTTCGCCGTAGATCCGCACCGACTCTTCGGAGGCGATACGAAATGTGTCGATCAATCTCGCCACCTCGCCGCGGCTGTCCTTGATCGGCTTGCCGGCCTCGATGCACAGGCTCATCGCCAGCTCGTCCGCCCGCTCCGTGAAGCGTCGCACGCAGTGCTGGAGCACCGCCTGGCGCTGATAGGCGGGCAATTTTCGCATGGGCTCGGTGGCGGACACCGCCGCGGCAATGCCCGCCTCGATCGCAGCCGGGTCGGCGAGCGCCACACGGGTTGCCGGGGCGAGCGAAAACTTGTCGGTGACGACCAGGTCCTCGTTGGCGTGAACGGCCCGATTGGCCAGGTAGTACGGATAGCGCTTCGCGAGCATGTCGGGCCTCATCGGAAGGGTCGGTGACTGGAGGTCAGGCGAAATTCATCGGCATGCAGAGCGGGGCGTATCGGGCCGAAAACCCCAATGGGACTCCCTCCCGCGCTGACGATGCACGCCCAGACCCAAAGCTGGAGAATCATGAACGCCTTCCAGGCAGGCAATGGCGTCCTTACGGCATTTCTCGAACGGATCGCGGCACTTCATGCGCGCTACCGTCAGGGACAGGTGCACGTGCACCTGCCACCGGCGATGAGCGCGCACGACGGACCGCTCGAGGAGATCATATCCGCCTGCCTGCCGGAGTCGAATGCGGCACTCGAAGCCGCGGCACGGAGTCTATTCTTCTCGCTGCCGGTCGCGTTCGATCCCGCGCATTCGATCGGCCCCTATCTCGCGACCATCGATCGCGACGCATCAGGTGAACCGTATCGCTTCCTCGACATGGGCGCCCTGATCGCGACGCAGGGTTTCGGCGAGAACGATCCGGCGGTCGTCGCCGCGGTGCTGCGCGAGTTGCCGTACGTCGCGTCGCGCTACGCACACTCCGAGTATCAGACCGCGATCTCGTTGCGCATGAAAGCGGAGCTGAACCGCATCGCTCCCAAAGGCACCCCGCGCCACTTCGTCGTCAACACCGGCGCCGAAGCGGTGGAGAACGCGATCAAGTCGGTGCTGCTCAACCGCGTCCGCACGGCGGGCGAGCGCGACGGCGGCTTCATCGTCTCCTACGAAGGCGCCTTCCATGGACGCACGCTCGGCAGCCTCGCCGTCACGCATCGCAAGAAGGCGCGTCTGGGGTTCCCGACCTTCGACTGGCCCGAGGTGTCGTTCCCAGCGGCCGACGCGAGCCCGCGCGAGACGGCGCGGCGCGAGGAGCGCAGCTTGAAGCAGCTGTGGGATCTGATGGTTTCGGGCCGGCTCCCGCACGCCGAGAAGAATCGCGAGCAGTTCCGCCGCGAGCTCGATGCGATCGACGGGTTCATCGCGGAGCGCGGCGCCGATGTCGGTGCGTTCGTGCAGGAACAAGGCGCGCTGTTGAGCGCCGATGTGATCCGTCGCAGCCGCCGTGTGGCCGCGGTGCTGATCGAGCCGATCCAGGGCGAAGGCGGCGTGCGCATGACCACCGCGCGTTTCATGCAGCGGCTGCGACTGTTCACGCGCATCTACGATATCCCCCTCATGTTCGACGAAGTGCAGACCGGCTGGGGCGCGACCGGGAAATTGTGGGCGCACGAGCTGTTCGATCTCGCATGCCCTCCGGACGTCGTGGTATGGGCGAAGAAGGCGCAGAACGGCGTACTGTTCGTGAGCGACGAACTGGCGACGTTCTTCCAGGAAGAGAAGAAGTTCAACACGACCTGGGAAGGCGACTCGGTCGGCATGGTGCGATTGATGGCGCTGATGGATCAGCTCGATCTCGATCAGGTCGAACGCACCGGAGCGCGCGCGCGCGCCGGGCTCGAAGCGCTCGCGCGCGACTACTCGGGACTGATTCAGAGCGTGCGCGGCGCCGGTGTGATGCTCGCGTTCGACGTCGTACGGAGTGACTGGCGCGACGTGCTGCGCGATCGCGCGTTCCGTCTCGGACTGCTGATGCTTCCGGCCGGCGACCGCGCGCTGCGCTTCTATCCACGCTACGACACCGAGCCCTACGCGATCGACGAGGCGCTCGCAATCCTGCGGCGCGCGATCGAAGATGTCCTCGCCGGCCGCGTGACCGTGACCCTCGCCTCGGGCCCCGAAATCCGCATCGGCACGCTCGAGTGTCCGATCGAGGCGATCGAAGTGATCGACGTCACCGCTGTGAACTTCCCCGTACTCTCCGCGGGGATCATGGCGGTCGAGGTCGAACGCTATGGCGCGGTATCCCAGTATCCGCCCGATGTCCTGCGCGCCGGCCGCCGGCCGCTGGTTCAGTTCCCGGCGGACATGCTCGAAGCGACGCTCGGCAATCACCGTGCGATCGGCATCGCGCTGCGCGATCAGATCTCCCAGCGCATCGTCGCCTACGCACTCGGCAGCGCGCTCGAGAACCACGACGAAGAAGGGGTCAGTTCGGATCCCCGCCGCGGCGAGAACAACACGTTCTACCTGCAGGCGCTGGCGACGCTGCCGTCGGTACAGAACCACGCGGCGATCGAGTGCCACCTGCTCGACATCGTGCGCGAGCGCGCAACCGCCGCAGGCTTCGAGTTCTTCTCCACCCTGATCGAAGAGCGCATTCACCAGAGCGGGCCCGAGTGGTTCCGGAATGCGCCGATCCTCGAATCCATCGACAACTACCTGCGAAGCGGCGTGCGATTCGTCTACGTGCAGGCCGAGTTGGCGGAGACCGCCGTGAGCGATACGTCGGACTCCCGTCCCGGAGGTTGAACATGCGTGAAGCTGCACTGTGGATCGATCACGTCGACGCGCCCGCCGCGGACGGCCATCACATGACGGTCGAGAACCCCGCGACCGAAGAGGCGATCGGCCGCGTCGCGCGCGCCCAGCGCGCCGACATCGATGCCGCGGTGGCCGCCGCGCGTCGCGCGCAACCCGGATGGCGGCGCACGCCGGCGCTCGCGCGGGCGCAACTGCTGCACGAGATCGCGGCGCGCATCCGCGCACAGCACCATGCCCTCGCCGAAACGCTCACGCTCGAGGGCGGCAAGCCGATGATCGAGAATCTCGACGAGATCGAGTGGGTCACGGCGTGCTTCGACTACTACGCCGAGATCGGGCGGCATTCGCGCGGCAGTTCGATTCCGCCGGGCTTCGAACACCAGGTGAACTTCACCGTGAAGGAGCCGTACGGCGTGGTGGCGTGCATCGTACCGTTCAACTATCCCCTGCTGTTGATGGCGTGGAAGGTGGCGCCCGCACTCGCCGCCGGCAACACGGTGATCATCAAGCCCGCCGATGAAACTCCGCTCGCCACGCTCGAACTCGCACAAGCGTTCTCGTGTCTGCCGCCCGGAGTCGTGAGCATCGTGACCGGCACCGGCGAAGAGGCGGGCGAAGCGCTGGTCTCGCATCCCGGGGTCGATCTGATCGCGTTCACCGGCTCGACCGCGACCGGCAAGCGCATCATGCGCATCGCGGCCGACCGGCTGGCGAAGGTCAACCTCGAAACCAGCGGCATCGATCCGTTCATCGTGTGCGAGGACGCCGACGTGGAGATCGCGGCTCGCGCGGCCGTGTGGGCGCGCTACCTCAACGCCGGCCAGGTGTGCACGTCGGCGAAACGCATCTATGTGGTCGATCGTATCGCCGACGCCTTCACGGAACGCTTCATCGCGCACGCACGCGAAGTGCGGGTCGGCGATCCGCGCGACCCCGCGACCGACATGGGACCTTTGATCTCGGCGACCGCGCTCGAGCGCGTCACGAAGGCGATCGCGACCGCGGTCGGTGAAGGGGCCACGCTCGTCATCGGAGGCAAGCGGCCGGCGGGACTCGGACGCGGGCACTACCTCGAGCCCACGGTGCTCACCGGCGTGCGCCACGGCAGCTCACCGACGCGCGAAGAAATCTTCGGCCCGGTCGCATCGATCGTGCGCGTCAAAGACTTCGAAGAAGCGATCGCGTGCGCCAACGACAGCAACTACGGCCTCGGCGCCAACATCTACACCAACAACCTCCGCTACATGATGCAGGCGATGGAGGAAGTGAAGGCCGGCACGTTCTGGGTCAATGATCCGCTCACCGACAACGAGGCCGGCCCGTTCGGCGGGATGCGTCAGAGCGGCATCGGGCGCGAACTGGGCGAGGAAGGTCTCGACGCGTTCCGCGAACCGAAGCACGTTCACATCGACTACATCCAGGAGCGCAAGAGCTACTGGTTCCCCTACTCCGATCGGAAGTGGTGACGTCATGACCGATGCGAAGTCGCTCCCGCTCTACATCGGAGGCCGGTTCGTTGCCGGCGCCGACACATCGCAGGCGGTCGTCAATCCGGCGACCGGCGTCACGCTCGCACGAGCGACGCGCGCGAGCCGCGAGGAAACCGGGCTCGCCATTGCTGCGGCGCGCGAGGCGTTTGATTCCGGGCCGTGGCCCGGCATGACCGCGATGCAGCGCGGGCAGGTGTTGTTCGAGATTGCGCGGAGATTGCGTGAGAACGCATCCGACCTCGCGCGGCTCGAAACCGAGAACATGGGCAAGCCGATCATCGAATCCGAGTTCGACGTCGCCGACGCCGCGACGTGCTTCGAGTACTACGGCGGACTCGCGACCAAGATCACGGGCGATGTGAATCCGGTTCCCGACGAAGCGATGAGCCTGACGCTGAAGGAACCGGTCGGCGTGTGCGGACAGATCATCCCGTGGAACTATCCGCTGCTGATGGCCGCGTGGAAGATCGCGCCCGCGTTGTGCGCCGGGTGCACGGTGGTGCTGAAACCCGCCGAAGCGACGCCGGCCACCGCACTCGAACTCGCGCGGATCCTCGATGGCATCGAGGGATTGCCGAAGGGTGTGGTCAACGTCGTCACCGGCGATGGGCCGGTCGTGGGCGCAGCACTCGCCTCGAGCGATCTTGTCGACAAGGTCGCCTTCACCGGTTCGACCCGCACCGGCCGCACGATTCTACATGCGGCGGCGGACACGAACCTCAAGCGCGTCACGCTCGAGCTGGGCGGCAAGTCGCCGAATATCTTCTTCGCCGACGCCAACTGGGAGGCGGCGGTCGAGGGCGCGGTGTTCGGGATCTTCGTCAATCAGGGTGAAGTGTGTTCGGCCGGTTCGCGGATCCTGGTCGAGCAATCGATCCACGCGAAGTTCGTGGAGGCGATGGTCGCCAAGGCGAAGACGATCGTGATCGGCGACCCGCTCGATCGCGCCTCGCGCATGGGCCCGCTCGTCACCGCCGCCCATCGCGATCGCGTGCTCGGCTACGTCGAGGGCGGGCGGCGCGACGGCGCGCGCTTGGTGCTCGGAGGCCGCGCGCCTAACGGCGCACTTGCGCGCGGCGCGTATCTCGAGCCCACGATCTTCGACCACGTCGATCCCGCCATGACGATCGCGCAGGAAGAGATCTTCGGCCCGGTGGTTTCGGTGATCCCGTTCGAGGGCGAAGCCGAGGCGATTCGAATCGCGAACGCGACGCCTTACGGGCTGGCGGGTGCCGTGTGGACGCGCGACATCTTCCGCGCGTTCCGCGTGGTGAAGAAGCTGCGCGTCGGCATCATGTGGGTGAACCACATGCAGCCGACGTATGTCGAAGCGCCGTGGGGCGGCGTGAAGATGAGCGGAGCCGGACGCGAGTTGGGCATTCGCGGCGCCGACAACTATCTCGAGCAGAAGCAGGTCCACATCAACCTCAACGACAACCCGATGGGCTGGTATTGATCGTGTCCGCGATCGCTCTGCGCACCGAACTGCCGGGCCCGCGCAGCCGCGCGCTCACCGAGATGCGCCGTTCCTGTGTCTCGTCCGGCATTTCAGAACCGCGCCACGGCCTGTTCTTCGAGCGCGCGGACGGCGCGCGCCTCACCGACGTCGACGGCAACACGTTCCTCGATTTCGCAGGCGGCATCGGTTGCCTGAACGCAGGCCATTCGGCGCCGCGCGTGCTCGAACGCGCACAAGCGCAACTATCCAAGCTGCAGCATGGATGCTTCATGGTTGTCCCTTACGAACCCTACGTGGCACTCGCGCAGAAACTGTGCGGCCTCGCGCCGATCACGGGGCCCGCCAAGGCCGCGCTGTTCAACAGCGGTGCCGAGGCGGTCGAGAACGCCATCAAGATCGCTCGCAGCGCGACCGGCCGCGCGGGTGTGCTCGCGTTCGATCCCGGATTCCACGGCCGCACGCTGCTTGCGATGTCGCTGACCAGCAAGACCACGCCCTACCGTGACGGGTTCGGGCCGTTCGCGCCCGAGGTCTACCGGTTTCCGATTCCCGACGTGCTGCGGCGGCCGCGCGGGACGTCAGAAGAAGCGTGTGTCGCGCGCGGCATCGAGGAGCTGCACCGATTCCTGAAGAGCACCGTCCGGCCCGAGCGCCTTGCGTGCATGCTGATCGAGCCGGTGCTCGGCGAAGGCGGCTTCATCACCCCCCCGCCGGCGTTCCTCGCGGACCTCGCGCGTCTCTGCAAAGAGCACGGCATCGTGCTGATCGCGGACGAAGTGCAGACCGGCTTCGGGCGCACCGGACGCATGTTCGCGTGCGAGCATTCCGGCATCACGCCCGATCTCATGTGCCTCGCGAAATCTCTGTCGAATGGTTTCCCTCTCTCGGCGGTCGTCGGCCGCGCGGCGCTCATGGATGCGCCGCCGCCCGGCGGACTCGGCGGAACGTTCGGCGGAAATCCGGTCGCGTGCGCCGCCGCACTCGGCGCGATCGAGACCATCGAGCAGGATGGATTGTGCGAGCGCGCGAATGCGATCGGCGCGGCCGTCGGGCGGAGCTTCGCGGATTTCGTCGGGCGGTTCGAGTGCGTTGGGGATACGCGCGGGGTCGGCGCGATGCGGGCTCTCGAGCTGGTGAAGGATCGTGATTCGATGGAACCGGATGCCGCCCGAGTCGAACAGCTCATCGTTCGCGCCGCCGCCCGCGGCGTATTGCTGTTGTCGGCCGGCCTCCACTCCAATGTGGTGCGCACGTTGATGCCGCTCGTGATGACCGACGACGAACTGACCGAGGGGCTCGATGTGATCGAAGCCTGTCTGGCGGAGGTCGCATGAAGAGCGCCTTCGCATTGCGAAACGACAACGCGTCCCGCTTCGGGCGGATGAACTCTTTCCATCAGGAGCGTGCATGAAACCGCGCATCGTCATTCTCGGCGGCGCCGGCGCCATGGGCCGCATCACCGCGCGTGATCTGGTCCGCACCGGGCGCGGCACCCTGCAAGTCGTCGTCGCCGATCGTGACGCCGCGCTCGAACCCGAGCCGGGCGTCGAGTACGTGAGCGTCAATGTCGCAGATCCCGCGAGCCTCAATCGTGTGCTGCGCGGCGCGTATGCGGTGATCACGTCGCTGCCCTATCAGCTCAACCTCGCGGCGATGCACGGTGCGCTCGCGACCGGAGCGCACTACGTCGATCTCGGCGGCCTGTTCCACGTCACGCGCCAGCAACTCGAGCTCGCGCCCGAATTTGAACGCAAAGGAATCATGGCGCTGCTCGGCATGGGCTCGGCCCCCGGGATCATCAACGTGCTCGCGGTCCATGCCGCGCGCGACATGGACACCGTGCGCGAAGTGCACTGCCTGGTCGGCGCGGTCGATCACACGAAGTACCGCAACGTTCCGCCGCTCGGCTTCGGCTATTCGCCCGACACGCTGCTCGACGAATACGTGATGCCGTCCGCCGTGTTCCGCCGCGGCGAGTTCGGCATGGTTCCAGCACTCGATCCCGGCGAACGCATCACCGTGCGATTCCCCAAGCCGATCGGCAAGCTCGTCGTCGACTCCACGCTGCACTCAGAAGTCGCGACCCTTCCACTTCACTTCGCGAACCGCGGCGTGCGCGAGGTCACCTTCCGCCAGGCGTTCGATCCCGCGTTCCGCGACAAGGTGCAGTTCATCGTCGAACTGGGCCTGGCAGACACCACGGCCCGCAGCGGCGGGAAGAGCCCGCGTCAGATGCTGATCGATCTGCTCGGCCGCTTCCCCGCGATCGAGCGCGTCGGCAGGCCCGCGCGCTACGAAGTATTGCGCGCGCTGGTGCTCGGCAAACGCGGCGGGCGGAATGTGGCCGTGGCCGCCGACTGCCATGCGGGTCCCCGGGCCGGCTGGGGCATCGGCCCCGACATCGACACCGGTGCTCCGCCGTCCATTGCCGTACAGCTCATGTTGTCTGGTGAGATCCCGCTGCGACCCGGCGTATGGGCGCCCGAGCAGATCGTGCCGGTGGCGCCTTTGATCCGCGAGCTCGAGCGGCGCGGCATGCGCGTGACGCGCCGGGCGCAAGCGACGGCCGCCAAGCGTTAGCGAAGCGCGCAGACGGCGCGGGCTGGCCGGCGCTTCGAACTCCACGCGAGCGCCGCGCTCCGTTCCGCACCCGATCCCATTTCGGGTAAGCTCCGCCGCATGAATCCTACCTCCGCCTCTTTGAGAACGTTGCGCTTCGGGCACAGCCCGGACGCCGATGATGCCTACATGTTCTATGGATTTCACACCGGCAAGGCCGCCATCGAGGGATGCAACGTCGAGCACGTGCTCGAGGACATCCAGAGCCTGAATCGCCGCGCGCTCGAGCGCGCCGACCTCGAGATCACCGCCGTTTCGGCGCACGCCTACGCTCACCTCGGCGATCGTTACGCGGTGCTCGCGTGCGGTGCCTCGATGGGTATGGGCTACGGCCCCGTGGTGGTCGCGAAGGAGCCGCGCACGCTCGACTCGCTGCGCGGCAAATGCGTCGCGATTCCCGGACCACTCACGACCGCCGCACTGCTGTTGCGCATCGAATGCCCCGAAGCGATTCCGGTCGACGTGATGTTCGATCGGATTCCCGCGGCGGTGCTCGCGGGCGAAGTCGATGCCGGCGTGATCATCCATGAAAGCCAGCTCACCTACCGCGAGGAAGGTCTCGTCAAGGTTCTCGATTTCGGCGAGCTATGGCGGGATCGCGATGCACTGCCGGTGCCGCTCGGTCTCGACGTCGTGCGTCGCGATCTCGGCGCCGGGTTGATGCGCGCCGTGAGCGAAGGCTTCCGCGCCAGCATCGTCGCCGCCCACGAGAACGAGGACGAGGCGATTGCCTACGCGCTGCAGTTCGGACGCGGTCTCGACACCGCGCAGGGCAAGACGTTCGTCCACATGTACGTGAACCCGCTCACGCTCGACATGGGCGACGTCGGGCACCGCGCGCTGGCACTGCTGTACTCGAAGGCAGTCGCCGCAGGAGCGATCGCGAAGGCGCCGGAGATCGAGATCATCTAGTCCCGGAGGAGGATTCGTGCCGCGCTCCTTGCACCTGAAAGTGCTCGACTGTCTTCGGGGACAGTTGGCCATCGCGATTGCGGTCCTGGCCTTCGGCATGACACCCGAACCCACCCACGCCTCGAGCGGCCCGAGCACGTTCTCGATCGTCGCGTGGGATTCGCTGACCGGCGAACTCGGTGTCGCGGTTCAGTCCAAGTACTTCAGCGTCGGCGGCGTGGTGCCATGGGCCGAGGCCGGCGTCGGCGCGGTCGCGACGCAAGCCCAGGTCAACGCGTCCTACGGCCCCAAGGCGCTCGCGATGATGCGGGCCGGCATGTCGCCCGCCGAGATCCTGCGCGCCTTCGAATCCGTCGACTCGCTGTGGAACGTTCGCCAGCTCGGGATCGTCGATGCGCGCGGGCGCGTCGCGAACTGGACCGGATCCAAGTGCAACGACTGGGCGGGCGGTGAGACCGGCGTGGACTTCGCCTGCCAGGGCAACATCCTCGCGGGGCCGGCGGTGGTGTCGAAGATGGCGCAGGCGTTTCGCGAGACCCGCGGGGAACTCGGTGAGCGGTTGATCGCAGCTCTCGAGGGCGCGCAGTCGGCGGGCGGCGACAAGCGTGGCCAGCAATCGGCAGCGCTGATCGTCGTGCGGCCGAGCACCTCGCATCCCGAATACGAACACCGCTATGTCGATCTGAGGGTCGAGGATCACCGAGCGCCGATCACGGAACTGCGCCGGCTGTGGCATATCCATCAGGGCTTCCACAATGCCGGCGCCCACATGGAATTCGCGCGCGAGTACGACGCCGCGGGACGCACGGAACTCGCCGCGCGTGAGCGCGAACGTGTGCATCAGATTCTCATGGGCGCGCTGGCGCGGGGCGAGCGGGATGCCTCGATGTTGAACGGACTCGCGTGGGCGTGCGCGACGAACGGCGTCGAACTCGCAGACGCCGCGCGTGCCGCCGAGCGTGCAGCGAAGCTCGAGCCGCGCAGCGCCGACATCCTCGACACGCTCGCCGAGATCTACTTCAGAATGGGTCGCGTGAAGGAGGCGATCGCCGTGGAAACGCGTGCCTCGGCGATCGACCCCAAGAGCCAGTACCTCAAGGATCAGATCGCGCGCTTCAGGTCCGGCCGCCCGTAGACGCCGGGCCGGGCGCGTTCCTGCGCCCGCGCAGATACGCGCGCCCGCGTTCCATCAGCGCTTCGAAGCCGGCTTCATCGCGGTCGCGCACCACGGCCCTCAGATGTTCGACCGCTTCCGACAGTGCATTCAACGCGTCGGCTCCGAAATCGTTGAGCGACTGGATCTCGAAGTAGAGATGCGGATTCTCTTCAGCTACGGCGGCCGCGATCGCGAGTTGGGCGTCGAACGTGGTGCTCGACAATTGCGCGAGCCGCGGCGCGGCCTCCCCGCTTCCGCTGAGTGCTGAGAAGAACGCGATGTTGAGCGCGTGCGACAATCCGAGCACGTAGGCAATCAGACGATCGTGGCGCTCGAGATCCATCTCGACCAGAGTCGCCATCGTCGATTGGAACAACGCGCGCGCAGTAGCGGTCGCTTCGGCCGAACCGAGGTCGACGAAAATCACATGGCGTCCGGAGAGGAGTTCGGTGTCGGGGCCGAACATCGGATGGATCGACGTCACACGCACGCCCGCCTTCACCAGCTCCTCGAGACCTGAACGCAGCGGGCTCTTGAGCGATCCGATGTCGAACACCACACCCGGCGGCTTGTGCGCGGCGAGCGCTTCGAGGATCGCGTTCGAGATACGCAGCGGTGCGGCCACCACGATCAGGTCGTGATCGAGGGTCATAGCGCTCCAATCGGCGTGATGCGCGAACCCATCCACCGCGCCCGCGGGGTCGGCGACTTCGACTTCGTAGCCCTGTGACTGGAGGAACCGCGCGATCCAGCGACCCATCTTGCCGGCTCCGCCGATCACCAGCACACGCTTGCCCGATCCCACTCCGGTCGCCGCCACGTGATCCTGCTCCTGCACGGTGAGCGACGAGCGGATCAGCGACAGCACCAGTTGCTCGGCGAGATCCGGCGGGACGCCGAGCTCGCGCGCCGCGGCGCGCGCACGTTCGACGACTTCGCGTTCCTGATCGAAGTCGCGGGTCGGCCGGCCGGCGAGGCGTTTGGCCTCGCCGATTTCGGAGGCGAGCGACTGCCGCCGCGCGATCAGCGCAAGCAGGTCATGATCGATGCGCGCGAGTTCGCGGCGAAGCTCGGGCAGTTCCATGGAGTGACGGTAGTGAAGTTGGAGGGCGGCGGCAATGGCCAGGAGAGCGGTGCCTGGACCCAAAGGCGGCACCTTCACGCCGACGCCCGAGTGCGGAGACGACGAGCCGACGCCGTCGCAGACCGAGGGCCCGTTCTATTCGCCGAACTCGCCCCTGCGCACGTCGTTCACCGACGCGCAGGGACGCTACCGTATGGAGACGGTGATGTCCGGTCGCCCGCCGGTCAGCTCCCTTCGGGCAAGAACCAATGGATGTACCCGCAACGCCCGCACACGTAGCAGTCCGCGCTCGGCTGTATCCACTCGAGATCGAAGAACGACGCGACCGCGGTGTGAAGTTGGGCGCGACGATGCCAGAACTGGTCGTGCTTGCAGATCTCGCACCTGAGCTGAATTCCCGCGACGTTTGCGGGTTCGGGGTCAGATTTGCCGAAGAGTCCCATCTCGAAATCCCTCCTATGGAAGTCGGTTCCAGGCTGGGCCGTGTGCACCCCCGCGAGCCGATAGCCCCGCTACGGCCGACCGCTCTGCATCATCAGCCACCGTTCGACGCGTTCGCTTTCGCGATCGTGCACGCCGGCGCATTCGCGCAGCGCGTCCTCCATGCGCTTGAGCGTGGCCTCGCCGCCGAGCACTTTGTGCTTCGGGTCGGAGAAGAACTTCTGCAGTGTTGCGAGCCGCTCGTTCGAACATCCCGATCCGAGGCCGACGATCCGCGCCGCGAAGTTGGGCGGTAGCTTCTCGCGCAGTTCGTCGAAATGGTCGAAGGTCCACTGCACGATTTCGTCCGGGTACATGTCCGAAGTGCGTCCTTCGCCGCCGAGGGAATTGAGCGCCGTGCCGCCCGGGATCACGAGTGTCTCCTGGGGACGCAACGGCCCGTTGAGCGCGTAGTCGAGCGCGGCACGGCGCAGCGCGGGATCGCGGAACGCGGCGAGGCCGTTCAGATACAGCGTGCGCTCGATCGGGACCTTCGTCGTTTCGAAACGCGTTCGATAGTCGTCGAACTGCGCGCGATCGCCGCGCACCGCGCCGACGACGATGCCGGTTTCCACCATCGAGGGCGGCACCGATGCCGCATCGCGCCGGTAGTCGCGGCTCAGCGTCTCGGCGTAGGCGATCACGCGCGAATCGTGCCCCTGTGCGAGCAACCGCAGCAGCGGCGGCCGCATGAACGAGACTCCGATCGGCTCGCCGGCGCTCGGGCGCATTCCGAAACGACGGACCGCGGGTTCGAGTGTCGCGCGCAGGAAGTGTGCGTAAGCGGAGTCGGCTCGCGGTGTCGTGAGCGCAACGCGCGTGTCGCTGAGCACGTCGACCGCGGCGCGCACGACCTCGGGAGCGGGATCGTCCGACAGCGGCGCCATCCATGCGAGATACCGATCACCCTGGAGCGTGCCCGCGCGCAGTTGCGCGGTCAGGTTCAGGATGAGGTCGATCCGCTCGCGCGGCATGAGCGACGCGCGCGACGACGCCACGAGCGACTCCAACATCGGCTCGGGCACGGCCCACCGGAAGTAGGCGCTCGCATTCGCATTGGGTTCGATCCACGCGGGAGTCGCATCGACGCCGAGGCTCACCGTGGTGTCGGCGCCGGTCATCCACACGCGCAGCGTGCGGATCGAATCGGTCGCGGGATAGCGCAGGATCACCGGAATCGTCCAGCGTGGATTTTCCGCGGGCACTTCGCCGACGCTGACGAAGCGCTGTTGCGAGAGCTTCACCTTGCCCCCGGCGAGCGGCTCGATCGTCACCAGCGGAATACCGGGTTGCTCGAGGAACGTGGCCATCGCGCCGTCGATGTCTGCGCCCGACACTTTGCCCAGCGCGCGCCACAGATCGGAGGCATCGGCGTTGCCCCATGCGTGCGTGTTGATGTAGTCGACGACACCGAGCCGAAAGTTCTCCCGGCCGAGCCAGCCTTCGAACATCGTGAGCACCGACTCGCCTTTGTTGTAGGTGAGCGCGCTCGCGGTCTGGCCGAGGCTCATCGCTCCCACGACCGGGGCGCGCATTGCGCGCGTCGACAGTCGCGAATCGATCAGCTTCGCGCGCTCGGTCGAGAACAGCCGCGTCACGCTGTGATGGTTCTCGGGATAAACGTCGTCCATCGCCTTGGTCGCCATCCAGCTCGCGAACGACTCGTTGAGCCACAGATCGTCCCACCACCGCATGGTGACCAGGTCGCCGAACCACATGTGCGCGATCTCGTGGGCCATGATCGCCGTCAACGTTGCGCGTTGATCGGGGCTGACCGAGCGCGGGTCGACCAGCAGCCGGCGGTCCGCGAACACGATCGCCCCGGCATTCTCCATCGCTCCGAACAGGAACTCGGGGGCCGCGATCAGATCGAGCTTCTCGTAGGGATACGGGCGCCCGAAGTAACGTTCGAGCGAACGCATGATCGCGGGCGTGGCCTTGACCGCTTCGCCCGCGAGCCCGCTCGCGCCCTTCACGGTAACGACGCGGCCGGGAACCCCGAGGCCCGGAATCGGCACGGTCTCGAATGGGCCGACGATGATGGCGACCAGATAGCTCGGCATCGGCGGCGAGCGCTTGAACTCGACGCGCTTCATCGATTTCGCGGGCGCACCGCCGGGCTTTACGCGCTCTGCCGCCAGCGTGACCGCCCGCTCGATCGGCGTGTTGCTCACCGCAAGATCAGTGGTCGGCACCGTCATCCTCATCGTCCACGGAATCTTGAACTCGGGTTCGTCGAAGCACGGGAACGCTTCGCGCGCTTCGGTGTCTTCGAGCTGCGTGAACAGGTACCCGCGCCCGCCGGTCACCACGCGATAGAGCGAGATCGCCTTCGTGTTGTAGAGATTGTGAAAGTCGATCTCGAGCTTGTACGAAGCGGGCGCGAGCGGCTCGGCGAACGTGAGCCGCACCTGATCGGGCACCAGGCGCTCGACCTTCTGGATGGCGACAGCCCCGGACGGGCTCGTGAGCATCACCCGATCGATCGTCAGCGCGCGCGCGTGCAGGCGAAATTCGCGCACGCTCTGTTTGACCGCGATCGCGATCCGGACGTTGCCGCGATAGTCGGCCTGTTCGGGATCGAGCGTGAGGGAGACCTCCTGCTCGGTCGGCATGACGAGTTTGTCGAGACGCGGAGGGGCGGAATCGGGCGAAGCGACGACCGCGGGCGCTGGAACAGGCGCAGCGCTCACAGAGGCGGACGCGAGGAACACAGCGGCGATGAGTCCGAGGCCCCAACGGGGGAATGCGCGCATGGTGGCTCCGATGAGGCGGATCCGGGTCTTCGTGAGCGAACGTGAGCGGCAAAATCGCGCGAAGGATAGCGCATGATCATTGCCCGGCACACAGCGCATCCCTTACTGTGCGCCCCGTCATGACCCTCACCGTCGGCGCCACCCTGTCCCACTATCGCCTCGTCGCTCCGATCGGCGAAGGCGGGATGGGTGTGGTGTGGCGCGCAACCGACTCGACGCTCGGGCGCGATGTCGCGATCAAGGTCCTGCCCGATCTGTTCGCGAGCGATCCCGAGCGCCTCGCCCGCTTCGAGCGCGAAGCGCGGCTGCTCGCCTCGCTCAACCATCCGCACGTCGCATCGATCTTCGGACTCGACTCTGCGAACGGAGTGCGGTTCCTCGCCATGGAACTGGTCGAAGGCGCGGATCTGTCCGAGCGTCTCCAGCACGGGCCGATTCCGGTGGCCGAGGCGCTGCCGATCGCGCTGCAGATCGCGCAGGCGCTGGAGCACGCGCACGAGCGCGGCGTCATCCACCGCGATTTGAAGCCGGCCAACGTGAAGCTGACCGCGACCGGTGACGCCAAGGTGCTCGACTTCGGTCTCGCGAAGGCGCTCGAAGGCGAAGTCGCGTCGCCCGCGACGTCATCGCTGCGCTCGTTCTCTCCGACCATCACCGCCCACATGACCGGCGCTCAGGTGCTGCTCGGAACGGCTGCCTACATGTCGCCGGAACAGGCGCGCGGCCAGGTCGCCGACCGCCGCGCCGACATCTGGGCGTTCGGCGTGTTGCTGATGGAAATGCTCACCGGAAGCCGCCTGTTCCCGGGCGATACCATCTCGGACACGCTCGCCGGCGTGCTCAAGACAGATCCCGAGTGGAACGCGCTGCCCGCTGAGATTCCGGCGCGCGTCCGCAAGCTGCTGCGCCGCTGTCTCGAGCGCGATGCGAAACGGCGCCTGCGCGACATCGGCGAGGCGCGCATCATCCTCGAGGAAGTGATCGCCGGTGTGCCCGACGAGACCGTCGCCGTCGCCGCGGCCACGCCGCCGGCCGCGCCGGCGAAGCGCATCATGATGTGGGTCGCCGCCGGAGTCGCAGGTCTCGTGGTCGGGATCTTCGCGGCGATGATCGCAGGCCGTGCGACGCACACACCGTCCGCTGCGCCGCTTACGAAGTTCCGCCTCGCGCTTCCCGCGGCCGACGGAGCGCCCGCGTACCCTTCGATCGCTCCCGACGGACGCTCGGTCGCCTA
>JANLWX010000112.1:0-23580 GCA_031364845.1 Candidatus Eiseniibacteriota bacterium
TCAGGATCAGGTACACCATCCAGCCCTGAGGCACGAGCGCATTGCCGAGAAATCCGACGAACCCGATCGAGAGTCCCAGCAGAATCGCGCGACGTTCGCCGACCAGCGGGATGAGCCTTCGGGTCACGAATGCCTGCGCGAGCGCCATCGTGAAACCGGCGTAGGCGAGTGAGGCGCCGACGGCGTGATCGCTCCATCCGAACTTGATCTTCGTGTAGAACGCCCACGTCGACGGATACGATTGGTGCGCGAGCATCCACAAAAACCACGCGGCGAACAGCGGCAGCGCGCCGCGATGGCGCGAGATCGAGGCGAAGGTTCCGAACGGATTCGCGCGGCGGATCTCGAAGCGCCGCCTCCGATCGGCGGGCAGTGATTCGGGCAGCATGAAGAATCCGGCCGCCGCATTGAGCAACGCGAGCCCGGCCGCGACGAAGAACGGAGCGCGCGGGCCGAAGCTGCCGAGCAGGCCGCCGATCGCAGGTCCGATCGTGAAGCCGAGACCGAACGCGGCGCCGATCAGTCCGAAGTTCTGCGCGCGGCGTTCGGGCGGCGTGATGTCGGCGATGTAGGCGCTCGCGGGAACGAACGTGGCGCCCGCGATACCCGCGATCGCGCGGCTCACGAACAGCCAGCTGAAGGTGGGGGCGAGGCCCATCACCAGGAAGTCGAGTCCGAATGCGAGCATGCACGTGAGGATCACCGGCCGGCGCCCGAAGCGGTCGCCGAGCCCGCCCATCACGGGGCCGAACAGGAACTGCATCGCGGCGAACACGCCCATCAACCAGCCCGACAGGCGTGCGGCTTCGCCGAGCGTCGTGTGGGTGAGTTCGACGATCAGGTCCGGCATCACCGGGATGATGATTCCGAATCCGATCGTGTCGATGAGCAAGGCACTCAGGACGATCAGCAGCGCCCGGCGCTCGTGCGGGTGCGGGATCAGGGGACTATCCCTCGCTGGCGGTAGTCAGCGTCTCGAGCTCGACCCACCGCGCGTAGGCCTTCTTCACGTCGGCCTCCACCGATGCGAGCTGCTCGCGCACCGCAACGACCTCGTCGCCGCGCTTCGTGTAGAACTCGGGCGTCGCCATCAAGTCGTACAGACCCTTCTGTTGAGCTTCGAGTTTCTGGATGAGCTCGGGAAGTGCCTCCAACTCGCGCTTCTCCTTGAAGCCCAGGGATTTTCCGCTGCGCGCCCGCGCCACGGCGCGCGCGGATTTGGGCTTCGCAGGCCGGGCCATCACCTGCGGCGCTTCGGATCCCCGCTGGCGAATCCAGTCCGCATAGCCGCCGACGTACTCGCTCCACTGGCCCTTGCCCTCGAACACCAGCGTCGAGGTGACCACGTTGTCGAGAAACGTGCGGTCGTGGGAGACGACGATCAGCGTGCCCTGATATTCGAGCAGCATGTCTTCCAACAGATCGAGGGTTTCGAGATCGAGATCGTTGGTCGGTTCATCGAGCACCAGCACGTTGCACGGGCGCGAGAGGATCTTCGCGAGCTGGAGCCGCTTGCGCTCGCCGCCCGACAGCTTGGTCACCGGGCCCTGAATCTGTTCGTTGGTGAACAGAAAGTCGCGCAGGTATCCGACCACGTGCCGCTCGCCGCCGCCGACCGCGATCATGTCGCGGCCCTCGGAGATGTTTTCCATCACCGTCTTCGTGTCGTCGAGCACGTCGTGCAGTTGCTCATAGTGAGCGACTTCGAGCCGCGCGCCCGCGGTCACGGTGCCCTCCTGGGGTGCCAGTTCGCCGAGCATCAGGCGGATCAGCGTCGTCTTGCCGCAGCCGTTGGGGCCGAGGATTCCGATCCGATCGCCGCGCACGACGGTGCCGGTGAATCCGCGCACGATCGGCTCGCTGCCGTACGCATATCCGAGATTCTGGCAGCGCAGCACGACACGGCCGGACTTCTCGGCTTCCTGGAGCTGCGCATTCACGCGTCCGACTTCTTCGCGCCGGGCGCGGCGCTCGAGGCGCAGCGATTCGAGCGCGCGCACGCGGCCTTCGTTGCGAGTGCGGCGCGCCTTGATACCGCGGCGCACCCATGCTTCTTCCTGCGCGAGCTTCTTGTCGAACAACGCATCCTGCTCGGCTTCGATGCGCAACTCCTGCTCGCGCCGCTCGAGGTACGTGTCGTAGTTGCAGCGGTAGCTGCGGATCACTCCGCGGTCGAGATCGAGGATGCGCGTCGCGAGCCCGCGCAGGAATGTGCGATCGTGCGTGACGAACACGAGTGTTCCGCGGCGCCGCTGCAGCGCGTCCTCGAGATGACGGATTGCCTCGATGTCGAGATGGTTGGTGGGCTCGTCGAGGATCAGGAGGTCGGCGTCGCGCACCAGTGCTGCGGCCAGCAGCACGCGTCGCTTGGATCCTGCCGACAGCGTTTCGATCCGCGCGTCGAGGTCGAGCAGCAGATCGTGAACCGCCTGATCGATGCGGGTTTCGATTTCCCACGCGGCATCGCTGCGGGTGGCACCGCACACATCATGAAGGTAGTCGCGCACGGTGCCCGCGAGATCGAGCGGCACGTCCTGCTGGAGGCTCGCAACCCGCAGCCCGGGGCTGCGCGAGATCTCGCCCGAGTCGGGCGCGAGGGAGCCTTCGAGAATCTTGAGCAGCGTCGACTTCCCGGCGCCATTGCGTCCGATCAATCCGAGCCGTTCACCGTCGTCGATCTGAAGACCCACATCATCCAGGAGCGGTGGCCCCGCGAATGTGAGACGAACTTGGTTGAGGCCGAGCAACGCCATGAGGAATCTCGTCTCCGGGTGAAGGATGCTGCCCAGTCTGCGGGCTGATCGCGGGGATCGGCAGCGATCTCGGCAGGGGCTCTCATGCGGGATAATGTCATCCGCAGTTTGCTTCAGATCGAGCCAACTAGAAAGCGGCTCCCATCGTGAGATGGGAGCCGCAGGATGTACTGCTTTGGTCCTGACACCGAAACTTCCGCGATCGACTCCCCCTCAGTAAGCCATCACGGACCGTATTCGACTTCAGGACCGTCCTTCGCCGCGGAGCGCTGTTCCTCCGCAACGGTCTGTTCAGATGCACGCATGAGCAGTATCGATTCCATACGGTTCAAAAATCTCAAAACCTGAGGCTATGAGCGGGTTTACAGGACCGGATCGAACCTCATCCGGCTTGCGCCTGGGGGCGGGCTTGGTGATGATCATGTCCGCTGCGGTCCGGTCGCGCGCTTCACCCTCCGAGTAAGGCAGACCATGGTGCCATTGCCTCAGAATCCATCGATCAGTCGCGGCGTGGCATCGGCCCTGCGCGGAGCCAGCATCGTGTTCGCCGTCGTGACGATCGGGATCGGCGCGGGTGCGCTGCTCGGCTGGATCCTCGGTGATGAACTTCTCAAATCGTTCTATATGCGCGGTATCAGCATCAAGACCAATACCGCGATCTGCATGATTTTCACCGGCCTCTCGCTGCTGCTCGCCGCCAGCGACGACCGGCCGGGCTCGGGCCGCGTCCTCCTCGCGCGAATGCTGGCTGCAATACCGGTACTCCTGGGCGTGGCGATACTGAGTCAGCACGTTTTCGGCTGGAACCTCGGCATCGACGAGTTTCTCTTCAAAGAGGCCAGCGGAGCGGCCGGGACGCTGAGCCCCAATCGTATGGGACCGCCCGCGTCCTTGTGCTTTCCGCTGCTCGGAATCGCACTGATCTTGATCGACCGTCGCGGCCCTCGTGGCCAGGTCCTGTCCGTCCCGTTCGCGGTCGCCCCCGTGCTCATCGCGATCGTGCCGATCCTCGGCTACGTGTATGGAATCCGTGAGCTCTACGGCATCGCGCGCTACACCGGGATCGCACTGACGACCGCGATCACGTTCGTGATGGTCGGGATGGGGATCATGTTCGCCCGTCCCGAAACCGGCCCGACGCGCATCTTCGTGACGACCGACAGCGGTGGAATGCTCGTGAGACGCCTGATGCCCGCGGCGGTGCTGCTGCCGATCGTGATCACGTCGCTCCGATCGGCCGGCCAGGACGCGGGCTGGTACGACGCCGCCTTCGGCCACAGCCTCGGCATGTTCAGCTTCATCGTGGCGTTCTCGTCGCTGGTCCTGTGGACGGGTTCCGTGATCTCCCGCCACGAGCACGCCCGCGTGCAGGCCGAAGTCGCCGAGAACGAGATGAAGCAGCTGCTGCTCCAGAGCCTCAAGGGCGAGCGCAGCGCGCGCGCCGTGGCGGAGCACTCGAGCCGCATGAAGGACGAATTCCTGGCCACGCTCAGCCACGAACTGCGCACGCCGCTCCAATCGATTCTCGGCTGGGCGGTCGTGCTCCAGCGCGACGGTATCGGCGAACACGAGCGGCGCCGCGGACTCGAGACCATCCTTCGCAACACGCGCATCCAGGCGCAGCTCATCGAGGAACTGCTCGACGTCTCGCGGATCGTGTCGGGCAAGGTCCGCCTCGAAATGGAAGACGTCGAGCTTGCACCGGTGGTCGATGCCGCCCTCACCACCACGATCCCGGCCGCCGAGGAGAAATCGATTCACATCGAGCGCCGGATCGAGCCGGGACACGTGCGCGTCCGCGGCGACGCCGCGCGGCTTCAGCAGGTGATCTGCAACCTGATCATGAATGCCATCAAGTTCACGCCGTCCGGCGGCAACGTCGCGGTCGTCCTCGACTACGACAAGAATCACGCGACGCTGATCGTGTCCGACACCGGCATGGGGATCCCGGACGGAATGATCGATCAGATCTTCGAACGGTTTCGTCAGGCAGACGGCTCGACGACCCGCGTGCACGGCGGACTCGGGCTCGGGCTTGCGATCGCGCGCCAGCTCACGGAACTCCAAGGCGGGTCGCTGCGCGCGCACAGCGACGGCGAGGGCAAGGGCTCGACGTTCACCGTGAGGCTGCCGGTGGCCTCGACTTCCACCGTGGCGCACGACGGCAAATCGATGGCGCACGATCCGCGCCCGAAGCAGGAGCGCGACGGTCAGCCGGTGTCCCTGGACGGCGCGCGCATTCTGGTGGTCGAGGATCAGGAGGATGCGCGCGACATCATCGAGTTGGCGCTGATGGATGGGCACGCCGTGGTCCGCACCGCGGAGAATGTCGACCAGGCTCTCGAGATCCTCGAGGGTGAATCGATCGACGTGCTGGTGAGCGACATCGGCCTTCCGCTTCGCGACGGCTACGACCTGATTCGCACCGCGCGCGAGCGCGGCATGACGATCCCGGCGATCGCACTCACCGCTTACGCTCACGCCGAGGACGGCGAGCGCGCGATCGAGGCAGGCTACCAGCAGCATCTCGCAAAGCCGGTCGCCCCTTCGGTGCTGCTCGCGGCGGTGGCGCGCGCGCTCGGTAACGCACGCGACGAAGCCGACTCGCTGGCGTTGCGAGGTTCTAAGGAGAACGGCGCCGCCTGAACGGAATGCCGGAGTGCTAGCGAATGACGACGACCCGCCGCCGTGCGCGTTGATCCGCCGTCATCAACTCGACGAAATAGACGCCGGGCCCGGCACGCGAGCCGTCGCGAGTCTTTCCGTCCCACACGACGCGATGCGAGCCCGCGGCGAATGACGCATCGGCGAGTTTCGCCAGCCGCCTGCCGGACAGATCGTAGATCGAGAGCGTGGCGTTCTGCGGGGAACCCAGCACGAACTCGAAGTCGGTTCCGCCCCGTGAGGGATTGGGCCGCGGCGGCATGATGTAGGCCGCGTTCGCGATGACCTTGGTTTCCGATCCGACGCTCGTCGTGCCCACGCACGGCCGATAGACGACGAAGAACACCCAATCGCCCGATACTCCGAGTGTGCACGCGTCGTTCCAGCCACCGGGGATCGCGAACACCGCATTCTTCCCGGCCTGACATCCGTTGCCGTCGTGCACCGTGCTCGGCGCGAAGGTGTTCCCCGCGTTCGAGGTCTGGAATTCGAGCGCGACTGTGAACGGTCCCGATGGAATGACGATCGATCCCGGCAATGGCTCGAGATCGAACTGGTTGATCGCACCGTCGTTCAGCACCGGACCTTCGAGCGTGAACACCGGACTCCCGGGATTGGGAAGACCGCCCGCATACACATGGAGGGCACGCTCGAGAGAGGCTGGCGTGCCGCCGGACTGCGAACCCCATGCGATCCCGACGCGCAGGACTTCGAGCGGATAGTCGGACTCGGGCGCGGTGAACACGACCCCGGCCTGTTCATGTGCGGCGAAGCATGGGCACGTGATGCGGCCGGCGCCCGTGAAGGCCTGGAGCGGAGGGCGCTCGGGGCAGGCTGCGGCGAGGCATGCACGTGGAACGAGTCCGGCGAGTGCCGCAAGCAGCGCGAACCCGGCAACGCCGCGGGCGACGCGCGGCGCTCGAGAACGGACAGTCCGCGATTTCGACGCTCTGGAACGGTCTCCAACAGTCATGACGCAGCCTCCGGCCCGGTGCCGAGGCGCATACTACCCGCCGGATTGGGTTCCTGCTCCCGTGATTCCCGGACGAACGCCCAACCAACTTTCTCGCGAAGCACCTTGTAGTTGACCGTGCGGTGGGGCGAAGATTGTGGCTGACGCTGCAATCAATCCGTCTTACATTGGAAAACAACGAGTTAGCACTCGCTATCGTGGCTTGGATGGTCGTTTCACAATCTGCGCCTCACCACCGTTTCGCGCGACCGATGCTCGAAACGGAATTCGATTTCGCAGTAATGAACTTTGGAGACCCGTCATGAACTCTCCTCGCACTGCTCTGCACTTCCTGCTTCTGACGATGCTTTCGACCGCTCTAATCGCCCCCGTGGCACAGGCGCAGGAACTTCTGCCGCCCCGAGTCACCGACCGCAAGTTTCCGGAGTTTTTGTTCTGCCCGATTCCGCTCGAGATGAGCTTCGTCGCCAACAAGGCGACCGCGACGTTGCGATTCTCGACGACCACCGTGAACTATCTGTATTCTGACTTCCAAGGCACCCAGCAGCGCTGGGCTCATCAATCGATCGACAACATCTGCGTCGTCCCCGAGAACGTCTATCTCGCGAATCGCGGACCGCTCGCGGGATCGGCCGCGGATTGTTACCTGAACGCTCCGGTCGCCGAGACGTTCTATTTCCACACCGCAGGAACGATCCCGCTCAAAGAAGACTTCTCGGTGCTGCCTTCGGCCACCGGATGGGATCTGTCGCACGGAGCCTACTGGTACGAAACGCGGACGGCGCCGAACAACCCGGCCACAGGCTCAGGGGAGATCCCACTCGGAAGCCTCGGTCTGGGCCCCGACACTCCGTCTCATGCGCTCACGGATTCCGCCTTTACGACTCGGCAGGTATCGGGACTCACGCCGGGCACGACCTATCGAGTCACCGGCTGGTGGGCGGTCGAGAGCATGCAGGAGGACAAGATCTTCCTGACCGTCGCGGTGCTCGACGACAGCGCGACCCCCATCGCGCGCACGACCTGGGGAGCGCTCAAGAGCCGCTTCAAGTAGGCCCGACGCGGGCGCGCGATCGAATCCGGTCGCGCGCTTCGCGTGGTCAGCGCAGTCCGCTGAGAACGAATGCGGCCCAGTGGAAGGGAGCGGCCGTTTCGGCCTGTGCGCGCACGGCGCGCTTCGCGTCCCGCAGCGCTCGACTCCATCCGGCGGACGGAGTTCCAGTGCGCGCGAGTGCGCCGTCGTGGAACAGGGCGCTCATGAGCTGCGACGTCGAAACATCGTTGACCGGCCACAGGCTCGCGATCACGCGTGCAGCACCGGCGGCGTGGAATCCACGCGAAAGCGCGAATACCCCTTCGCCCGCGACTCGCGTTCCGCGCGCGGTCTCGCACGCCGAGAGGATCGCGAGATCGCAATCGAGCGGAAGCTCGTAGATCTCGAACAGCTGCAGCAGGCCATCGGAGGCCGTGTCATCGCCGCCGGCGACGGAGGGGGCGAACGCCAGACCCGCAAGCACATTGTTGCGGCGCTCGCCGACGAACCCGTGGGTCGCCAGATGAACGATCGCACGACCCGGCAGTGCCGCGCGCACCGCGCTCTCGGTCGCCTCGGCTCCCGCGAGGATCCGCACCGGGTGGGGCGCCAATCCGGCGCGGATCGCCTCGGTTTCGTTGCGGGTCGCGGGCAACGGGGGCCACGATCCCGCCGCAAACGCCGGATCGCACACGCTGAGGGCCGTGACCTCGCGCGGTGGCCGGCCGGCATCGCGTGAAGCGAATCCGAGCAGGGACGTCGCGGAGGCCGCGTAGCGGACCGCGGGTCCTGAATCGAGCCAGTAGCGCGTTGCCTGCTTCGCCTGACGTGGCGCCACCACCAGTGCATCGAACGGCACGCGATGCAGCGCGCCGTCGGGAACGATGATCGCCGACGCCGCATTCAGTAATCGCGCGCGCACGGCGAGGGGCACCAACGTTCGCCACAGCGCGTTCAGCCTTCGCTCGAGCGTTCCCGGAGCGTCACCGTCGTCGATCTCCGCGACCGCACCCGCGGAACGTGCGCCACTCAGGATGTCGGCGATCCCGGCACGAACGCTGTCTCCCGAGATCGAACGCTCGAGCGCCCGATCGGTGAGCGGGCCGGCTGGAATCCGCAACTCCTTCGCAGCGTCCGCATCGACGATCAAGGGTGCCGTCCGCGCGGCGCGACCCGACTCGATCACGAACACCCACGACGCATCGTCGCCGAGGTGATACTCGAGCAGGATTTCGTCGCGCCCGAGCGACCGCGCGATCTCCGCGCGGGTCGCGGAACGTCCATTGGCCGTGAGCACGCTGCGCCACAGCGGGCTGCGGTCCTTGATCGCCTCGGTCGCGCGCTGCAGCCGCCACGCCGCGCTGTCGCGCGCCGATTCGAGCGCCGCGATGTTCTCGAAGCGCTGAGCTTCAGTGATGTCGCCGCGCATGCGCTCGGTTTCGATGGCCCGCGTCGCGCGCGCAATCACCGAGCGCGCCACGCCTTCCTCACGTTCGAGCGGGGCGCGTTCGGCGGGGGCGAGGCCCGCGCGCAGATCGACACCGGACATCCCGAGCTGGTCGCGCATCACACGCGCGCGCCCGCGCTCGTGCGCTTCGAGCGCCGGTTCCACCTGGCCGGCGGCGAGTCGCAGGGCAACCATGCGGTGGTAGAGATCCTGGTGCCGGGCGATGAATGCCGCACGCGTCGCGTCGCCGCCGCCGCGCTGGGCGCGCAGGCTGTCGAGCTGGTCGAGCGCCACCGCGAGATCCGCGATCGCGGCCGGGGAGCGGCCCGCACGCACCCGCAGCGATGAACGCAGGGCGTACGCTTCCAGTCGCGACTCGGGCTGGGCGCGTGTCGAATCGAGCACGGCGATCGCGGGGTCGAGTTCGGTCAGCGCGGCCGCATCTCCACGGTTTGTCATGAGGCTGAGCACGCGCGCGAGTTGCACGCGGCTGGCCGCGGCCTCCGGATGATGAGAACCGAAGCGCGCCGTGCGAATGTCGAGCGCGCGACGATACGTCGACTCCGCGGCTGCGAGCGCGCCGCGGCGCTCCAGCAGCTTTCCGAGATCATTGAGACTCTGCGCGACCAGCGGATGCCCGCGCCCGAGCGCGCTTTCCGCCTTGGCGAGCGCCTCGCGGAACAGTGTCTCGGCTTCGGCGTAGCGGCCGTCTTCCTCGAACGACACCGCCGCCTGATTCACGAACGGCGTGAGGTCAGGATTGTCGTCGCCGAGCGCGGGACGCGCCATCGCGAGAGCGGCCGCATAACGCGGCGCGGCCTCGTCGTTCCGGCCCTGGAGCCGGTAGATCTCGGCGAGATTGAGCTGGGCGGTGGCAATCGCGACGGGGCCCGCATCGGGCGATTGCTCGCGCAGATGAAGCGACTCTTCGAGCAGCGGCTCCGCGTCGGCGTAGCGCGCGAGATCTCGATAAAGACCGGCGAGGTTGTTGATCAGCGCCACGCGGAGCGGTGCATCCGCGGCCAGCCGCTCGCGCGCCAGAGCGATGCCCCGCCTGAAGCTCCGCTCGGCGCCCGGGAGGTCGTCATGGACGCGGCGAATCTCACCGAGGTTGTTGAGTCCGTCGGCGATCTTTTCGGTCTGGTCGCCCGGCAGCGACTCATAGATCGAAAGGGACCCGGCCACTAGCGAATCGGCCTCATCGTACTGGCCGAGCGCAAACCGCAGCATGCCGAGCTGGCGCATGCTGCTGGAGACGAGCGGATCACGCGATCCGAGGTGACGGCGTCGAATCGCGAGCGCGCGCTCGACGCGCCGCGCGGCCTGGTCCCAGTGCCCCTGATAGTCGCCCAGCGTCGCCAGTGCGCCGAGCGTCAACGCGATCTGTAGATCGTCGGGGCCGAGTGCCTGTTCCTTGAGTGTGAGCGACCGCGTGAAGAGTCCTTCGGCCGCGGCCCATCCGTCGGGCATGCCGAGCCCGAAGAATCCGATGGCCAGCGAGTCGATGAAGGACGCGATGGCGAGCGCGGGAAGGCGGCGCGACTCGCGAAGCGCGATGGCGGAGTCCGCGAACGCGAGCGCTGGAGCGACGCGGCCAGCATCGAGCGCTGCGCCAAATCGCGCGGCGAGCGAATCAGCTCGAGCGACGTCCGGCGGCGTCGCGGGGCGCACGGCGTCGCCGCGGCGCCCCGCGGCGTGCGCCGAAAGAACCGCGAGCAGTGCCGCACACGCGAGGAGCGCCATCACGAATCGGGTCCATCGGGTCATCCGAGCGGAGTTCAGCGCTTCAACCATGGGTCAACGCACGACGATAAATCGTTTCGACGCCCGTTGATCATCCTGCACGAGCCGGGCGAAATAGACGCCGGGTGTCAGGCGCCGGGCCTCGGCGACATGCGTGTGATGCGTGCCCGCAGAGAGACCTTCGAGCCGGTGAAGGATGCGCCGCCGGCCGCCGAGGTCGTAGATCTCGAGCGACGCGGGCGACTTGCTCGTGAGCGCGAACTCGACCAGCAGACCCTCGGCTTCGAGCTGGAGGCGGCTCATCTCGAGGCTCGTCGGACCCGCCACCGTGATCGAAGTCTCTCCGGCGAAGATCTCGCCGCCCGGTCCCATGATCCCAAGGCGATACGAATAACTCGCACCGGCGACGACGTCGCGATCCTCGTACACGATCCGATGGGCGCCGTCGGCCATCGCGGTCGCGATGAATTGCCAGGCTTGGATACCTTCACGCCGGTAAATGCGCGCGGATTCGGTCTCTCCCATGTTCCAGCGCACCCGAACGCTTCCGCCATCGGACTCGATCGACGCGGCCTCGGCGAATGTCGCGACGGTGATCGGGCAGCCCGCCAGTTGTGCCTGCCATGTGACGAAATTCCGGTCGAGTGGATTCGTGATCTGAGGATCGTATCCAACCTCAAAAGCCTGGAATAGCTGGATTTCGTTGAGCACGATGCACATGGGTTGATCGCAACCGGCGCAGGCCTGGGCGCCGGTCGAGCGATCACGCGTCAGGACGACTTTGAACGCATAGTATTCGTGAGCGGGATCGACCGGGGCGCGGTCGTCGAACGGCACTGCCGTCTGAATACGAAGTCGCGCGCGATTGGCTCTGCCGAAGCCGATGTCGTACGCATAGCCGCCGGAGGCACGGCCGGCGAAGAAGTCCGTACAGGACGTCGAGCCCGAAACGAAGTCGAACTCCACCGACAACCCGCTGGTTCCGCGGCATGCCGTGTTTCCGTGCTTCCACCAGTCGGGCAGGCCCGATGAATTGGAACTGATGTCCACCTGCGCCGACATGCCAGCGTACTCGTTGACACCCGCAGGAGGCCGGAACGATGCATAGAGCGCGAAAGGCGTGCCGGAATTGCTGTCGCACGCGAACGTCTTGATTTGTGCGCCCGCGGTCCCGCAATCGTCCCAGGACAGGTTGATGCCGAAGGATGGAGTTTCGACGGTGAATGGATCACTGACTGCCGAGCCACCGGGGTTCGTAACGGTGATCGGACCACTGGTTGCGGATGACGGAACCAGCGCCAAAAGCAAGACATGAGACTTGACGAGGAACGCGGCGGCGGTCCCGTTGAAACTTACATCGGTGACGCCTGTGAAATTCGCGCCGGTGATCGTGATCGTCGCTCCCGAAAATCCGATCGATGGGTTGAACGATGTGATACGTGGCGCCACGATGAACGAGCCGCTGCTGGTCGCCGTCCCCTCTGACGCGGTGACGCGGATCGGGCCTGTCAGGGCCTGTGGCGGAACCGTCGCCACGATCTGAGTGTCCGATGTCGCGGCGAACGAGCCGCTGACGTCGCCGAACGTAACGCTCGAAGTATTCGCGAGCACGATGCCGCGAATGGTGACGAGTAAGCCGGGCGCGCCGGCCGCCGGCGAGAAACTCGTGATCTCAGGCACGGGAAGCAAGGGGCCCACCGTGAAGGGCTCGGAATCTGAACCGCCGGGATTGGTGACGACGACCGGACCGCTCGTGGCGCCCGCAGGGACCGTCGCGGTGATCGCGTCGTTGGACTGAATGCTGAACGACGCAGACGTGCCGTTGAAGGTCACACTCGCGGTTTCGAGGAAACTGACTCCCGAGATCGTGATCGTGTGGCCGACCGGAGCCGGATTCGGAGCGAGGGCTTGAATGCGCGGAGGCGGAGGGATCACGGTGAAGCCATCACTGGATGCCGAGCCGCGGAAGGTCAGGACGGTGATCGGGCCGCTTGTGGCGGACGACGGGACCTGCGCGAAGAGCAAGGTATCGGATCCATAGAGGAACGTAGCGTCGGTCCCATTGAAGCGTACGTCGGTAACGCCGGTGAAGTTGGCTCCGTGGATGGTGATCGTCGCTCCGGAAGATGCGGTCAAAGGATTGAACGACGTGATCACGGGGACACCGTGAACGGAATGCTGCTGGTCGCCGTCCCGTCTGGTGTCGTGACGCGAATCGGGCCCGTGAGGGCCAGCGGGGGGACGGTCGCAACGATCTCTGTTTCCGATATCGCACTGAACGAACTGCTGACGCCGCCAAACGTGACGCCCGAAGGATTCGCGATCGCCAGGCCGCGAATGAGGACGAGCATTCCAGGCGCTCCGTAGGTGGGTATGAAACGCGTGATCTGCGGGGTGGAAGGCAAATGGCCACCGAGAACGGTTCCGAATCGGATCCGCCGGGATTGGTCACGACGACCGGACCGCTCGTGGCGCCCGCGGGAACCGTCGCAACCAGCGTGTTATTGGACTGAACGTCGAACGAAGCAGGGGTGCCGTTGAAGGTCACACTCGAGGTGTGGAGAAAATTGACTCCCGAGATCGTGATCGGGTGGGAGACCGGAGCCGGATCCGGCGCGATGGCTTGAATCCGTGGAGCCACGATGAATGGCGTCGCGCTCGAAGTTGCAAAGTTCGCACTCGTGAGGTCGATGCGCCCGGTGACTGCATTGGGCGGTACGGAGGTGGAGATCGTCGAATCGGACGTCACGGTGAATGAGGCGCTCAACAGTCCGAAACTTAAGCTGGATGTTTCCGTGAGTCTCTGGCCATAGACCGTCAGCGGTGTGCCGGGCACACCGGCCGCGGGGCTGAACGAGATGATCCGCGGAACATTGCAGACACCACCCTGCCACGAGACGAACCCACGATGGATGGGATTGGTGAGGATGGGATCGAAGTGCGCCTCGAGTGGCTGGTATATCTGAATCTCATCGAGGGCGATCGTGGCCGGTATCGAGCAACCGATGCAACTTCCGGAGCCGGTGGACTTCGAGTGAAGCAGATTCAACTTGAAGGCATACCACTCGGTCTCATCGTCGATCGGCCGGCGATTGTCGTACGGAATCGCACACTGAATCCTGAGCCGGGCCCGGTTCGGGGAGCCAAACCCGACATCGTAGGCGAATCCTCCGAACGCCTGGCCGACATAGAAGTCCGCGCAATTGGATGGACCCGCTGTAAAGTCGAACGAGGCCGTGAGCCCGTCGGTGCCGCGGCAAAAGCCGCTTCCGTGCTTCCACCAATCCGGGAGGGCTTCGAGCGTCGTAATCGTGAGTTGCGTCGACAGCCCGACAAATTCCTTCACCCCGGGCGGAGCGACGAACGAGCCGACCATGGTCGAGACCGCCGCGGTGTTCTCGTTGCACGCGAGCGCTCGGTTCTCGGCACCGTAGGTGCCGCAATCCGTCCAGGAAAGATTGATCCCCGACGCCATCGCCGAACCGCACGCCACGAAGCTGAACAGGAGCGCCATGCCGGCGCTTCCACTTCGCATGGCGCGCGAGACGGCGATCGAAGTCATGGCTGCTCCTCGGGCGATGAGGCTCACCGCACGATGATGAATCGCTTGGATGCCCGCTGCTCGGCTTGCACCAGTCTCGCGAAATAGACGCCGGGCTCGAGCCGGCGCGCTTCGGTGACGTGCGCGCGATGGGTTCCCGCCGAAAGGCCTTCGAGGCGGTGGAGGATGCGGCGCCTGCCGCCGAGGTCGTAAATCTCGAGTGCCGCGGGAGCTTTGCTCGTGAGTGCGAACTCCACCAGCAGACCTTCCGCCTCGAGATTCACCCGGCTCATCTCGAGAGCCGTCGGGCCGGCAAGCGTGATCGAAGTCTCGCCCGCAAAGATCTCGCCGCCCGGTCCCATGATCCCGAGGCGATACGAGTAGCTCGCACCGGCGACGACATCACGATCTTCGTACACGATTCGATGCGATCCGTCGGCCATCGCGGTCGCGAGGTACTGCCAGGTGTGGACTCCTTCACGCCGGTAGATGCGCGCGGATTCGGTCTCGCCCATGTTCCAACGGACCCGAACGCTTCCGGCATCGGACTCGATCGACGCGGCCTCGGCGAAGGTCGCGACGGTGATGGGGCAGCCCGCCAGTTGCGCCTGCCACGTGACGAAATTCCGGTCGAGCGGATTCAGGATCTGTGGGTCGTATCCAACTAGAAAAGGCTGGAACAGCCCGACTTCGTTGAGCACGACGCACATAGGCTCATCGCAACCGGCGCAACTCTGGGCGCCTGTCGTTCGATTTCGCGTGATTGCGATCTTGAACGCATAGTATTCGAGCGTCGGATTGATGGGGCCGCGACTATCCGCTGGAACGGCCGCCTGCATTCGAAGTCGCGCACGATGGGCGTTTCCAAAGCCAATGTCGTACGCAAAGCCTCCGAAGGCCTGGCCG
Organism: Candidatus Eiseniibacteriota bacterium; assembly: GCA_031364845.1. Taxonomy (GTDB): domain Bacteria; phylum Eisenbacteria; class RBG-16-71-46; order RBG-16-71-46; family RBG-16-71-46; genus JANLWX01. The sequence continues at coordinate 15,061 of JANLWX010000112.1, forward strand.
ACAAAGAAGTCCGTACATGAAGTGGGACCCGAAAGAAAGTCGAATTGGGCCGAGAGCCCACTGGTCCCGCGGCAGGCGGTGCTCCCGTGTTTCCACCAGTCGGGCAGCGTCGGCGAATTGGAATTGATATCCACCTGCGCTGACATGCCCAAGTATTCGTTGACGCCCCCAGGTGGCCGGAATGATCCATAGAGCACGAACGGCTGACCGGAGCTGCTGTCGCACGCGAACGTCTTCGTCTGGATGCCCGCAGTCCCGCAATCGTCCCATGAAAGGTTGATGCCTGGTCCCGGCGGCAACCCTACCGTGAACGGGACATAACTCACGGCCGAGCCTCCGGGATTCGTGACGGTCAAGGTGCCGCTGGTGGCAGAGGGCGGAACCAGAGCACTCACCACGGTGTTCGACTGTACGACGAATGTCGCTGACGTTCCGTTGAAGCGGACATCCGTGACGCCCGTGAAGTTCGTTCCGACGATGGTGATGATCGAGTTCACAGGCGAGGGCGACGGATTGAATGAGGTGATGCGGGGCGCCACGATGAACGAGTTGCTGCTCGTTGCGGGTCCTGTGAGAGTCACGACCCGAATCGTGCCCGTGAGGGCATCCGCCGGAACCGTCGCCACGATCGCCGTGTCCGAGATGGCGTTGAAGGTTGCGTTGACTCCGCCGAACGTGACGCTCGACGGATTGGTGAGCGCGATGCCGCGAATCGTGACCAGTACGCCCGGTGCGCCCGCCGTCGGAGTGAAACTCGTGATTTGCGGGGCCGGCGGCAATGGGCCGATGGTGAACGGCTGCGACGCGTTGGAGCCGCCGGGATTGGTCACGGTAATCGGACCGTTCGTCGCTCCTGCAGGAACGGTCGCTGCGATCGCTTCGTTCGATTGGACCGCGAACGATGCGGGCGCACCGTTGAAGGTCACACTCGAGGTGCGCAGGAAGTTGACTCCGACGATCGTGATGGTGTGGCCGATCGGAGCTTGATTCGGGGCGAGCACTTCGATCCGGGGCGCTACGATGAACAGACTGTCGCTTGCAACCGTGGCGATGGGATGAGCCACCGTGATCTGGGAGGTGACGGCGCCCGCGGGAACCGACGCGCTGATCGTGGTGTCGGAGGTCACCGTGAATGCGGCGCTCGCCGGGCCGAAATTCACGCTCGAAGTTCCGGTGAACTTCAAACCCTTCAGAGTGACCGGAGTGCCTGGAGCCCCGGCCGCGGGGTTGAAGGAAAGAATTCGAGGGGCACTTTCCACCCCACCTTGCCACGTGATGAACGTGCGATTGAGCGGTTGGGTGATGATCGGATCGAAGTTGGCTTCCAGAGGCTGGAACAATTGAATCTCATCCAGCGCGATCGTTGCGGGAACGGAACATCCCGCACAGCTCCCGGCGCCGGTCGACTTCGAGCGCAAGAGGCTCACCTTGAACGCATACCATTCGGAGGTGTCGTCGATGGGACTGCGGCTGTCGTACGGAATTGCCGCCTGAATGCGGAGTCGTGCCTTGTCAGGTCCGCCGAACGCCACATCGTACGCGTAGCCGCCCGCCGCCTGCCCTGCATAAAAATCCGAGCAGTTGAAGGGGCCCGAAGTGAAATCAAAACTAACCGGGATCGCATTGCTGCCACGGCAGAAACCGGTTCCGTGCTTCCACCAGTCGGGGACGTCCCCGAGGGTCGTGATCGTGAGCCTCGTCGAAACTCCCAGGAATTCATTGACGCCGGGTGGCGCGACGAACGAGCCGATCATGACCGCGGGGGCTCCGGTATTCAGGTTGCACGCGAAGTTCTTGTTCTCGACTCCGTACGTCCCGCAATCGTCCCACGAGAGATTTATTCCGGCCGCGATCGCAGTGCCGCACATCGCGACGCTGAGCATCAGGGCGAAGGCTGTGCTTCGAACTCGCAAGGCGAGCGAGATGGCGGGGGTATTCATGGGTTCTCTCCGCGGTAGAGGTCGCGGGCCGGCAACTGCCGGCGCCTACGAGAAAAGGGTAGCCCTCAGGAACTCGATGTCCAGGGGTTTCGCCGCAACCGACGCGATAGCTTACACATTCCCACTAAACAAACGACCGCTAAACCACATCATTGGCCGGTTCGTGGGCGCTGGACCGTTGTCCCTGCCGACGCTTTCGCACCTTTCACACTCTCCGCGGTCCGATACGACCCAAATTCATTGTTCGCAGGATGCTCCGCCGCTAGCATTAGAGCACTCACGAGCGCCCTAATGGACAGGGCGGCATTCGAATTGCCTTGGTGGTCCCGGCCATCCTTAGCCGGGATGGAATGCCAACAACCGTTCCCTGACCTCTAGAGGCTGCACATGTGGCCGTCGATCCGCTCGTTCCGCCGCAACACCGTCCTGGTCCTGATCGCTGCGCTGTTCTCGATTCCTCTCGCGCGGCCTGCCGCCGCCGAAGGCATCAACCTCTCGTGGGACGAATGCGGCGCCGAAGGCACCGAGCTCAAGACCTTCGCGTGCAATTCGGGCTCGGTGGAGCCGCTGACGCTGGTCGGCTCGTTCCGTCCGCCCGCGGGCGTGAACGAATTCCTCGGCACGTCGTCCATCATTCGCGTGACCTCGAAGAACCTGCCCAACTGGTGGGCGCTCGGAGAGTTCGGTTGTCGCAGCGCGAGCCTGAACACGGAATTCCGATACGACGACGGCGCGTGCACAGACTTCTATGACCGCGAGGCCGTCGGTGGCTTTCTCTATCAGCTCGGCGGCTTCGGCACGAATACCGCGAGGCTGATCGTCCAGAGTGCCGTGCCCTACGACAAGCGCGGGCCCGTGAGTCCATCGAATGAGTATTACGCGTTCAAATTGCTGCTGGTTCCTGATCGTGTGAACGAGTGCGCGGGTTGTGCGACTCCGGTGACGCTGCGCCTCAACAGCATCCAGCTGTTCCAGCCGCTCGACCTTCGTAACGATCCGACGATCACCGCACCGCTCGTGAGCACGGTCGCGCACTGGCAGGCGCCGGCGGGAGACCTGCCGCAGGTGTCGAGCTTCGCGCCGGCCGCGGGCGCGCCGGGCACCGAGGTCACGATCACTGGCCTGCACTTCGACGCCACTTCCGCGGTTCGGTTCGGCGGACTCTCGACCTCGTTCACGGTGGTTTCCAACACTTCCGTGCGGACCATCGTTCCCGCGGGAGCGCACAGCGGGCTGATCACCGTCAGCACGCCGTTCGGTGACGCGACGGGTGCCGGCACATTTATCGTCGCCCCGGTCGTCGAAACCTTCCTGCCACGCCAGGCGCCCGTGGGCACGGAAGTCGTGGTGCGCGGGTACAACTTCCAGAATGCCTCGGCCGTGAGATTCGGAAGCCTCGATGCGGTCTATCAAGTGCTGTCGGACAACGAGCTGCGGGCAACCGTTCCCAGCGGCGCCACCACGAGTCAGATTTCCGTCATCAACGCCGCCGCCACGGGGATCTCGCCAACGCCGTTCCAGGTCGGCTCGGTGATGGGAGCGCTCAATCTCTCATGGGACGACTGCGGCCGCGCGGGGACCGAGATCAAGACGTTCGTGTGCAATCGCAACTCCGGACCCGGATTCTCTCTGGTGGGATCGTTCGCTCCGCCTTCGGGTGTCGACCAGCTGACCGGTTTGACCGCCGAGATCGGGATCTTCGCCACCGCACTCCCGGATTGGTGGAAGCACGGCGCGACGCAGTGCCGCGAGGGTTCCGGGCTCGACCTGTCGTTCGACTTCAGGGGGACCCCGGGTGCCTGCAACGACGTGTGGGCCGGTCGTACGAGCGGGATCATCGGCTACGACCTGAACTTTTACGGGGCCAACAGCGCGCGCTTGACCGTGCATGGAGCGATGAACGCGTCCGCACCCGTCGATCCGCGCAAGGAGTACTACGGCTTCAAGGTGAACCTCCTGCCGGCGCGAACCACGAGCTGCGAAGGCTGTGACACGCCAGTGCGGCTGGTTCTGAACCAGATCCAGCTGCTGCAGAGTCCCAGTGCTGCCAACGACCCGGTGATCACCGCGACGTTCGAGCGGAACTCGGCGCTGTGGCAGGGAACGCCGGGGCCGCTTCCGAGGGTCCTGTCCATCTCGCCGCTTGCCGGCGTCACGGGCATGGTGGTCGAGATCGAGGGTGAGAATCTGAGCGGCACCACCGGCGTGCGTTTCGGGACGAGGCCGGCCTCGTCGTTCGAGTTCGTCAACGACCGTCTGGTCCGTGCGACCGTGCCTCAGGATCCGCGGACGGCGCCGATTTTCGTGAAGACCCGTTACGGCTCCGCGCGCAGTGAGAGCCTGTTCATCGTGCCTCCGACTATCGTGTCGTTTTCGCCGGGCCAGGCGCCTGCCGGACATATCGTGACGATCGTCGGCTTCAACTTCACCCGGACCTCGGCGGTCCTGTTCGCCACGCTGCCCGGAACCCCCACCAGGGTGAGGAATGCGGCGTTCACCCTCTTGTCGGACTCACTGATCCTGGCGGTCGTCCCGATGAGCACCGGCGCAGGGCCGATCAGCGTGTCGAACCCCGCCGGGACGCGAAAGTCCGAAACCGACTTCACCCCCGGCAACCCACTGGACGCCCCGATCATCGAGTCGTTCACGCCTTCGACCGGTTCTCCCGGGACCAACGTCGCGATCGCGGGTATTCGCCTGTCGGGAACCACCGCGGTTCAGTTCGGCGGAGTTCCGGCCATCTCGTTCACGGCGACGACCGACAACCTTCTGCGTGCGATCGTGCCCGAGGGCGCGCGCAGCGGCCCGATCCGCATCACGACTCCGGGCGGCGTCGCGGTGAGCACGACGCCCTTCAACGTCCCTCCGCGCATCACGGCATTCGCGCCGCTAACGGCGGGAGTGGGCGAGCAGATCACGATCCTTGGTCAGAATTTCGCGAATGCCACGGCGGTTCGATTCCAGGGTGATGCCAACGCGAGCTTCGTGGCGAGTTCGGACACGTTGATCATCGCGACGGTTCCGCCCACGGCGACCGACGGCCCGATCCGCGTGCTGGGCCCCGGAGGTCAGGCGATCTCCAGTGAGTCGTTCATCCTCAAGGTTCAGACACTCGTCGGCGGACTCAACCTGGGGTGGAGCGATTGCGGCGAGTTCGGCGAAGAGGACAAGACGTTCGTCTGCAACAGCAACGAAGGCAGCCGCTTCACGCTCGTGGGTTCGTTCGTCGCGCCCTCGCGCGTGACCGAGTTCGTCGGTGCCTCCGCCGAACTGCGCATCGAATCGAAGGCCACCGAACTGCCCGACTGGTGGAAGTTCGGCACCAGCCAGTGCCGCGGATCCGGCTTCAGCGTCGATTTCAATTTCACCGATGGATACGTGGCGTGCGAAGACTTCATGGCGGGCCGCGCGGTGGGCGGATACGTCTACGAGATCGGCCAGCATGGACCGAACTCGGTGCGCGTGCGCATGCAGTGCGCGGTTCCCTACGACAGTCGCGGACCGCTGACGCCGGGCAAGGAGTACTACGCCTTCAAGATCAAGATCCCGCGCACCCGCACCGTGGGTACGCCGAGCTGCGAAGGATGCAACGAGCCCGTGACGCTCACGCTGCGCGAGATCCAGCTGTTCCAGCCGGCCGAGCTGAACTACGACCCGGTGATCGAGTCGGTCGCGTTCCGCAACAAGGTGCGCTGGCAGCCGTCGCACAACGGACCCAATCTCGTGAACGATCCGTCGTTCGAGACTTCGATCGCGGAGTGGGGACCGGTCGGCGGCGCCACGCTCACGCAGGTCGCCGAGGCGCACGAGGGATCCCATGCGCTCGAGGTGACCGGGCCCGGCGTGGCAGGTGAGTTCGGCATCAACGACACGCCGAACCTGGTGGTCGCGACCCCGGACTCCAACCGCACGTACCGCTTCTCGGCGTGGGTGCGCTCTCCGGGTCCCGGATTCGTGCTCCAGCTGCGTGCGCGCGAGTACGCCGATCGCGTGCGCATTCAGACTGCTTCCTCGCCGTGGATTCCGACCACCGAGCAATGGCACCAGGTCTCGAGCCGCGTGACGAGCCGCGCCGTGGGTTCGACGATCGACTTCCAGCTCATCTGCCGCGGCGTGGGATCGGGCGACGAGGTGCTCCTCGTCGATGATGCCGAAGTCGTGCTGACCGGCAGCGAGCCCGAGATCGAATCCGTCCGCAAGATCGATGCGACGGCGGGAGAGACGGTCGAGATCGTCGTCACCACCGCCGATCCGAGCGGAGCGCCCATCACCGCGCTCACCGCCAATCTCTCGGAGCTGCCGATGCACCACGACGCGACGTTCACGGTCGATCCCGGAAACATGCGCGGAGTGTTCCGCTGGACTCCGCAGCCTGAGGACGCGAACTGGGATTTCAAGGTCACGTTCGATGCCGTCAGCGTGCTCGACCAGTCGCGCACCACCAAGATCACGGTGCTTCCGCTCGAGACGAATCCATCGATCGTTCCCAACGGATCGTTCGAGGATCCGGTGTTCGGATGGCGCGCCTACGACAGCGCTTCGTTCGAGCGCGTCGAGCCGGGGCGGCTCGGCGATTGGTCGATCTCGGTGCACCAGCCGGACTCGACGTCGGAGTACGGTTTCAACGACGCGCCCAACTGGATCCGCACCACTCCGGCAGCGGGCGTTCCGTATCGCTTCGCGGCCTGGGTGCGCGGTGCCAACGGAACCGGTGCCGCGACGCTGCGCGTGCGCGAGTACCTCGGCGCGGTCAAAGTCGGCAACTCGACGATCTCCTCACCGATCGAGCTGACACCCGAGTGGCGCCAGATCCGCGTCGACCACGTGACCGGTGCCGCGGGTGCGACGCTCGACTTCCAGGTGCTGTGCGATCCGGACGCCGCGGGCACGACGTTCCAGATCGATGACGTCACGATCCGTCCGCTCGCGCAGTCGGGCGTTGCGACTGCGGCGGTCGAAGAGGAGGATCACGGGATCGCGTACGCCGCACCCACGGTGTTCCCGAATCCGTTCCGCCAGCGCGCCATGCTCGGATTCACGCTCGCGCGCCCGGGACCGCTGCGGATCGAAGTCTACGATCTGCACGGACGGCGAGTGCGGCGTGTGTTCGACGGGCCCAACAGTGCCGCCGGCACGCATGAGTTCCAGCTCGACGCCCGTAACGATCACGGCCAGAAGCTCGGACCCGGAATCTTCTTCTATCGGATCGAAAGCTCGGCCGGCGAGCATCGGGGCCGGTTCGTGATTCTGGAGTAGCGTCGAGCGCTTCTAAGTTCGAGCGATCCCGATGCGCTATGCTGCCACTCGTCCGATCGCCACGCTGGGTGATCGTGAGGGGAGGGAGCACGTCATGATGCGTCGCGTGATCGCGATCATTGCCGCCGGGATGGCTCTGCAAGCCGGATTCACCTGCGTCGCCCGCGCGGACCTCGTGTATTTCGAAAACTTCAACGGCGCCAACGGCGCTCCGTGGCCATCGCCCTGGATTCAAGGCTCCTCGCACGTCACGGTGAAGGATCTTCAGAACGGGCGCGCGCGGCTGAACGGCGACCCCGCGTATGTCGCGCGCATGCTGCTGCCGGTGTTCCCGCAGCCCGACGTCGAGGTGACGGCGACGTTCGAGTTCGAAGACGTCGCGAATCAGGGCATCGGCTTCTACGTTCGCCAGAACGGAGGAACCCTGCGCGAGTATCTGCCGCATGGGCAGGGTTACGCACTGTTTCTCAAGGGCGCGTGGTATTGGCCCGAGGATCTCGGATTGTGGCGCGAGATCGACGGCGTCGAGACGCAGTTCGCGTGGGGCAACAATCCGGTGGCGGGCGGACTGCAGAACGGTACGCGCTACCGGCTGCGCTATCGAGTCTCGCAGGTCGATGCCGCGAACACGCTGCTGCGCGCGAAGGTGTGGCCCGAAGCGCAATCCGAGCCTGCCGCGTGGACCATCGAGGCGACCGATGCACAGATCGAACTTCAGGGGATCTCCGGCACCTACGCCATCGACATCTACAACTACTCGGGTTTTCAGCACATCTTCGTCGACGATCTTCTGATCAGTCCGTTCCCATTTTCGCAGGCGGTTTCAGATCCTGCCATGCCGGCGTCACTCGCGCTGTCGGCGCCTGCTCCGCATCCCGTGACCGGCCGCGCGAGCCTCCGCCTTACGATGCCGGAAGCCGCCCACGCCGAGCTGCGCCTCTACGATTCCGGCGGCCGCCTGGTTGCGCATCCGCATTCGGGGCCGCTCACGGCCGGCGACAACGCGATGGTATGGGATCCGGTCGATCGCTCGGGCCGCCGGCTCGCCCCGGGCATTTACTTCCTGAGTCTCGACGCACAGGGCCGGCACGTCACGCGGCGGATCGCGATCGCGCACTGAGCTTGCGGTGCGAGGGGGTGACGCGGTGACCGGTTCTCCGCGCTACGAGCGCTACGTCGCGATCGGAGACAGCTCGACCGAAGGTCTCGACGATCCCGATGCGCGCGGTGGCTATCATGGCTGGGCCAACCGGCTCGCGCAGCGCATCGCCGATGTTCAGGGCTCCGTGCTGTATGCGAACCTCGGCATTCGCGGCAAGCTCAC
>JANLWX010000032.1:0-48017 GCA_031364845.1 Candidatus Eiseniibacteriota bacterium
GGATCCGTTCACCTGAGCCGCACCGATGTCGGTCCCCAGTGCGGGGCGCTGGATGATCACCGCGATCGGCTGGAACGAGGTCTCCAGCACCTTCTCGAGCCCCTGCGGCGGGTTCTCGTTGACCGAGTACGCGGTGACGGCGAAGTAGTAGGTCATGCCGTCCTTCAGTTTGCCGCCGCGGATCGCGTCCTGATCGGTGCTGTAGGTGTACTGAACGCCGTTGTCACCACCGAACGCCGTCGGCGTGTCGTTGACGATGAGCCCCGTGTTCACGTCGAACACCGTGTCACGCACGTCCTTGATGCCGTTGACGACATCGAACACCTTGAGCCGCTTCCAGGGGCCCGAAATCGAAGCGCCCTGATAGACGACGTAGCCCTCGAACTCCCAGCCCGGGGCCGGCGTGTAGTTGAAGCGCGAGCCCGAGTCCCACAGCAGATTCACCTGATTGTGACCGGTGCTGTAGGTGACGCGCGGCTGCGGAGGAGGCGGCGGCAGCGCGAAGTCGATGTCGAACGCCGTCTGGGCCTTCACGTCGAAGAACTTGAGGCCGGTGACCGACGACAACCGGTCGCCACCCTGTGCGATGATGATTGCGCCGACGATCGTCTGCGTGTCACCCGCCGCCATCGAGAACGGTCCAGAGATCAGCATGAAGCGCCGGTCCGAGGGATTCGTGTCGAGGTAACCGGTCCCGGCGACCGGATCTCCCGAGCCGTAGAACTTGGTCGGATTTCCGTCCGGGTCGGTGAATGGTTCGCCGTCCCGCTGCAGGCCCTTCATGTAATTGAAACTCTGATCCGCCGACTGCGGGTCGGTGCCATTGATGTAGTAGATGAACGCGGTGAGCGGCAGCGTGTTGCCGCCGACACTCGGTCCCTGGAAGAAGTCGTAGCCGACGGCCGGAGGCCGGTCGGCGTACAGCTGGTCGGTGTTGGTGGCGTTGTAGACGTAGCCCAGCGAGAGCGTCGTGTCGCAGCCCACGAGATCGTCGCCGGCGCCGCCCAAGTCGGGATCGGACCACAGATTGATGTAGAGGCTTTCGATCGCCGCGCCGCCTTTGTTGATGATCTTGAATTCCAGGAAGATGGTGTTTCCGAGCGCGCCCTGGCGGTCGAACCCAAAGGTCGTCTGCTGAACCTCGACCCCGAGCGGCGCCGAGTTGCCCGCCCGGTTGTTGTGGGCATTCGGATTGGCGTCGTTGTAGACCGACCACAGCATCTGGTCGCCTTTCATGTCCGGACCGAGCACGGTCACCGAATCTCCGGGAGCACCGGTCGGGAATCGGTACTCGCGAATCGGCGCACCACTCGGACCCGCGCCATTCACGTACTCGCTCCAAGAATGATGCGCGATCGGATCGAGCGTGCGATCGCGGGCGGTCGCAGCCGGATCACGCTCGACGTGATCGGTGTCGGAAGGACTTCCCGCGTAGCGCACCACCTTGTACACAGTGTGGCGCGGATCGGAAGGATTGTCCGGCGTGAGCCCAATCATGGGGCCCGGCTCGTATTCCTGGCTGTACTCGCCGATCGCGGCGCGCACTTCGCCGTTCACTTTCCCCACCAGCCATGGTCCTGACTGGTAGACGGCGGTCTTGATCGTGCCCTTCGGGAAGAACAGGCCGGAGTTGCCGTTGTTCTCGATGTCGTTCGCGAACGTGCCGTAGTTCGTGACGAACATGTTGATGTTGTTGACGTCGATGCGGCGTGACTGGTTGAACACCGTCGTGCGCGTCTCACGTTGAAGCTGAGTGCGGCGCGCCGGCGGTTTCGTGACCCAATGCGGCGCCGCGGCAATCGTGCTGCCGGGCGCGGGGGCGGCCATTGCCGACGCACCCCAGGTTCCGAGTGCGACGGCAACGAGCGCAAGCCCGTACATGCGCGATTTCATCCCTGGCCTCCTCGCCATGGTCGTCGTCCTAGAAGTTCGCCCGCAGCCCGAAGCGGATCAGGCGCGGATTTGCGTAAAGGTTCGGATTGCTAGTCGCCAGGTCGTACAACCGGGCGCCGTTCGCACCGGTGCCCGCGAGGTAGGCCGCACCATCGTCGGTGTTGAGGAAGTTCGTCGACACCGGCGTGCCGGTCGACGTGTACACCGTGAGCGGATTCTTGTTGTCGAACACGTTGAGTCCCCAGATGAAGCCTTCCATCCGGAGCCCCGCGAGCGCGAAACCTCGTGACGCCTTGAGGTCCAGGTTCACGGTCCACGGTCCCGAGCGCGAGTTCAGCGGAGCGCTCGGCTCCGAGCTCACGGCCGCCAGCGTCACCTCGTTGTACACCTTGGTCGGCGTGTACGGAGTTCCGCTCGCGACGTTGAACAGGCCGTTGATCCCGAAGTCCTCGAGCAGGCGCAGACCCGCGACCAGCGGACCTTCGCCGCGGCCGAGGCGATAGTCGAGATTCAGCGAGATCTTGTGGCGCTGGTCGAAGTCGAGCGGCACGGTCTGCTTCGGAGTCTCGGTTCCGACCCACGCGATGTTGCGCTGCGTGTTGGACACCGACCCGGTGCCCTGTGCGTACGAGAGGCTGTAGGACACGCTGCCCGAGATGTGATTGATCGTCCGCATCGAGAGACCGACGTCGAGCCCCTTGATCGTCGCGAAGTCGCGGTTGCGATACGACGAGAAGCTCTTCGGCTGGGACGCGATGTTCGTGATCTCGACCAGGTCCTTCACGTCCTTGTAGTACGCGGTCGCATCGAGACGCACCCGGTCGCCGATCGCCCGCTGCACGCCGACTTCATACGCGGTCGTGCGCTCGGGACGCAGGTTCGGATTGCCGAATCCGACGAAGTAGCCGCCGGTACGGACCTTGTACTGGAGGAAGCGATACGAGACGTAGAGGTCTTGAAGATTCGGCTGCTGGTAGAACTGGCCGTAGTTGAACCGCAGCACGGTCTTCTCGTCGACCGGGAACGCGATCCCGAGCCGCGGCGAGAGACGCGCGTAGGACTTGTTGGTCTCCAGATCCTGCGTCTCGAGCGAGTCCGAGATGTTGCCGACCGCATCGGGATCGCCGAGCGGGAAGCGCTCGCTCAGCAACGCCGGCGTGTCGACGTTGATGTGGTCGAAGCGCAGCCCGCCGTTCACGATCACGCCCGCGCGCTCGTACTTGTCCTGCGCGAACACCGACCAGGTCTTCGGGTGCTTCGGACCGTCGTTGCCGCTGTCGACTTCCTCGATCCGGAACACCCCGTCCGAACCCTGGACGAGATCGTAGCCATATCCATCCCAGTTGGTGATGTCGGGACGCGTGCCGCCGAGGTTGGTCGGAAAGTAGTGATTGAACAGCCGCAGCGTGTGGTACTGGAAGTCCGCGCCGGCCTTCAGCTGATGGTACGAGTTCAGCTGCGACGACACGTTGCCCTGGACGCCGTAGTAGGACGAGCGGCGCTGCAGATAGTCGTCGAACACGTGACCTTCGTCGAAGAACAACGGGATGTCCTGGTCGAACAGCGGATTGCCGCCATCGACGTAGTAGTCGCCAACGCGGTCGAAGGCGACGCCATCGCCGCGCTTGCGCAGCGTCTCGAAGTAGTTCACACCCAGCGTCGCGAACGTCTTCGTGCTGAACAGGTGGTTCAAGGTCGCAAAGTAGTTCTGATTGCGGTCCTCGTAGCGGGGCGCGTGATCGAGGTTGAACAGATAGGCGTGCGAGTACTGCCGCCAGTCCTCCTGGGATCCGAGTCCGCCGAACTTGAGCTGGTCGTTGTCGCCGATCTGCCAGGCGAACTTGCCGTGGAGCGTGAATCCCGACGAGCTGTTCTGCGGCTTCACATCGGAGTCGAGTTCGAGTGCCTCGAGCTGCTGCTTGAAGGCGTCCGGCATGAACGCCGGCGCCCGGTCACGCTGCCAGCGCCGCTCGCCGGAGATGTAGAACGTCAGCCGGTCGCTGCCCGGAATCACGGGTCCGCCGATCGACGCGTCGTACACGTTGTAGTCCTTGCGCGCAGCCTTGATCCAGTCACCCGAGAACACGTCGGAGATCGCCTCGATCGAGCCGAAGTACTTCTCGGTCCCCTCGCGGGTGATGACGTTCACCGCCCCCGACATGATGCGGCCGTATTCGGCGTTGAATCCGCCGGTCATCACGACCACTTCCTCGATCGAGTTGTTGCTGATCGAGGTGCTCGAGGTTCCGGTGAGCGGATCCTGCTGCGAGAACCCGTCGACGAAGTAGGCGGTCTCGTTGGGGCGTCCGCCGCGGATGATGAGCGTCGGCGAGTTCTGAGCCTCGGTGTCGATGTTGCGCTGGAAGTTGACGACGCCGGTCTGCTGAGCGGCGGCATCGCGATAGCCGCGCGTCGGCATCTTCTGGATGTCGTCCTGGCTCAGGAAGCGCGTGGTGCCGGTGGCGTCCTTCTGCAGCAGCGGACGATCGGCGTCGACGATCACTTCGGTCTGCTGGATCGCCTCGGTCTTGAGCGTGATGTCGAGGGTGGTCGAGAAGTCGGGATTGATGGTCACGTTCTGGGCAGCATAGGGACCGTAGCCCATGAGATTGGCACGGACCACGTAGACGCCGCCCGGAATCCCGATGATGAAGTAGTTGCCCTGGTCGTCCGTCACCGCGCCAAGGCGCTGGCCTTCGACACGCACGTTGACGCCCGGCATCGGCTCTTTCTTCTCGTTCACGACCTTGCCGGTGAGCTTCCCGGTGGTTCCGGCGTGAAGAGGACTCGCAAGCAGGGTGGCCAGTGCCGCCCCCGCCACGAGAGCCGCGATTCCAAACATGAAGCGACGCATCGGTTCATCTCCTTTCGCGACCCACATTCCGCCCCGGTGCGATGGCCACCGAAGGGAGTAACGCAATGATGAAGTTGCGGGGGATGGAATACCGTGTCGGGACTGCATGTTATTCACGACGCGCCTCCTCGATTCCTCCGGTCGATCAAGCAACTGCACAGGGATGCCGGCCTGGACTTTGGGGGCCATCTGGAACCTCTGCGAATGAAAGTTAGGCATCCTGATACAGGGTGTCAAGCTGAGGACAACCAACGCGGCAACGTTATCGACGGCGTTTGGCGCGGGGATTCGCGGCTTCGGGACTCGCGAACGATTCTCGAGGGCACGCGGGCGCCAAAACGAAACGGCGGAGGAACCCGAAGGCTCCCCCGCCGTGTCCGTAGAAACCCTGGGATCAGAACGCGTACGTCGCGGTGACCTTCGGGAACGCGATGAAGCCGGACGGGTTGTTGCTGAACCAGCCGCCCAGCGTCTGCGGGAACAGGTTGTTCACCACGGCATCCAGCTGCAGCGTGCCGAGCTTCACACCCGCGCCGATGTTCATGTTGAACGAGGACTGGTTGAGGTTGACTTCCCGGCCACCGGCACCGAGGTCCGTGACCTGGACCTTCTGGTAGGCGCCCTTGTTGGCACCCATGCGGAAGGTCAGCCAGTTGTTGACGTGCGTCTCGAGCGCCGCGAACACCTGCGGCGTCAGCTGCTCCGTCACCTTGAGCGAATCGCCGACCGGGAATCCGGCACCCGTCACTCCGGCACCGACACCCAGCACGTCGTACTGCTGCTCGAGCTCGTTCTGGGCGAACGTGACGCCGAGCACGAACAGGTCGTTCGAGCCGATCGTCCAGTTGCCCGCAACACCGGCCTGCCAGCCGTTCAGCGAATTCTGGAACGTGGTGCTGTTGCCGCCCGTCGGGGTGGACTTGGTCGAGAGGTCGAACCGGTAGAACTTGACGACCGGCGTGACCACGACGTTCGGCTGCCACTGCCAGAAGGCACGGCCCGCCACCATCCAGTTGGACGTGTTGTCCTCTTCCTCACGCGTGCCGCCGGTGACCGAATTCTCGAAATCGCGGCTCTGGTACAGCAGCGCGAGCTCGACGTTCGTGTTCGGATTCATTTCGAAGCCGACACCACCGCCGAAGCCCAGCACATTGCGCGAAAGATTCGGATCGCCGTTCACGAGCGCCGCGGGGACGTCGAACTTGAGCGTCGTCGTCACACCGGGGAGCGCGTCTTCGAGCTTGAAGTACGACCGGTTGAGGCGCAGACCGACCGACGTCGTGCCCATCTTCTGGCCCCACATCAGGTCGAACGACTCGTTGCTGTTGTTGTTCGGATCGAAACCGAGATCGCCCGGGTTCGGCTGTCCGAAGACGTCGCCAGAGCCGAGCGCCGGGGTCCACTCACGCAGGTGAATGCCCCACGTGCCGTAGCGGCCGTCGAACAGGTTGCCCAGCACCGCGCCGACGCTGCGGTCGAGAAGCAGCGCGGACGGCGTGTCTGTGGTCGTTCCGAGCTCACCGTAGATCAGGTTTCCGACGTTCGAGACACCGGACGGGTACGTGTAGATACCGGTGTAGTCCTTGATGTAATCGCCCTGAAGCGCCATTCCTTCGACGCGCGAGGTCTGGGCCGAAGCCAGGACCGGTAGCGCCAGCATGGCCGCAGCGAGAACGATACTCTTGTTGATTGAACTCATTTCGTGATGCCTCCTTAGGCTTTATGGGATAGAGCTGCGATGGCCCCGATGCAGCATCAACCGTGTTTTTTGGCTGAGACCTACAACGCGGAAACTGCCGAGCCCCACCTCCTTTCGAAGCCGTCTTCAAAATTCGCGTTGGCAAACGTTGATGGCTCCATCCGGAGCACACAGTAAAAAGCCAGGACCACACCTCCACGGGGAAGGATCCTGGCGAACGCCCGGCGGGAACTTAGGGAAGCCCACGAAACCTTGTCAAGGCGATTCTCTTGCAATTTGCACGAACCGGATGGCCCCTTGCGGTGTAGCCGGAGGTCGCCGGCAGGCCCGGAACTGATCGAGCAATTCCTTGTCGCACATAGGATTACGGGCATCCATCGAGCCGATCAACACGCGGCCTCGAGCGTGCGCGAAGTACCCCCCGCCAAGGACCAGCCCGACGTGCGCGAGGCGGCCTCGCGGAGATCCGAAGAACAGCAAGTCCCCGAACTCAGCCTCCTCTCCCCTCTGAAGAGGAATCGAGGCTCGATACTGATCGTGAGCATCGCGCGGGAGCGTCACTCCCTGTTCCAGCATGAGCAATTGGACCAGCGCCGAGCAGTCGAGACCGACCGGCGTTCGGCCTCCCCATAGATAAGGAACGCCGAGCAGCGAGCGAACGCGCTCGGTGAGACCGATCGCAGGCTTGGTCCCGATCGCGACGGCTCCCGCGGCGATCCAACCGCGACGCCCATCCGGAAGCTCCGCCGAACGATGCGCCGAACGCACCGGTCCCACGATCAGCCGGCCGTTCCAGACTACCGGACTCACCAACGCGCCCGTTCCACGACCGGTGCGCACCTCGGCATACGCGCTCACGACGCGCCAGCGGGAGCGCGCGCGCCATGCACGGGCTCGCGCCGCCGTGCACGGAACGATCCCCCAGTTGCGGACCCAGCCCGCGTAGCCATCGGTGTCGTTGCGCACCCACCACCACTGCCCGTTGCGCGAGGTCTTGATGATGCGCACGGTTTCACCGAGCAACAACTGGCTTCTCATTTCGCTCGTGTGCGCCGGATGCCGGCGCAGATCGAGTGCGGCCAGCGTCACCACACCGCACGCGGGGAGTGCGCGGCTCACTCGAAAGACGGCCCGAGCAGCACGTAGCGCCCGAACCCCTCGCGGTCCACGAACACGAACCGGCGATACGGCCGGTTGTAGTACCAGATCTCGAGCGGAGGCCCCGAGGAATTCGAGGGCCGGCTCTCGATCTGGTCGGGCTCCCCGTGCTTGATGTAGATGCGACCCATGTCCGACCTCCACCCGGGACCGATCGTCTGGAAGTGACGCTCGGAGTAGCGCACCCGGCGGAAGAACTCGAGCATCGCCTCGTTGCGCGGCGTGTCCGGCGTGGGATCGCGGCGCCGCCAGAACTCGATCCACCCCGCCTCCTGCCCTCCGGGCGGCAGCTTGCGAAGCGCGTCGATCTCACTCGTCTCGGCGATGTACGAAAGCGGCTCCAGCATGCGCTCGAACTCAGGCCCGCGCGGCGGACCGCTCTCCTCGACTTCGAACGAGCGCTCGACCCGCCACTTCGAGCGTCCCTCGCCCAGCTCGACCTCGAACACGTAGCCCCCGAGGAACAGCGCAACCGAGTCGGGCGCGATCACGACCGATTGCGGCGACTGCTCGAGCGCGACCGTTCGCGTGCCCTGGGCGACCGCCTTGCCCGATTCGTCGAGTATCCGGTAGCGCACCGGATACGATCGCGGCCACGGCCCCGGCTGGCGGTCGAACAGCGCCACACGCGAAGCGATGCGGGAGGCGTTCACTCCGTAGCGGCGCGTGGGAACCGGTCGGAACGAACCTCCGAGCTCGGCCACGCCGAGTTCGAGATCGGCGAGTCCGAGCGGAACCTTGGAGTAGTCCGGCACGTCGAGTTGGTCCTCGGCCACCGAGGCGACCTCGGTGTTCAGGTCACGAACACCGACCCGCACGCGATAGGTCCCCGGGGGAACGTCGAACGTCCGGCGCTCGAGGTTGCTGAGTCCGGTCGCCGTCGTGGAGCGGAAGTCGGGCACCAGCAGCGAGCGATCCCACACGTCCCCCACCTGCGCGGAACCCCGGCGCGGCTCGAAGACGACGGTGTACTCGGCGGCCGCCGCGTAGCCCCGCGAAGTCCGCAGCCACTGGAGCTGGTCGTAGGGCAGCGAGATGGAGACCGCGAGTGCGGGACGTCCATCGGGGTGGAGGGAGATCACGATGTCGGCCGTGAACCGCGGAGGCCGCTCGGAGCGCAACGGCGGCAGGTTCGCGGCGAGAACCGCATCGGCGGGGCCGGATACGGCCACGAGGAACAGGAATCCCCATGCCCGCTTGCGAAGTCTGCTCGGCTTCAGCACGTTGGCGGCACGCTATCACAACCCCGCGCACCTCACGCAACTCCGCCTCGGAATTGCCGTTCAGGAATCGGCCGCAAGGTGCTACAGTGTGGCAACCGCCGACCGGGAACCGAGCATCCGCCGGGGCTTCGGTCATGCCTTTGAAATTGCGACCTTTCCCTATAGTCACGTTCCTGATCCTCGCGGCGTCGTTGTTCCATGCCGCTCCGGTCACGGCCACGAGTCCCACGCCGTCCGGCACGATCCCCGTTGAAGTGGCCGAGGCCTTTGCCTCCGGTGCGTTCTCGTTGCCGCCGCGAGCCGAAGGCCTGACGACCAGCGCGATTCAGACCGTATGGCGGATTCCGGTCCTGCTCGTGGCGTTCAAGAACGAGCCCCTGACCTACGGGAAGACCGACTTCGATCTCACACTGTTCGACACCACCCGCTCGATCCCGCGCGGGTCCGTGTTCGACTACTACCTGTGGGTGTCGCGCGGCCGCCTGCGGGTCGTCGGCGAGGTCGTGGCAACGATCGTGCTGCCCAATACACGCGAGTACTATGGCGGCAACAGCTTTGGCCTCGATCAGACGGCAACCCCCGGCAATGCGTTCGGCGCCTTCCGGGACGCATTGATCCTGAGCCACAACGGAGTCGACTGGTCGCGCTTCGACCTCGACAACGACGGCTATGTCGACATGACGTGGCTGGTCCACGCCGGCCCGAGCGGTGAGAATTCAGGCAACCGCAACGACATGTGGTCGATCACCTCGCGCGCAGGTTCGTGGCGGCTCGGAGAAGCCTTCAAGACCTCCACGCGGATTCCGGGATCGATCGACCGCTTCGTGCGGATCGATCGGTTCTCGGTCATGCCGGAGCTTGCGGGCAACGGCGCCGGACCGATCGCCCAGATCGGCGTCTACTGCCACGAGTTCGGCCATGCACTCGGCTTGCCCGATCTCTACGACACCTCGGCGATGGGCGGTGCGGCGAATGCCGGGCCGGGCAACTGGTCGCTGATGGCGACCGGGCTCTATGGCGCCAATGGGGTCTCGCCCGAATCACCCTCGCACATCGGCGCGTGGCCCATGCAGTTTCTCGGATGGGACGAGACCTCGCGACCGGATCGCGACACGTCCGTCACGCTGCGCCCGCTCTTTCAATCCAGCTCGATCATCGAGCTGTGGTTTCAGGGCGAAGCGGACGCGGAGCACTTCCTGATCGAGAATCGGCAGCGCGACACCCAGTTCGATCGCACGTTGCCGTTCGAAGGCCTGATCGTCTACCACGTGAACGACGCGCTGCTGGGCGCGCGAACCCCCGGGAACTCCGTGAATGTCGGTCCGGTGCCGGCACTGACGCTGGTCGAAGCCGACGCCGACAGCGACCTGTTCGTCGGCCGCAATCGCGGAGACGGCAGCGATCCTTTCCCGGGAGCGCTCAACAAGACGCGGATCGACGACAACACGCGCCCCAGCCTGCGCAGCTTCAACAACGCGGTGACCCAGCTGGCGATCGAGAACATCACGCGGTCCGGCGACGACATGCGCTTGGACCTGCAGGTGCGCGCCCCGGGATGGCTTCCGATCCAGGATTGGACGGACGGTGCGTATGCCCCGTTGCCCGCCTACAGCCCGGCACGAACGTCCGTGCTGATGGACGACGGCACCTGTGTCCTGGTCCGCAACGAAGTCGTGAACGGCCGCCCGCAGGTGATCCTCCACTCGGGCCGCGGCGAATGGCGGAGCGAACAGATCAGCAACTCGACCGGTGCCGCACTCGACCCAACGCTGACGCTGCTGCCGGGCGGAGACCTCGCGGTCGTATGGAGCGACACGCGCAAGGGATCGCCGAAGTTGTATCTGCGCACTCGTATTCGCGGTCGTTGGAACGACGAAACCGTGCTCGTCGACATTCCCGGAAGCTGCACCGCGCCGGCGATCGGCTCCGATGCGCGCGGCATGATCTACCTGGCGTTCCAGCACTTCGGCACCGGTCCCTCGAAGGTGATGTTCATGAACTTCACGTGGCGATCGCCGTTCGGACGCCCGCGCGCGCTGGTCGGACCGACCGGCAATCCGTCGTCGCCGGCACTCACCGTGAGCGCGTCCGGTGTCACCCACATCCTGTGGATTGACCGGCCGCTGGCAGGGACCGAGTCCCAGCGCATCTGGTTCTCGCGATTCCATCCCGACACCGGTCTGTCGGCTGCGTACCCGCTCACGCGCACGCCGTTCAACTCGCAGACCGCACTGTCCGCGGTCACCGGGCACGACGGAACGCTGCACGTGGTGTGGCAGGTCAGCGGACCCGGCACTTACGAGATGCACTACCAACGGCGCCCGATGACGGGGATCCCGATCCCGCGTGACACGGTGATCGATCGCCAGTCGGAGCCGTTTCAGGCGCCGGGGCTCGCGCTCGACCGCGCCGGCGGCCTTCATCTGGTCTACGAAGGTCCCGGGGTCACGCCGGTCGAGATCCACTACAAACGGTGGCGACCCGGATATGGCTGGGATTTCCGCAGCGCCAATCTCAGCTACGGAGTGCGTGGAGGAGCCGCCGAACCGGTCGTGATTCCGACCTCGCATGATGTCGTGACGGTGGCCTTCACGGGCTTTCCCGATGGGCGCCCTCGATTCATGATCCGCCGCCGGCTCGAACCGGGGGCGGTGCTCGATGTTCCGCTCGCTTTCGAAATTCCACGCTCGATCTCGCTGAGCGCCGGACCGAACCCGCTGCGCGCGGGTGAGACGCTGGTCCTATCGGCCGCGGGAGCCGTATCGGAGCCGTGGGTCGACATCTTCGATCTCGCGGGGCGCCGGGTGACGAGTGTGGAACTTCACCGTGACGGGGATCGCTGGCGCGCTCAAATGGCGCCCGCCGATACGCGCCAATGTCCAGCCGGTGTTTATTTTGCGCGGATTCGCGCCACTTCCGGCCCCGGGCAAAGATGGGTGATGCTTCGCTGACGAAAAGCCGATAATGTGCCCGGATGCTCCGACACCTTCCCCCCCGTCCCGGCACGGCTTCTTGCCAGCCCCACCACCTCGCACCGGCGCACACGTACCGGTTGAAGGCCACGCCGCACGTTACGCGATGCGTGCGCGCGGTCGCATGGACAATCGTGGGCGCATTCGCACTCGGCATCGTCGATGCGGCACACGCGCGTCCGATGGGTCCGGCCGAGGCGCCGCCGATCGCAGGAGTGCTGGCCGATCCCGGCGACACGATGGAGCGCTGGTGCTGGTCCGGCGCATGGGTGTATCCGGTCGGTGATCCGCGAGTGCTCGGCGAACCCGAAGCATCCGGTGGCGCGGGATACCGCGTGCTGCGCCCGGTGCTGCGTGGGCGCCGTGGGGCGACCCACCAGGGCGCCGATCTCGGAAATCGCGGCGGAGGGGGCACGGTCCGCGCCGCCGCGAGCGGACTGGTGGTCCGCGCAGCGAATTCCGCCACGAGCGGCTACGGCGAACACGTGGTGATCGCCCACCGGCTCGACGATGGCGGTCTCGTCTACAGCGTCTACGCCCATCTCGTGAAGGGATCGATCGCGGTCAAGGAAGGCGAGATCGTCCCGGCCGGGCTGTCGATCGGGCGCGTCGGGCGCACCGGCCGCGCGAGCACGGAGCACCTTCATTTCGAGATCCGGCGCCCGCGCAATGCGGAGTTGCGCTGGGAGAACGCGGGCGTCGAGGATCCGCTCGCCTTCATCCATGAGCGGCTCACGTCCCATCCGGACTCAGCATCAAGGGCAATGCCGTACCTCGAGTGGGCCGAGGCCTCGGCGCTGATCGAGCGCAACGCCGCGACCGCCACGCCGCTCGAGCGCTCGACGTGGTGGAGCATGCTCGCGCGCGCCGCGCGCCACTCGCTGCGCGATCTTCCCTCCGACGTCGTGCTCGCGAAGCGGCTGTTGTCGGAACTCGGCGTACTCGACGATCGCACCGATTTCGACCGTGATCACCCGGTCGAATGGGCGGAGTTGCACCACGACTTGAAGCGGCTGGCCGATGTCGGCATCCGGCTTCCGGCCTGCCTCGCCCTCGGGAAATCCACAGGGAAGTTCCGCCGCAGCACCGGCGGCGAGACCGATCGCGGCACGACTCCGACCCTCGCCGACGCCTGCTTCGAGCTCGCTGAACTCGCCTCGGCGCCCGTAAAGCCGCTCCCGCGGCCGTAGGGTTTCGCAAGGCCGGCCGGCGTTGAGCCGCATGGCTCAGGCCCGGGCATCCTGCACGGGTCCCGCGAGCACAACGCCCGCACACTCGCATCCCCTGCGAGTTCTCGCCTCAACAGCCCGCGCGTAACTGCCGATAATCCCTGCGAACGCAGGTCTCCTTCGCGGCGCGATGGGTTGGCATTCGATCTGCTACCTCGTTAGTGGAGACCATGCCATGTCCAAACCAAACGAATCCGGATTCTCTCTCATCGAGCTGATGTTCGTCGTGATCATTCTCGGAACGATGATCGCCATGAGCATCCCCTCGATGAAGGGCTTCCGCCAGACCTACGATCTGCGATCGGCGACCGAGAACATCGCGGGGCAGATCACGCTCGCCCGCCAGAAGGCGATGGCGACCGACAGCATGCAGACCATTCACTTTTCGTTGGACTACCAGTCGTGCGACTACCACATCCGCAACGGAACGGTGCTCAGCCCGAAGTGGAACCTGCCGAACGGCATCGTCTACTACACCGGCACCGGCACCCAGAACGAATTTCGCATGAAGAGCAACGGTCGCTGCATGGACTCCGGGATGGTCATCCTCGAAGACGTGCGCGGCATACGCGATACGGTGAGCGTGCTGGCTTCCGGCCTCATCATACTTCGATGACGAGGGTTCAAATGACGCAGGCATCCGGAGCAGTAAAGGCGATGGACGAACGTGGCGTGAGCCTCGTCGAACTCATGGTCGCCCTGGTCGTCGTCTCGATCGGAATCCTTTCGGTGTTCCAATTGTTCCCGGTCGGGATGCGGAGCCAGAGCAACGACCGCATGTTCTCGAAAGGCACCTACTACGCCCAGCAAGAGCTCGAGCGGCTGAGCGGGCTCGCGTACGGCGATGTCGATCTCATCATCGGCACGCATCCTTCGGGCAGCCCGGAGAGCATCAGCGGCGGCTTTCAGCGCTCCTACGTCGTATCGATGCTCGACGAACCGATGGAGAACGTGAAGAAAGTCGACGTCACCGTCACGTGGAGTGCCGGAGCGAAATCCACCCACGCCATCTCCTACGTGAGGCGCTGAACCATGTACGCATCGGGACGCAATCGCCTAAACTCCGCGGGCTTCACGCTGATCGAGATGATGGTCACGCTCGCGATCCTCGCGATCGTGACGCTCGTGCTCACGACGCTGATCGTCGGCGCGGGCCGCAGCCGGACCTCGAGCATGAACGGCGTCGAGGCGACCAACGCCGCCCGCACCGCGCTCCAGATGATGGTCGAGGACATCCGCATCGCGGGTTACGGGGTCGACGCCGACTACTCGGCATCCCCGCAGCCAGCGATCGCCTATGTCGACTCACTCCAGATCCTGATCTACGGCAACCTCAATCCGTATCCTGACACGACGGCGAAGAAGATGCCTCCGCTCGCCTATCAGCCGACCGGCAATCCCAAGCCGCAGCCTCTGAACGGGACGTCGTGGGCGCCGCCGATCAAGTATCGGACGGGTGCCGAGATCATCCGCTGGACGCTCGATGCCAACAACGACGGCCAGGTGGACAACGGCGATCGAGCGGGAGAAGGCATCGACGCGCTGGCGACCAAGAACCCCAACGACTACGTGCTGATCCGCCAGGTCTACGGCGACTCCACCGGCAACGTCGCCGGGAACAACGGCGGAACGACCGAGCGCATCGCGCTGGTCCGCAAGCCCGGCTCCGGCATCCGGCCCTTGTTCACGGTGTATCTCTCGGGAAGTTCGACTCCGTGGAACTGGTCGTCGGGACCCATCCCGGCGGCACAGCTCAAGGACATCAAGCGCGTCGTGGTCGAGGTCACCGCCACCAGCGGGCGCCCCGACTGGCGCGGCCAGTATTCGGACACCCGCTTGCTGGGTGAAGCCAATTCGCTGCGCAACACGCCGAGCTTCTCGTTCACGGAATATCTGGTTTCGGGCTACGTCTACAACGACAAGAACAAGAACGGGGTCAAGGACGGCACGGATACCGGAATCGAAGGCGCCACCGTCACAGTCGGTGGGTATCTCAACAAAGACACCGACATGAATGGCTACTACGTGATCAGTGTGCCCGCCGGAACCTATGATGTGACCCACACGCCGGCTGCGGGCTACGGGCCGTACGGAACCCAGACCTACTCGATCACGGTCCCGCCCGCCACGACGAAGTCGTTCGGCGACACGGCGCGCGCCGGTGGGTGGGCCAAGGTCTACGCGTACAACGATCTCGATGGTGATGCGAACCTGGACGGCAACGAAAACGATGCCTTCCTGCCCGGCCTGGCGATCTATGTCAATGGTGATACCACGGCCGCCGGGGAGACCGAAGGCGACACGTATGCTTCCGTGTTCATCCCCGCGGGGGGCTATTCGCTCACGACCGCGCTTCCCGACTCCTTCTTCTTCACCACGACGAGTCCGAAGACCGCAACGATGAACAACGGCGGAACGGCCACGATCTACGTCGGGATGAAGGCCAAGAACTCCGGCTACATCACCGGCAAGGTCTATGTCGACAACAACCGGGACGGCGTGTGGCAGACCGGCGAACCCGGCGTGAAGAACGTTTGGGTCGGCGCCAGCACCGGCAACGGCAACGGCAATGGCAACGGCAACGGCAATGCCAACGCTGTCACCACGCTCTTCGAGTACACCGACAACAACGGCAACTACATGATCCGTGTGCCGGCGAACGATCCGCCGAAGACGCAGCCCTATACCGTCGAATGCGTGCCGACCACGGGCTACGCGATCAGTGATTTGACCAAGGGCAACATCTGGGTGCAGAACAACCAGACCGTGAGCGGCAACAACTTCGGCATCGGCGGGTTCCAGGTGATCACGGCGAGCGCGAACAAGGTGCTGAGCCTCACGAGTGGCGACGTGGTGGAGAACGACTCGACGACGGGCCTGCCGGGCACGCTGCGCAACGACAACGACATCGTGCTCGGAACCGAGTCGGGCGCCGCGAACAACATCCTCACGTGGTTCAATCAATACGACGAGAAACCGTTGTTCGCCGGAAATGCCAGCTACACGCGCAGCGCCCCTTACTGGGTGCTGGCGCTCGCGCTCGACAGTCTCGATCTGTCGGCGCCGCGGCGTCGTCTCGACATGGTCTCCGGCACCCGCTACACGCCGTCGGGCAACCTGTTCGTATGGTTCAACCAGGGTACCAGCGGCAACCAGGGATACTTCCCAACCGCTTACAGTCAGGGTTACCTGACATCGGACAATGGCGACTGTCAGGCCATCCGCACATACAACTGTGTCGGAGGCGCGGGCCTCGATCTGATCGTCGGCACCCGTTCTCCGGTTCCCGGCACCGGGACCATCGAAGTGTGGCAGAGCAACGATGCCACCACGCCGACGTTCTCACGCGCGCAGAAGATGCCGGGCTCCGGCGGCGCGCCGTCGAACATGGGTGAGATCGTGGGCATGGTGCTGGCAAACCTGAATTCCAGCTCCACTCCCGAACTCATCGTCGGCACGCGCACCGGTGAATACTCAGGACAGCTGCTGGTGTTCGAGCTGGTCAGCGGGGTCTGGACGTCGCGCGCGTCGTACACCCTCGCGAGTGACGAAGTCACCAGCATTACGGCACTCGACGTCGATGGTGACGCGAAGATCGACATCGTCACGGGAACCATGAACAGCATGACCTCCGGCAAGATCCAGTGGTGGAAGAACACCGGATCCGGCGCGACCGTCGCGCTCACGCTGACCCAGGAGCGCGCCGGGCCGGGCGTGGTGACGGCTCTCGCGAGCGGAGACTTTGGCGGCACCGGGCGCAGCGACATCCTGGTCGGCTGGCGCGAGAACACCAACAACTACAGGGGCGGCGTTCAGATCTTCTACACCGACGGAGACGACCTTGCGGCGACCGGTTCCGATCCGTCGGGCGGCACGGTCAAGCACGTGGTGGTCGGCATCACGGTCAACCACTTCGATTACGGCACCTACCCCACGACGCCGTCGACTCCGTACCTGCTGGACTTCGCCGTGGGTGAGAAACAAAACGCCAATACCGGCAACCTCGTGGTGTTCGTCCGATGAATGGAGGAAGTGTGCGATCTCAGGTGAAGTCTCCGGCGCTCAACGAGCGCGGCATGGCGCTGGTGATTGCGCTGGTGGTGTTGATCGTCCTTTCGATCATGTCCCTTGCCTTCATCATGTCGATCAACGTCGGGAAGCGTAATGCCAGTTATGACGCTCAGGCCGCTCGCGCCCTCAATGTCGCCGACGCCGGCATCGCCGAGGCAATGGAGCGTATCCGCCAGGGTGAGATTCCGAACACGATGGACCCCAAAGCCGTCGCCCAGATCTTCCTGACCGACGAAGGCTCGGTTCCGGTGCTGGGCGCCGACTCGATCGCGCTCGGCACGCACCAACCGGCCGGGGCCTGGCTGACCTACAGTTCGGCGACGCGCTCACCCGAAGTGTTGACGATCGGCTACAAGACGAACGCGGCGCGCACCGTGATCTACCGGTACGACGCGACCAAAAACCCTGCGGTCCAAGTCTTGACGGGGCAGCCGATCTACCAGATCACCTCCACCGGCCGCCATGGGAACTCGAAGCGCACCGTGGTGGCGGAGGTCGTCAGTCGCGCGCTCGGCGTCAATCTCAAGTCGGCTCTGACCGCCAAGAGAGGGATCAGTACCAAGAGCTACAATGCAAATGGATATGACCATCGGTCGGACACGCCGAGCCAGACAGGGAATGACGGCAGTCGCATTCCCGCGTGGGAAACATCATCGTCTCCGAAACCTGGAGTCTGGACGGGCAAGAAGGCCGATGTGAAGGACGGCACCCTTCAGGGCGTGCCCACAAAGCTCGAAAAACAGACCGGATTCTACGGCGGTGTCTGGGACGTCCTGAACATGACGCAGCAGGAATTCGACGGGTTCATCGGTGAGCCCAACGGTGACAAGAAACAGGGCAACCCGCGGGGCCTCACCTACGTCGACCGGCCGGGCGGAAAGCCGCACGACGGCAAAGGCAAGTTCGAGTGGAAGGGCGGATTCAACGGCGACGGTATTCTCTACGTGAACGGGGATTTCAAGGTCAAGGGCGATTTCACGTTCCGCGGCCTGATCTACGTGAACGGCCTCTTCGAGATCGAGGGTGTCGCGTGGATCCTTGGCGGAGTCGTC
This sequence comes from Candidatus Eiseniibacteriota bacterium, assembly GCA_031364845.1. GTDB lineage: Bacteria > Eisenbacteria > RBG-16-71-46 > RBG-16-71-46 > RBG-16-71-46 > JANLWX01. The sequence continues at coordinate 18,152 of JANLWX010000032.1, forward strand.
GCTCAGGAGGTCAAGCTGACTGGCAAGAAGGGCAGCGAACGGACCATCCTGCGCAGTGACCAGGCTGTCGCCCAGAACATCTCCAAGGGCGGTGGCTTGTTCGCGACGTTGTCGTGGCGCGAACTCCGCGACTGAGACGATCGGGCGGTTTTCGCCGCGGGTGCGCACGAGAGTGCGCGTCCGCGGCGCTCTCTTTTTGCTGCGCATCAGCGCACGACGCGCGTCACGGAAGTCGGCCGCTCAGAAGTCGACGTCGCAATCCCGGCACATCCTCGTGCGGGGATGCCCCCCCTGTGACATGATGTCGCGCGGCGCACGGCGACCGCCGCCGCACTGGCCACGGAGAGGCCCATGTCCGCACCCCGCAATTCCCAGCCCGTCATCCAGGTGATCCCGAGCGGCAGGTGGCCGGCGACGCTGGCGATGACGATCGTCGCACTGCTGTGCCTTCACCTGGCACTTCAATTCGACCGGTTCCACACGCGGTTTCTGACGGTGGAACTCCACGCCCTGTTCGATCTCGACGAAGAGCAGAACGTGCCGAGCTGGTTCTCGGGCGCGCAACTCCTGTTCGCGGCCACTCTTGCCTTTGCGCTCGCCGTCGCCCATCGCCGCAGGGTGCCCGCGGAATCCAAATGGTGGAGCGGACTCGCGACGGTGCTGGTGTTCCTCTCCCTGGACGAGATCGCAGGTCTCCACGAGACGGTCAACAGCCTGATCGTGATGTCGTGGGCGATACCCTTCGGGATCGTCGCGCTGGTCGTGGCGCTGTCGTTCATCCCGTTCGTCCACCGCCTGCCCGCGCCCACGCGTAACGGTATCGTGCTTTCGGGAGCACTTTATTTTGCTGGGGCGATCGTCGTCGAGTTGATCACCAGTTTTTACTTCGATCAGGACACCAAGCGCCAGTTCCGCTATGCGCTGCTCACCCTGCTGGAAGAAGGGCTCGAACTATTCGGAGTCTGGATTCTGATTCGCACGCTGCTCGCGTACATGAGTGCGTCGCGACTGTCGCTCGCCGTGGTGAGTGAAACCGAGTCCTGAGACAGCGCTTCCTTGAATCTCGCGGCTTCCCGGTGCTACGGTCCCGCCACAAGGCTGAGACGGGGACGAGTACGCGCGCGCAGGGTATGAGCGAGCCGGGGACGGTGCGAGCCCGGTACCACCACGCACGCCGAAGATCACCCCCGAGCCGCCGACCGAACCGGCGAGACATGCTGACGCCGCAGTAGGATCGGACGGACGCCCGCCGACACCGGGCACAAGAGCCGTCCACCGCAGGCTCACCGAGGCTCCGTTCGCGAGACCGGAGCAAAGTTGGGTGGTACCGCGATCTCGATCGCCCCAACGGTGCACGTCACCGTGGGGCGTTTTTGTTTTTCCGGTTTCACGTTTTTCTGCAGGTGGAGGTCGTACGTGGCGGGTTATCGCGACACGCTGAATCTTCCGAAGACCGATTTCTCGATGAAGGCCGACCTCACGCGCCGCGAGCCCGAACGTCTCGCGTGGTGGCAGGAACGCGACCTCTACGCGAAACTGCGCGCCGCGCGCGCGGGTGCACCGGTGTGGCTGCTGCACGACGGCCCGCCCTATTCCAACAACCATCTTCACATGGGCACCGCGGCCAACAAGATCTGGAAGGACGCCGCCGTGCGCGTCGCCTCGCTGATGGGGAACGATTCGCCCTACGTGCCCGGCTGGGACAATCACGGCATGCCGATCGAAGTGCAGGTGGGCAAGGAACTGCGGGCGACCGAACCCAATGCGGACCGGCTCACGTTGAGGCGGCGGTGTCGCGAGTACGCGGCCAAGTGGGTGGCGATCCAGCGAGAGGAATTCGAGCGGCTCGGCGTATGGGGCGACTGGCAGCGTCCCTACCTCACGATGGACTCGAACTTCGAGGCCTCGATCGTCGAGACGTTCGCGGGGCTCGCGGCCAAAGGCTTCGTTCAGCGCGGCCTGCGCTCGATCCACTGGTGCCCCACCGATCGCACGGCGCTCGCCGAGGCCGAGATCGAGTATCAGGACGACGCGTCGCCATCGATCTATGTCACGTTCCCGCTGCGCACGGATTCAACGGGCCGGCTCACGCGCCACGCAGACCTTGCCGCCATCGCATGGACCACGACGCCGTGGACGTTGCCCGTAACCTCGGCCTCATGGTCGACCCCGCCGCGACGTACGTCGTGATCGCCGCCGGGGCACGCCACTTCATCGTGGCGGAACCGCGCCTGGAGTCGATGAGGGCGATCGCCCTGTGGGCGGACGCCACGGTCGTCGAGCGCATTCCCGGCAGCGATCTGGTCGGAACCATTTTCGAAGGACCGTGGGGCGGTGACTCGCGGGTCGTCGATGGCTCGCCGTTCGTGAGCATGGAGGACGGCACCGGCCTCGTTCACACCGCCCCGGGCCACGGCAAGGAGGACTTCCAGGTCGGCCAGCGCGCGGGACTCGGCGTGCTGTGCCCGGTCGATGCGGCGGGCAGGTTCATGGCGGGCGCCGAGCCGTTCGTGGGGCGCAGCGTGCTCGAGGTGAACGACGACATCATCGCGTGGCTGAAAGAACGCGGCCGGCTGCTGGCCGCGAGTTCGTTCACGCATCCCTACCCCCACTGCTGGCGCTGCCGGCAGCCGGTGATCTTCCGCGCCACCGACCAGTGGTTCATGATCATCGATCATGCGGGCCATCGCGACCGGGTGCTCGAGCAGATCGAGACCGCCGTGCGGTGGGATCCGCCGTCGTCGCGCAATCGCATCCGCGAGTCCGTTCGCGTGCGCCCCGACTGGTGCCTCTCGCGCCAGCGCGCGTGGGGCGTGGGCATCCCCGCGCTCTACTGCGAAGCGTGCGATGCGGCACTGCTCGACCCGGCCGTCATGAAGCGCGCCGCCGACGTCACCCGCGCCGAAGGTTCGGATGCGTGGTACGAACGACCGGCCGAGCACTTCGTGCCCCAGGGATTCACGTGCACCGCGTGCGGCAAGCCGGGCCCGTTCCGCAAGGAGACCGACATTCTCGATGTGTGGTTCGACTCCGGAACCACCCATCGCGGCGCGCGCCTCATGCACCCGGAACTCGATGCGATCTGGCGCCGTGCCGAGCAGGACGGCGGCCGCATCGCCTACTTCGAGGGTCCGGACCAGCATCGCGGCTGGTTCAACTCGTCGCTGATGGTCGGCGTCGGACTCACCGGCAAGCCGCCCTACACCGACGTGATGACGCACGGCTGGGTGCTCGACCCGCAGGGCCGCGCGATGCACAAGTCACTCGGCAACGTCGTGCTGCCGAACGATGTGATCAAGAAGTACGGCGCCGAAGTCGTGCGCTGGTGGGCGCTCGCCACCGACTGGCGCAGCGACGTGCGCGTCGGTGACGAGATCCTCACTCGGATCTCTGAGGCCTATCGCAAGGTTCGCAATACGTTCCGGTTCGCGCTCGGCAACCTCAACGACTTCGGACCCTTGGACGTGCTGCCCGCGGCACAACTCACGGCGATCGATCGCGCGTTCGCGGATCATCTCGCCGCGCGTGTGCGCCAACTCGGCCGCGACTGGGAGTCGCTCACCTTCCACCGCGCGCTCGATGGCCTGCTCCAGATCTGCACGGTCGATCTGTCGGCGGTGTTCCTCGATGTGTCGAAGGACCGCCTCTACACGCTCGGCGCCTCCGATCCCGCGCGCCGCTCGGCGCAGACCGTGCTGTGGCACGCGCTGCACGACCTCGCGATCGCGGCCTCGCCGGCGCTCGCCTTCACCGCGGAAGAGGTGTGGCAGGCGCATCCCGGGCTGCTCGCGGAAGCCGAGAGTGTGCACCTCGCGCGCTGGCCTTCGCCGGCGGAAGCCGGCGACAGCGGCGAAGCGTGGACTTTCCTGCTCGGGATCCGCGATGCGGTGAACTCGGCGATCGAGCCCCGACGCGCCACCAAAGAACTCGCGACCACCGCCGAGGCGGACGTCACACTCCGCGTGACGCCGGAGGTGGCGAAGCGGCTCGCCGGCTATGCGGACGAACTCGCGGGGTTCCTGATCGTCGCGGGCGTCACGGTGATCGAGGATGCGACCGCGGCCGAGCCCCAAGTCGAAGTGCGCCGCACGGAATGGAACAAGTGCGAGCGGGGCTGGACCTTCCGCGCGGATGTCCAGCCCGGAACCGATGGAGCGATGTTGTGCGGCCGCTGCCGCGAGGTGATCGAAACGCTCGCCCGTGAAGCGAACGCTACAGACGCATCTCCGACTGGCGCGGATAGCGGCGCTTGAGTTCCTGCACCAGCTGACGGAACGCCGGCGTCTCTCCCTGGAGAGGCACCGTGTCGGTGTCGATCTCGAGCACTTCGTACTGGGAGCGCGCGCGGCGCATCCAGTCGTCGTAGGCGTGGTTGAGCCTCGCGATGTAGTCGATCGTGATCGTCTGCTCGCTGTTGCGGCCCCGCTTGGCGATGCGCCGCATCAGCTCGGCCGGGCTCGCGCGCAGATAGAGGATCACGTCGGGCTTGCGCAGATAGCCCATCAGCACGTGGAACAGCGCGACGTAGTTCTCGTAGTCGACGTCGGTCATCGAGCCCTGTTCGTGCAATGTGCGTGCGAAGATCTCGGCGTCCTCGTAGATCGTTCGATCCTGGATGAACGGCTGGTTCCCGCGCCCGATGTCGACCTGCGCCTTGAAGCGCTCGCTCAGGAAATAGATCTGCAGATGGAAACTCCACCGCGACATGTTGTCGTAGAACGCGTCGAGGTAGGGATTCTGGATCACGGGTTCGAAGTACGCCGGCCAGCCGAGCTCCTCGCTGAGCCGCAGCGTGAGCTCGGTCTTGCCGACGCCGATGTTGCCGGCCACGGCCAGGAAGTATCCCGAAGGCGACGAAGGCGTGGCTTCCATGTCAGGTGAGCGAGGAACAGATCGTGAGCGCCGCCGCCCACGCGCGCTGAAGTGCGCCGCCGCGTCTTCGCACGACCGGTGCCGCGGCAGGGAACGCGATCACGCCTCGTCCTCGACCGCCGTGGAACCCGGACGCCGGAAACGCGTCGCGTCGATGCTGTGCTTGCGCAGAAGATCGTGGAACGTCGGGCGGCTCACGTCGATCTCGCGCGCGGCGCGCGTGATGTTGCCCGCGTTGCGCACCAGTGCTTCGAGCAGCGTCTCCTTCTCGGCGACCTCGCGCGCATCCTGCAGCGTGCGCGACGACAGCGGGCGCTCGACGCCGAGCTCGAGATCCTCGGGCCGCAGATACGCGTCCTGCGCCAGGATCACCGCGCGCTGCACGCGATTCTCGAGCTCGCGCACGTTGCCCGGCCACGGGTGCGCGATCAACGCGCGCCGCGCCGATTGCGTGAAGCCGCGAATGCGCCGCTTGTGGTGCTGGGCATAGAACTCGAGGAAGTAGTCCGCCAAAACGCCGACATCCTCGCCGCGATCCCGCAGCGGCGGAGCTGTGATCGTCACGACGCTCAAGCGGTAGAACAGATCCTCGCGGAACGCGCCGTTCGCCATCGCGGCCACGAGATCGCGGTTGGTGGCGGCGACCACGCGGACATCCACGTGCTGCGACTCGCGTCCGCCGATGCGCTCGACGCGGTGATCTTGAAGGAAGCGCAGCAGCTTGACCTGCACGTGCAGCGGAAGATCGCCGATCTCATCGAGGAACACCGTGCCCCCCGCGGCCAACTCGAGCTTGCCTTCACGCATCCGGTGGGCATCGGTGAACGCGCCGCGCTCGTGGCCGAACAACTCGCTCTCGATCAGCGTCTCGGGAATCGCACCGCAGTGGATCGGAACGAACGGCTTGTTGCGCCGCGGACTCGCCTCGTGGATCGCGTTCGAGACCAGTTCCTTGCCGGTGCCGTTCTCGCCCATCACCAGCACCGCCGCATCGGTCGGAGCCACGCGCTGGATGAGCGCGAACACCTTCTGCATGGATTCGGACTCGCCGATCAGCTTGTGATAGCGCTTGCGGCCCGCGGCGGGAACCAGATCCTCCGCCTGCTCGATCGCCCGCACGTGGAGCGCGCGCTTCAAGATGAAGCGCAGCTCCTCGAGTTCGATCGGCTTCCCGTACCAGTCGACGGCACCACGTTTGAGGGCGAGGAGTGCGTTCTCGCGGTGCGTGTTTCCCGTCACCATGATGACCTTGGTGTGCGGGTGCTGGTCGACGATCTCGTCGAGCAGCTCGAGCCCTTCTTCACCCGGCCGCCCCTGCCCTCCCAGCGCCACATCGAGCGTCACGAGGCTCGGCCGCTCGGTGCGCAACACCCGGCGCGCGGACTCGGCGTCGGCGGCGGTGATGATCTCGTAGTCCTCTCCGAGCCCCCAGCTCAGCTGGTTGCGGATCGATTCCTCGTCATCGACGATCAGGATCTTTTCGCGGCTCATGAGCTCTCTCCAGGCTGCGTGGCGATTGGCAGCCGTACCGTGAACGTCGTCCCCTGACCGGGACGGCTGTCCACCGTGATGCCTCCCCCGTGCGCCTCCACGATGCTCTTGCACTGGACGAGGCCGATACCGAGGCCCGCCGATTTCGTGCTCGAGAACGGGCGAAACAGGGACGTTCGCACGAAATCCTCGCTCATTCCGAGGCCCGTGTCACGCACGACGATGCTCAGGGTTTCGGAAGACTGAACGCCGTTGCGCTCCAGTGCCGCGTCCAGCTCGATCGAGCCCGTGGTGCCTATCGCCTCACGCGCATTGGTGAGCAGATTGGAGACCACGCGCAGCATCTGGGCGCGGTCGAGCGCCACCGGCTGGTCGACCCCGCACTCCATTTGAAACGCGATACCGTCACGCCCGGCCAGTGTGAGCCCCGCCGCGCTCGCCGCCTCGCTGAGCAGGTCCGACATCACGACCGGCTGGCGCGTGATGTCCGGCGCGCGAACGACGCTCGCGACCTGGTTCATCAGCTCGCGCAGATTGGCGACCGTTCGCTCGACGACCGCGAGCGCATCGCGCTGGAACTCGGGATTCGCGAGGTGACGCCGCGCATTCTCGACCACCAGCGACAGTCCCGAAATGTGATTCTTGATGTCGTGCAGCACGTGGGTCGAGAGCCGGTCGAGTGACTCGAACTGGCGCGCCTCGGCCAGCAACGTCGCCTGGCGCGCAAATCCGAGTGCCGCCGCGAGCTGGCGCGCCATGGTCGCGAGGAAGTCGACGTCCTCGGTCGAATACTCTTCGTCGCTGCGCTTGTTCGAGAGCCACAGAAGTCCGAGCACGTCGTCGCCGATCATCAGGGGGGCGACCACCGCGGCGTCGAGCGCTGTCATCGCCGCGCGGTTCTCGGCGCCGACCGGAATCAGCTCGAGATCGCGCGACACCTCGCGGAACGGAAGCGGCTCGCGCTCGCGCTCGAAATGCTTGATGAGTGGATTCTCGGGATCGATGGTCGCCGGCATCGCCGTCGGACCGTGCAGGCGGCGGAACAGACCGCCCGCTTCCGAGCGCATGTACACCGCGGCCCGCTCCGCGTCGAACACCAGCCGCACCAGCGATTCGATCTGCCGGCAGATGTCCTCGGGACGCGCGGTCGGCGTGATCGAGCTGCTCACGCGCTCCCACTCGCGGCGATAGTCGTAGCGGTTGGCGTAGAAATTCCGGTCGATGAACCGCTTCACCGAGCGGTTGGCGCGCGGACTGAACGTGAGCAGCAGTCCGCCGCCGCCCGCGAGCAGATAGAACGCGAGGCTCACCATGCGCTTCCATTCGGGCGACAGCACCGGAAGCACGCGCGACAGCACCGCCATCGTGAGCAGGAACGCGCCCGCGAGCGTGAGCGACACCGACGAGTAGTAGATCACCGGCCGCGCCATCGGCACGCTCAAATCCGACAGCCGCCGGCGCGCGAGCGCCAGCGCCGTGACGACGCCCGAAACGAACATCGGAGCCGCGCACGCCACGAGCCACGACACGCGAATCCCGTTGTAGAGCAGGCCGCCCGAGATCACGAGCAGGTTGGCGAGAATGCCGACCAGGAACGCGACGAACATCGGACGCAACCGGCGCTGCGAACTCGCGGGAGCCGCGCGCAGCATGCGCTCGAGGTTCATCAGCACGGCGACCAGCACCACCACGAGATACGTGAGGTAGATCTTGCCCATCGTGCCGAGCACGATGACCGCATCACCGCCAAGGCCGTCGACCTGCTGGACGACGTGCGGCGAACCTGCGGCGAAGCTCATCCCGACACACCCCGCGAGCCCGAGCGTGAGGTAGGCGGCTGCGCTGCGGATCAGGCTCCACGGATCGTTGCGCGCCAGCACGACGCTCAGGCACAGCCACAGCCACGAGGCGAGCGCCGAGGTCCGCGCGAGGTAGATCGCCCAGGTACGGGCAGCACCTGGCGAGTCGGCGTTCAGGATGCCGAGGGTTCCGGCCTGAAACGCCGCCATCGACAGGAAGGCCGCCGAGAAGATGAGCGTGGTGAGCCAGTGGCCCCGCCTTAGCGACACGAGCAGGCCGATGACGGCCGCGAGCATCGCGCTGGCGAGGACGATGCTCACCTGGACTGGGGAGGCGTTGAGTTCCACGGACCGCATCGTGCGTGGAACGGCCGGTTATTTCAAGCCGGGCAGAGATATGGCCTTGCGGGGCCGGTCTATCACACCCCGACCACGAACATTTGCCGGCGACCGAGATAGCGGCCCAGCATGCGGCGGCGCTGGAGCGGAGCGGCAAGCCCCTCGTAGAGCGCATCCGGGAAGCCGCTCGCCCAGTCCCACATCAACTCATGATGGATGACCCGGAAGCCCCGCTCCTCGAACATCTTTCGCAGCATCCACGGCGGGTAGGATCCGAGCGCTTTGCGGTTCGCGCGATGGTCTCCGTTGACGACGTCCGCGACCAGCACACCACCCGGCGTGAGACGTTTGCGTGCCTCATCGATGAACGCCTGCATGGGATGCAGGTGCCACAGCACGTCGTCGACCCAGATCGCGTCGTAGCGTCGGCTCCATGGGCGCATGAGGTCGGCGCGCTCATAGCGAAGATCGAGCGCCTCACCGGTGTCTTCGGCGTAGAACTCGAGCCGGCGCGCGGCCGTGTCGAGCCGGTCGGCTCCGGCCTCGGTGCCGACCACCCCCGCACCCATGGCTGAGAACAGCATCGAGTGCGAGCCGAATCCCGCCCCCGCGTCGAGCACCTGCGGCGACATCCCGCGCAGCGCGAATTGCTCCGAGCGCTCGGCGATCCAGCGCGACATCCAGCCCGCAGGACCTCGCCACAGGGCGCGAATGTGCCGGTCGCACTCGGCGCCGCGCGCGGGCGGCACGAGCAACCCGTCGCGCACAAACAGCGCGCGCTCGGCCTCTGAGAGGAATGCGGCGCAACGCGGAAGTTCGCGGTCGAGCGTCCAGTGCACGAATCGATCGAACCGTTCGCGAGGCTCCAGAACTTCGGACTCGGTGAGAATGGGGGCGATGACACTCATGTGCGAACTCCTGTCGTGCGACGAATGGAAGCTCGTGGCGCGGTCGCGTCTTCGCGTCGGCATCGCCATCGGTGGTTCACCACTGATCATCCGAGACATCGGACCAGCCCGAGGTTCCGGCGCGCGCGCGGCGCGCTCCGGCCTCGCGGGCGGCTGAAATCTCGGCGCGGTAGCAGCGTTCGGTTTCCGTGACCATGCGTTCGGCGGTGAATCCGCTCGCCCAGCGATCGCGCGCTTTCGACGCGAACGCGCGGGCTTTGGGCCGGTCGCTCAGCATGTGCAGCAGCGCATCCGCCGTGGCTGCGGGATCGTTCGGCGGCACGAGCCATCCGGTCTCGCCATCGGCGATCGCCTCGGGCGTGCCGCCGATCCGCGTGGCGACCGCCGGGCATCCGGCTCGCATCGCTTCGAGCAGCGGAATCGAAAGCCCTTCGCGCACGGAGGTGAGCGCGAACACGTCGGCCGCTTCCATGAGGGCGGGCAGGTCGTCACGGGCTCCCAGGAAACGGACCCGCTCCGCCAATCCGAGGTCCTGCACCTGACGCTCGAGAGCTTCGCGGCGCGGACCTTCACCCTCGATGAACAATCGTGCTCCGCTCGAACGACGGGCCAGGCGTCCGAACGCCTCGATCAGCACGTGCTGCGACTGCGCTGCGATCAGGCGGCCGGCGGTGAGCACCATGCTGTCGCTCTCGAGCAACCCCATCTCCGCCCGCACCACCGAGCGACCGCGCGATCCCGATCGGGTCGGCACTCCGCTGCGCACGGTCGTGAAACGGTCCGCCGCTCCCGGCATTCGCACGGCATGCGAGAGACGAACCGCTTCGCACACGCACAGCACCCGCGTCGTGAACCGCAACACCAGCGCATCCATCGCCGCGTCGAATTCGGACATGCGCCCCGGGTAGTGCACCGCATACTCGGTCCGCACGATCACCGGCACGCGCGCCCATACACCTGCCAGCGTGGCGAGACGCGCCGACCGATCGTCATGCGCATTCACCACCGTGACCCGCTCGCGCCGCATCAACCCCACCAACTCCCGCCAGGCCCCCAGGCCCGCCAGGAAGCGCCTGTCCCCCGCGATTGCAAACGTACGCGCCCCGGCCGTCGCCGCCTGCTCGAGCGCGATGCCGCCCGCATCGAGCACCACCACGAGATGCTCGACGCCGGCGCCCGCGAGCCGGACATGCTCGACGATCATGGCCCCCTTGCCACCCCGTTCCATCGTCTCGACGACATGGAGAACGCGCACGCGGATTCGCTCCAGAACAGGAAGGCCACGGAACATCCGAAGCCCGAACCAAAAGGCTCGGGACACCCTGGAGTTATCGGCGCATCGCGCGCCGAAGCTGACGCCGAACCCGACCGCAGCCGGAGTTCAAGCGCTGAAAAAGCCCCTTTTAGGGAAACCACCCAACGGCACGCGCGAGGCAGGCATGAAACGACGGATGGTTTCGCGCGGAAGGCGCCCCTGAGCGGGGTTCTGCGGCGAGGCGACCGCGCAGTCAGCATTCGCGAGGGAGACGCGAGGAGTGGTTCCCCGCGGACGGCGCCCCTGATCGGGGTTCTGCGGCGAGGCGACCGCGCAGCGACGCTCCCGCGACAGAGGCAGCCAGGGATGGCTGCCGACAGAGCCGGGGGAGCGGAGCGCGACAGGATGTCGCGCGCAGCGGGCGGCGCGGAGCGGTTGTCTCGCCGCAGAACCCCGATCAGGGGAGATGGATCAAGCCAACGATCAGACGCTGAACTTACCGAGCAGCCCCCGCCGCCGCCGTCTCCCCGTCTTCCTCGATCACCACCGCCTCGCTCCGCGGCGTCCCCGTCAGCACCGTCAACGTGCGGAACAACGTCCGCAGATCCAGGAGCGGCGACCGATGCTCCACATAGTACAGATCGTATTGCGTGCGCCGCTTCACCTCTTCCAGATCGCGCCCACCGCAACCCGACACCTGCGCGAGCCCCGTCACGCCCGGCAATACCGCGAAGCGCCGGTCGTACTCCGGGATCGAACCCTTCCAGCGCAGGACCTGCTCCTCGCGCTCCGGGCGCGGGCCCACCAAAGCCATCTCGCCGCGGATCACGTTCAGCAGATAGGGCAGCGTGCTCAGTCGGTGGCGGTACACCCAACGGCTCACGGGGCCGAGATCCGAACGGAAGCGCGCGCAGCTGATGCGCTCCCCGAGCAGATCCTGAACGCGGCGCTCTTCGCTGCGGCGGTCGATCGGAGCCTTGATGCGCACCGTGCGGCGCTGCAAGCGGCGGCGGGTCTTGCCGACGTGCGTCTCGTGCAGCAGGAAGGTGCCCTGCTTCATGCGGTTGGCTTCGAGCCACATCAGCGCCCACAGCGGCGAGGTGAATGCGAGCATCGCGAGCGCGGTCGCGCCTTCGAGCACGGTCCGCAGGCTGTCGGTCCACCGCGTGCGCTCGGGCACGAGCCGCAGCGGCGACACGGCGGCGGGCAGTGCGACGACCGGCGTTTCGGGCGCCAGCTCGAACGGATCGTGCACCGGCTCGGTGTACTCGGGAACGATGCGATGGAGCCATTGCTTCACTTCGGTCGGATCGCCGCGGCGCGCGACGACTTCGAGTTCACCGATCTCACGGCGCAGCGTTTCTTCGTCCTTTGAGTCGAGATCCCACACGAGAATGCGCTGATGACGCGTCATGCGCATGCGCTCGGCATCGGAGTGCAATTCCTCGTAGAGCTTCTCGCCGGGGCGCAGGCCGGTGAAGACGATTTCGATGTCTTCGCCTTCGCGCAGGCCGGAGAGCCGCACGAGCTGGCGCGCGAGGTCGACGATGCGAACCTGTTCGCCCATGTCGAGCAGCATGACCTCGCCGCCCTTGCCCATCGCGCCGGCCTGGATCACGAGGCGCACGGCTTCGGGAATGGTCATGAAGTAGCGGCGCGTTTCGGGATGCGTCACCGTGATCGGTCCGCCGCGGCGGATCTGCTGCTGGAACAGCGGAATCACCGAGCCCGCGCTGCCGAGCACGTTGCCGAAGCGCACCGCGATGAAGCGCGTTCGGCTGCGCTGCGAGCGCGCCTGGAGGATCATTTCGCACACGCGCTTGGAGGTTCCCATCACGCTGCTCGGATTCACGGCCTTGTCGGTCGAGATCAGCACGAACTTGTTGACGCCCGCGCGCTCGGCGGCATCGACCAGATTGCGGGTCCCGAGCACGTTGTTGAGCACGGCCTCGCGCGGAGCGGTCTCCATCAGCGGAACGTGCTTGTGCGCGGCCGCATGGAACACGACGTTGGGCTGATAGCGCTGAAAGATCTGATCCAGGCCTTCGCCGTCCTTGATGTCGGCGATGATCACGCGCGTCGACAACTCGGGGAAGTTCGCGGCGATCTCGTGCTGGACGTAGTAGAGGCTGTTCTCGTTGTGGTCGAGCAGCACCAGCTCGGAGGGGCCGATCGCGGCGGCCTGGCGCACGAGCTCGGATCCGATCGATCCGCCGGCGCCGGTCACGAGCACGCGCTGTCCGCGCAGGAACGCGCCGACTTCGTTCATGTCGAGATGGATCGGCTCGCGGCCGAGAAGATCCTCGATGCGGACGTCGCGGATCTGGGACAGCGCGGTCTTGCCCGCCTGGAGATCGCTCAGGCCCGGCAGCGTCTTCACCCCGACGTTCGCCTCGGCGCAGAAGCTCGCGATCTCGCGGACGACCTTGCCCGGGATGTCGGGATCCGAGATGACGACCATCTCGATGCGGCGGTCGGGAATGATGTGCGCGAGGTCGGCGATGGTGCCGAGCACGCGCACGCCTTCCACCATGCTGCCGGTGAGGCGCGCGTCGTCGTCGATGAATCCGATCGGAAGCAGCCGTTCGCCCGAAGCGTCGCCGCGGCGCATTTCCTGGATCAGGTGCACACCGGTGTGATCCGCGCCGACCACGAGCGCGCGCAGCGAACGCTGCGGCTCCGGACCCAGCACGCGCTCCCGCGAAAGACGCCACGCGAATCGCATGCCTCCGAGCAGCACCACTTCCCACAGCCACACGACGATGATGATGCTGCGCGGGAACAACAGCTCGGGCGTGAAGAGCATGATCAAGCCGAGGGAAACCGCGGACAGCGTGACACCCTTGAACACCTGGAACAGCGTCACCGTGCTCGCGTAGCGCCACACACCGTGATAGAGCCCGGCCACGAAGAACGCGGCGAGCGACAGCAGTGTGAACACCGGCGCGATCTGGAGGTAGCCCATCCAGTAGCGGTGCGGGATCTGACCTTCGAAGCGGAGGAGCAGTGCGGCCAGGTAGGAGACCTGAACGACGGCCGCATAGCCGAGCGTCAGCAGCAGAACGCGGGGTATGTTTCGCAAGACTCTGGCTCCTGTGCGTTCGCGGCGGCCGGTTGAGGCACGCGCGGGGAATCCGTTCCACGGTCCCAGGCCGGAAGATGCTGTGGCTCGAGTCCGATCAGGGGTTCATTCGACATGGAAGGTTATCGGCCGCGCTACAGCGAGACTCATGCCTGAAAAGCTCGAACGGCGACACTTTGACGCATTTCGACCGAGCGTGCGCGGCGGGCGGGTGATTCCACCCAGCGCGGCGATATCGACGACGCCCCGATGCCGCAGAGCATTCATGGCTCGCGACTCGCGACCGGCAAAGGCAAGCGCCACTGAACCGATTCAATCACATGACGTTACCTGTGTCGATCAAAGCGAAAGGTGCGGTTCCAGCTCACTTATTCCGCGGCGCTTCGAACTGTTCTGAAGGGCGCGAGCGGATCGGGGGCGGTGTGAGGGAACGCACAACTTTTCGGCGATCCGAGGTCCTGCTCGCGCCACAACCTCCCACCGTTCACCGAGCCGGCAATAGTGTCGTCATTCTCGACGACGCATCGAGTACCTCGGCGAACCAACGGTCAGCTCCAGCGAACCGGAGGTCTCGATGCCGAGACGCAGTCGCCGTAACCCGACCGCGCGTGGGATTTGCCTCGACAGCAGTAAGGGACAGGGCTAACGTCAGATCCGGACGGGCCCACCCCTCGAGTGACCGCACCCCTTGCCAGGCACTCACAGATCGGGGCGGTCCCCCGCCCGTCCCCGTTGCTGGAGTTCGGGCCGCCGCCCGTTCGCAAAGGGTTGCGATCGAGCGGATCCGTATGGGGTGAGGTCGCATGATCGGGCGCACGATCGGGCGCTTCGTCGTCATCGAGAAGCTGGGTGAAGGTGGGATGGCCACGGTGTGGAAAGCCCGTGACTCCCTCCTCGATCGCAGTGTGGCCCTCAAGGTCATCATTCCGGCGCTGTCCGAAGATCCCGACGTCCGCCGGCGCTTTCACCACGAAGCCGAAGTCGCGACCCGGCTGGATCATCCCGGCATCGCTTCAGTCTATGGGTCGGGCAGCGAGGACGGTGTCACCTACCTCGCCATGGCGTGCATCGACGGCGAGACGCTCGACGCGCGGCTCGCGCGCGGGCTGATGCCGCTCACCGCGGCCATCGACATGATCCGAGCCGCGGCCGATGCGCTCGGCTTCGCGCACGACCAGGGTGTGGTCCATCGCGACGTCACGAGCCGCAACATCATGCTCGCGCGCGATGGCCGCGTGTTCGTGCTCGACTTCGGTCTCGCGAAGGCGACCGGTGTCTCGCGGATCACCTCCCGCAACACGATGGTCGGAACCGTGGCCTACATGGCACCGGAACTGTTCATGGGCCGCGATGCCGACGCGTGCAGCGACCTCTACGGCCTCGGCGTCGTGTTCTACGAAGCGCTGACGGGTTCGCTGCCGTTCGATGCCGATTCGCCGGAAGTCCTGCGCTACGCCGCGCTCAATCAGAATCCGCGTCCGCCGCGTGAGCGCCGGCCGGAGATTTCCGCAGCACTCGAACGTGTCGTTCTCAAGGCGATGGCGCGCGAGCCCGAACAGCGTCATCACACGACGCGTGAGTTCCTCGACGATCTCGGCTCCGTCGCAGAGTTCGCCTCACGCGACGAGCACCCTCCCGCCGCCTCACCCGCCGCGCGGGTCGTGGCCGAACGCTCGGTCGTCCATCTCGGCGTGCTCCCCATTCGGTGGAACGAGCACTCCGAGGAACTCGATGCGACCGGCCGGCAGTTCGCCGCCGATCTCGAGGCCGCGTTGCGTGATTCGTTGGCCCGCGCCGGCAGGATCCATGTGGTTCCGGGTTCGGGCCCTGCGCCCGACGGCGACTCGATGACCGGACTGCGAGCGTTCGCGCGCTCGATCGGCGCCCACGTGCTCCTGCGCGGCAGCCTGCGGCGGCGCGGCTCGCTGCTTCGGTTCGGCTACGCGCTCGTCGATCCCGAAGCGGGACTTCAGATCGGCGGCGGTTCGCTGAGCGGATCGCTCGCGGAAACGTTCGACTTCGAGGATCGCATCATCGCCCACGTATGCGACCAACTGGGGCGCGAGCAGGTGCGCGCGGAGCGCAAGGGTCATCGGTCGAAGGATCCGGCCGCCGAGCATCGCTACGCTCAGGCGCTCGCGTGCCTGCGACGCTACGACAGCGAGGCGTCGGTCGACGGAGCGATCCGGCTGCTGGAGGACGCAATTGAAACGGGAACCGGCACGGCGCTGCACCACGCGACCCTGGTGCGCGCCGCACTGCGCAAGCACGAGTACACGCAGCTGCCGTTGTGGGAAGGGCGAGCCGCGATGGCGTGTCAGCGGGCACTCGAACTCGCACCCGAACTGCCCGAGGTGCAGCTCGCGGTCGGCGAACTGAAGCGCGCGACCGGACAGCACGACGCGGCGATGGCGGCCTTCGAAATCGCGCTGGCTTCGGCATCGACCTGCCATGACGCGATGCTCGGGATCGCACGCACGCATGCGGAGGCCGGCCGCATGGCCGAAGCGGAAGCGGCCGCGCGCAGCGCGATCGCGGATCAGCCGAAGGACTGGCGCGGGCACAACCTGATGGGCTGGATCCACATTCAGAACGGCCATCACGATCGCGCGGTCGATAGTCAGTTGCGCGTTCTGGAGCTGACCCCGGACAACGCGCGCGGACTCAGCAATCTCGGAACCGCGTACTACCGCCTCAACGACTTCGACCGCGCGATCGACGCGTATCGCCGGTCGTTGGAGATCCAGCCGAGCCACATTCGCGGATATACGAATCTCGGAACGGCGCTGTACTTCGATCACCAGCACCAGCCGGCAATCGAAGCATTGCGCAAGGCGACCGTGATCGCGCCGTCCGACCCCCATCTGTGGGGCAATCTCGGCAACGCCTGTCATTGGGTCAGCGGCTACGAGGACGAGGCACGGACGGCGCTCGACCGCGCGATCGGGTTGATGCGGGAACGGCTCGAGCGCACACCGGGCGTGGCGCAGTGGTGGGCCGAGCTCGGCGGATGGTTGAGCAACCGCGGCCAACTTCAGGAAGCGGAACGTGTCATTCAGAGAGCACTCGAGCTCGCGCCGAATGACGGCTCGGTGATGATGCTGGCGGCTCATGTCTATCGCGGCATCGGCGATCGCAAAGCCTGCTATCACTGGCTGCGCGCGGCGCGGGATGCCGGTTACGGATTCGGAGAGTTTGCGCGCAGCATCGAACTTGCGCCCCTGCGCGAGGACCCTGAGCTCATGCAGTTCATCCAGAATGTTTCACCGCCGCCCGCCAATGGGGCCCGAGTCACCGAAGCGAAGTCCGTCGATCCTCAAGGAGGGCGTACATGAGAGTGCAAAACATTCACCGTCATGCACTGTGGTTCGGACTCGCCGCCGCCATCTCTCTCGCTGGATGCATCGGTGGTTCGAGTCCACCGCAACCCACCGCCGTCACCGAGATGGGCAAGCCCATCTTCCTGAACCCGGGAGTGACTGCGTCCGCACCGGGGACGGTCTCGAGAAACAAGACGAGAGTGAGCATGTCCACCGAAAAGCGTGTGCGATGGACGAATGCCACGACGGTTCAGCAGAAGATCCAATTCACCCAGGCGCACTGGATCTTCGAAGAGCCGTATCAGTCCAGCATCATCGTGGATGGAGGACGGAAGACGGGCTGGTTCAATATTCGCGCGGATGTCGTCGTCGGGGTCGAGCACCCGTACAACGTCGTGCCGCTGCTGAGCACCGGACCTCCCGGCGAACCGACGGTCACGGCGGACCCATAGATGAGACCTTCGATGCCGGATCCGGGCGCCGCGCGCGGGGATCACTCCCGCGCGGCGCGACTGTTCGTGATGCTGTTGGCCGTAGCAATGTGCGGCTGCGCGCCGCTCGATCCTCCGTCGCTCGCGCCGGGCGAGGACGCGATCGACTTGGTGCATCGGGGATCGTTCGCCTCCGCCGACGCGGCGAGCCGCAGCGCAACGCTCCTGCCGGCGCCCGCCCATCATCGCCGCTGGTTTCCGTGGTTCTTTCCACGCCCCATTCCGAGACGGCTTCCGAATGTCCCGCTCATCGACGATGCTTTGCTGAGACGCATCGCGGCGCCGATTCCAGGCGCGCGCGAAACGTTGTTCATCACGTTCAACGACTCGCTGCGCATCCAACCGTTCGGGTATTGGCCGGTACCGGGAACCAAGCGCGACTCCGCATTCGGCCTCACCGCCGACAGTCTCATACTGACTGCCACGGGACGGATTCAGCTACTCGCCGCCCAGCGCGCCGCGCGATACACCGCGGACTCGCTGGACCTCACGAACAATTATGGCGCGACGATCCTCAAGAAGTACTGGCTGATCCAGGCGTTCTTGGTGGAAATGCCATTGGCCAGCGTCGACACGCTGTCGAAGCGGCCGGGGCTCCTCTACATCCGGCCCAATCGAGGCAACCCGCCACCCAACGATCCGATTCCCGGCAACGACGCCGGGGTCGCCGCCGCCAACGTCGGCACGCGTCACTACCGTGACGACCTGGGGCTCGAAGGCGAATGGACGGCGCTGCTGGACACGGGTGTTCGGACCCAGCACGAACTGCTGTGTGGCGAGGACGGTTCCAGCCGCGTCTGTCTGATGGCGGACGCCATCACCGGCGACGGCATGGCCACGAGCAACTTCACGTGCAACATACTGCCGGGTTGCGATGCCCAGGCCGGCGAGGACTACACCGAAAACGGGCACGGGACGGCTTCCGCCGCGATCCTCGTCGGCAACAATCGGCTGGGGGACCGATACCGCGGCGTGACGAATACGTCGCTCGACTGCATCCGCGTGTACGATTCGTCTCAACTCTCATCCACGGATGCTGCGGTATCCGCGTACGAGATCGCGACGCGCCGGCTCGACCGCGTCATGGCAGTGGAGATGCAGGAGCGCACGCTCGGCGACATCGCCGTCGCGACCCGCAATGCCTACGATGCGGGTATCGCTATCATCGCCGCGAACGGCAACGACGCGGCTTACGTCTCCACAAGCCCGGCGACGGAACGCCTCGCGATCGGCGTCGGCGCCTACGATGTGGAAGATGAAATCCCGGACGCGAGCTTGTCGGCGGGCATCACGGCGGACGGCCGCAACAAACCCGACGTGATCGCACCCACGAACACCGAAACCGCAGCCTATGATCCGACAAATTCGAGCTATAAGGTCGGAATCTTCCCGGGCACCAGCGGTGCGACCCCGTACATCGCGGGTGCCGCATCGCTGATCAGCGGATGGCTGAGGATCGGTCCGCAGCCGGCACGCGACGCCGGGCAGGTCTACTCGGTGCTCATGATGTCCGGCGATCAGCCCGGGCCGTTCTCTGCGGCGACCCGCTACGGCACCGGGCGCACGAAACTGCCGCCATCGGGCGAGGCTGTGTTCGGCAAGACGTGGGTGTCGTTCAACGCTCCGACGGTCGACATTCCGATCGTCATCGACAATACGTCGGCCAATCCCGTGACGCGCATCGACGCCGCAATCTGGTGGCCCGAACTGACCGAGATGCAGGGCAACGTGCCGATCGACACGCACAGCGATGTCGACGTGTCACTCCACGAACCGGGCCTGTTCGGCGGGCGCGTCGCCGCGAGCAACGGAATCGGAGGCGTGTTCGAGAAGATCTCGTACGAGAACACGGCCGGCATTCAGAGCGGAAAGTGGAAGCTGCGCATCCACGGATATTCGATCCTGCGGCCGCCGCAGATTGTGTACTGGAGCTTGCGGCTGAAGCACGGAGCGAGCGTGGCAATTCCGTAGAGGCTATCGTGCGCAGGACCTCATTCTTCCCCACTCTATCATTTTCACCTTGGCCATCACGCCGAAGTGATCCGTTGCCCACACGCTGTCAGGCCCGACGGTTCGGAAGATCACCTCGCATGCGACGACACGCGCGGCGACCGGGGTCTTGCGCTCGACGAAGATGTGATCGATCGCACCCGGATCGGGGCCGAAGCGTTTGTTGAAGGTTACGGACTGCTCGCGGGTCGCCTTCGGGTGCACGACGCGGAATGCATCGACGTACCGCGCCGTCACGAGCTTCATCTCGGACGACTCGAGTTCAGCGTTGAAGTCCCCCGCCAGCACGACCGGCCCCGCCCCACGCGTCGAATCCACGTACGCCAGCAGGTGCCGGATCTGCGTCGCGCGAATCGCTCCGCCTTCGGGCGTGTGGTGGAGGTGCGTAGAGTACGCGTCGATCGTAGTTCCGTGATAATCGAAGCGCAGGTGCGCCACCGCGCGGTAGTCGTCAACGGGTTCGAGATTGCGCGCCGCTCCCGCCAGCACACGATGCGGCGTGAGGATGGCATTGCCGTAGCGCTTGGGCCGCTCGGGACCATCGACGCTCGCGAACTGCACGTGGCAGCCGAGGCTGTCGGCGAGCGTCTCCGCCTGGTTGCGCAGGTTCGGGTTCTGCAGCACTTCCTGAAGGCAGATCACGTCCGGTCGCATCTGCCGCAATTCCGAGACGATCCGCTCGAGCCGCTTCGGCCATTCGTGCTGGTCGTGCCACAGATTGAGCGTCACGACGGTCAAGGTATCCGTCGTCCGCGGCGCGCCCGCGGCGGTCTGTGCGGAGAACATGATTGAGACTCCAGCCAAACACCGGATCATCACGTGAAGACAGCTTGCAGTCATTTTGTTCCCCGTGGGAAGTTGACGATGCGAGCGGCGTGATGAGTCTACTTCATGCATTACGGCGCGGGATCAGGACACGCGACTGGGTCCCGATGCGAGACGACTGATCCGAGACTTCCTTCCCTGCGGAGCGACCTTTGCGGAACGCGAACCGAACCGGACTGCTGCTCGCGGCACTCGGCGCGCTGAGCGCCGTCGCAGGCCCGGGAGACGCGAAGGGCGCCGAACCCGTCTGGACGTATGCCGAGGCGAGTCCAGCGCCACCGCCTTCCAACGCCGGCGGCTGGACGGTCTGGGACTCACGGCGCGAGTCCTTCGTGCACCATCCGGGTCAGTTCCTCTACGGCGGCCATCGACCGGGCCACACCTACCCGACCCGAACTTATCGATGGCAGCCCGACTCCCGGGAGCCGTGGACTGTTCTCACGACCGCGACCGATCTGCCGCCACTCGAGATGTCGGCGGCGGCCTACGACTCGGACACGGATGCCATCTGGGTATTCGGCGGGAAGCACACGACGTACTCATGGGACACCTTCTCCAGCGCGACCACCGTGAACACGAACATCTGGAAACTCGCGCTCGATTCATCCGCGGGATGGCAGGTCGTCACGGTCGCGGGCACGCCACCCCCGCCGCGATTCGATGCGAGCATGGTGCTCGATGTGGCTCGCCGTCGGTTGCTGGTGTTCGGGGGAATCGACACGTTGGCGGCCCGGTTCGATGACGTGTGGTCGCTGAACCTCGATGGCACACCCACTTGGCAGGAGTTGCATCCGGCGGGAGCTCTGGGAGCGCGATGCGGTCATGCGGCGGTCTTCGATCGACCGCGCGATCGGATGATCGTCGCGTGCGGCGAAGGCGCGGGGGGAACGTTGCTGTCGGACGTCTGGACTCTGGAGTTCGGTGACTCGTTGCGGTGGCAACCGCTGGATCTCACCGGAGCCACTCCGGTCGGTTCGGCCGCCGGCGCGATCGACGAGTCCCGCGATCGCTGGATCGTGGTTACTCACGGGGAACCGATTCGAGTGCACGCCCTGTCGTTGAGCGATCCTCCCGCGTGGCAGACGGTGTCCCCCGCGCGCCGCGCGCCGGATTGGGCGACGTCTTTCGTGATCCCGCGGATCTCCGTCGCATGGGACCCCACGCGCGACGCGCTCGCGGTGCTGTGGCCGATGGGGGCTTTCAACGGGGAACTCCGCGACGCGCCCCTGCTCCGCTTCGGGCCGCTTCCGATCGTCAACGTCACGGCCGAGTTCCGCCATCGCATCTACGAGAACGGAACCAGCTACACCTACTGGTCAGTGCACTCCGATCGGCCGCTCTACGACCGGATCGGAATCGTGATGACCGAGAGCGACCCACCGTGGCCGAGCCCGGTCAGCCTGTGGGAGTTCCCCGATGCCAACGGATCCATCGTGTTCCGCCAGGACGGCGCTTCGCGTGTCGGTCGCTACGCTTACTGCGTCCATTGGTTCGACGGCCTCGCTGAGCGCGATACCGGAGACTTCCCGATGGCGTCGGGCCCGATCGCGATCGCCGGCCTCAGCAACCCGGCCCGCGGAGCCCTCGCGTTCTCGATCCAATTGAGCGATAGGATCCCCGCGCGCGTCGACGTCCACGATGTCAGCGGCCGCCTGCGGTTCAGCCGCACCTTGCAGGGCAATGGAACGCACCCGGTGGACGTCGCGGCGCGCGGTTGGTCGGCCGGGATCTACTTCGTGAGCGTGTCGCACGCGGACCACAGGACCGTGCGAACCGTCGCGTTCATGCCGTGAGGTCCGAGCTCTTCAGCCCTATCACGCGAGCTCGTACAGATACTCCGCGAACGACGTTGCGACGAGGCTCAATCGGTGGCTCGCGAACACAATCAGGCTCCCATGGGTCACCGATGTCTTCGCCGCTCGCAACCCCGATCAGCGCGTCGTCGCCTCGGCAGGACGGGGGGCAATCTCGGCGGTCAACTCGATGCGTTTCTTCGCGCGCAGCAGCGTGAGCTTCACGCTCGTCCCCACGCCGAGCTCATAGAGCTTGCGCTGAAATTCGTAGACGTCCGTGATCGGCTGCTTGTCCATGAAGGTGAGGACATCGCCCATCTGGATGCCTACCTGCGTTGCCGGGCTCGGAACGAACACGTTGTCGATGTAGATCCCCACCGCGTTCCCGACGCCCGTCTCCTTACGCAGGTCATCGCTGAGTGTGCGCACCGAGATGCCGAGCCACGGTGACCGTTGGTCGGTGCGCTGGATCAGGCTGTTGTAGATCGCGGTGGCGAGGTTGATCGGCAACACGTAGCCGGAGCCCGCCTCGACTCCCGTGCTCTCGGGTTTGGCGGAATCGCTGCGCCGCGTGTTGATGCCGATCACCTCACCCGACAGGTTCACGAGCGGTCCTCCGAGCGCGGCGTCGCTGACGCGCATCGACGTCTGCAGATAGGTCGCGCTCAGCTCGTCCTGATAGCACTGGCGCGACGCCTCGTACGACACGATGCCCGGCACCATCACCTTCTCGTTGCCGGCCGGATCTCCGAACGCCACCACATAGTGACCGGCGTGCGTCTTGCCGCTGTCGCCGAGCTTGAGAAACGGCGTCGGATCGCGGGGGACGATCTTCAGGATCGCGAGGTCGATCGACGGTTCCATTCCCACCACGGTCGCGCCGTAGCGGTCGTTGCCCATTTGGACGTCGATCGTGTCCGGCGGCTCTCCGGTCGTGAGTTCGACGACCACGCGCCGCAGGGTGAGGATGTAGCCGTCGTCCGAAATGAGAAACCCGCTGCCGCCGCCTGTCGGCCGCTTGCCTTCATAGAGCAGGTCGTCCCACGAGAACGTCTGCCATCCGCCGGTGAGCGTCTTGCCCTCGTTCGCAGCCTTCCACCAGGGCTGGTCGTCGACGAAGCGCGTGATCGTGACCACCGCCGGCATGACCCGCTTCGCGAGATCCCCGAACACCAACTCGGTCTTCCGCATCGACGCGATCGCGTCGTCGAGCTTCCGGTCCGCCCGCGCGGGAGCGGGCGCCATGAGCGCCACGAGAAGCAGTGCCTGCGTCGCTCGGATCCATCGCATCACGTCGACCTCCATGAACTCTGTATCGTCACAACGACTCGAGGAACCGCAGCAGTTCATTCCGCGCCACCTTGGGCAGGTTGCGGAACACATCGCGGCTCTTTTGCGCCTCACCACCATGCCAGAGAATCGCCTCTTCGAGCGAGCGCGCGCGGCCATCGTGAAGCAGGAACCGGTACCCGCCGACACGCTCCGCGAGCCCGATCCCCCACAGCGGCGGCGTGCGCCACTCCGCCGCGGCGGCATCCTGCTCCGGCATGCCGTCCGAAAGTTCGGGGCCCATGTCGTGGAGCAGAAGATCGGTGAAGGCATGGATCGTCTGGCGCGAGAGCGGCTGCACGTCGCTCCCGGACGTCGTGAGCGTCGGAGTGTGGCAACCCGCGCAGCCGGCCTCGACGAAGCGATGGGCGCCGCGCATGACTGCAGGCTGCGTTGGATCACGGCGCGCGGGAACCGCGAGCATGCGGCAGTAAGCGATCAGCGACGCGAGCGGGCGGCCTTCGAGCTCGGGCTCACCGCCTGTGGCTCGCGCGGCGGCGGCGCGCTGAGCGGCGTCGCTCTCGAGTTTGGGATGCGCCGGCGTGGTGATGCCGATGTCGCCGGCGAGTGCCGTCGAAATCTGATCCGCCACCGCGGGCTGTGCCGCCTTCCATCCCAGGCGGCCGGCGCGGCGTACGCCGGCGTCGGTCGAAGTGAGCCAGTGGATGCGCCCCGAGATCCCGTTTGCGTCGCGATCGTCGGGGTCGGCGAGTGAGAGAAGCGTTGAGTCCGACACGAGTTCGAGCAACCCCACACCGATCACCGCGGGCGCGATCCGCGCCGAGAGCTGCAGGTCTCTGGCGAGCGCACCATACGCCGGATCCACGATCGCAAACCGCGGCGCACGCAGCGTGGCGCGTGTCCCATCCGGATAACGGTGCGCCCGTTCGGTCCACCGGACCGCGAGCCGTCCCTCGGGCGTGAGTCCCTGAATCGCGCGTTCTCCGAGCTGGCTGCCATAGATGGAATCGGCCCGCGGCACACCGTGGCCATCAACGCGCGCGAGCTTCGCGATCATCGAGCGTGTGAGATCCGCCGGGCCTTCGGGTGGCCGGCCGCGGCCGTCGCGCAGATGACAGCCCGAGCACGAGCGGTTGGTGAAGAATGGTCCGAGCCCGTCGAACATCTCGACCGAAGCCGGCGCTTCCACCCACGACGTGCTGAAGATTCGATTGCCGAACGCGAACTCCGAAAGCTGCTCGACGGTGATGCCGGGCGCGTGCTGTGAGAACGCCACGCGGGTTTCGACATCGGTGGTTGCTTCGCCACCCAAATGCGGATCGGTCATCCACGCGAGATCCGGCGAGGCGGCTCGCGATGCGACCGCGATCGCCGCCAGCGCGTAGGCCGCCGCGATCACGGATGCCGCGCGGCGCATCAACCGCCACCTCCGATCACGACGCGCGCGCCGAACATCGCACCCGCGCGCTGGAGCACACCCGCGAGGCCGAGCAGTTCACCCGCCAGCGTCTTGAGATCGCGACGGCGTGGATCGTCTTCCGGCGCCATCAGGATCGCATCGAACGGCGGCGGAATCGTGTACACGAGCCTGCGCGCACGATCCAGACGTGCCCGCACATCCGCGGCCATGCGCACGTCGATCGCCTCGATCGCGCGCAGAAGTCCCGGACACTCCGCGTCCCCTTCGAGCACCTGCGCGAGGCCCTCGACATTCGCAACCAGATCACGATGCGAGTTGTCGCTGAAGCAACTCTGCTCGTCCTCCTGGGAGCCCGAAGAGAGCGCCACCCCGATGCGCTCCGACGCCAGCTCGAACACCGCGAGCGTGGCGGGTCCCGAGAGCGCGTGCCCGAGCGCCACTTTGGAATCCAGCGCGCGAAAGGAAGCGACGTAGCGCCGCGGCCCCGGCTCCCACTGGACCTTCACACTCGCCAGATCCCGAACCAGTCTCTCGGTGATGAGCGTCAGACACCGGCGCCGCCGCTCGCGCACCGGATCACCGCGCAGGTAATCGGAGAACGGCCGCTGCCCCGGGCCGGTGCGGCTGCGGTCCTGCCCCCACAACAGAAATTCGATCGCGTGATAGCCGAGCGTCACCTGATTCTCGTCGTCGGCCGCATTGCGGCCGGCGAGGGACTCATCGGTGAGCGGCGTTTTCAGATCGCCGATCAGGCCGGATCGCGGCGAGCCGGCGACGTAGTCGAGGAATGCTTCGTCGATCGGCCACGCGTTGATGCGGCCTTCCGGCCCTTCGACACCCGTGATCGGATGGCGGTCGTCGATCGGACCACCGGAAAAGCGGAACACTTCGGTGCGCCCGTAGGCATCGCGCGAGGCGATCCACGCCTCACGTGCGCGCGCGAGCGATCGCTCGGACGGCTGCCCCAGCATGCCGTGGATCGCCACCTGCAGTGACTCGGCAGCGGCATGCGTCTCGCGATAGGCGCGCCCGGCGATGCATGCGTAGCCGTCGAGCGCCGAGCGTACGGAAGCATCCGCAGGCGGCTTTGCCGCGGGCACGCCCTGCGCCGTCGATAGTGCCGCGAGGCTCACCATCAGCCAGCCGATCATCGCGCTACCCGCTCCCCTTTCGCACACTCGCCGACACGGGGCGCGGCCTCAGCCCACTTTATCGGATATCGGCCAATACATGGGACGTGTGCAGGTCGTCGTCACGACGGAGGGGAACCTACGCGATCATCGGGTGGAATCGCTTCGACTCGGGAACGCAGCGACGAAACGAGTCGGAGCCGCCGCTACTTGGGCGTCTCCTTAGGAACGATCTCGTTCATCCGGGCGAGATCCAGCGTTCGCTCCGTCACGGTCGCCGGAATGAACCGCCGGTCGATGAGCGAGTCCAGCGGAACCTTGCGCTTGATGAAGCCCAGATCCGAGCCCATGTCCATGATGGACTGCAGCTCGGCATCGGTGGGATTCAGGTTGCGATACGTCACGCGATCCGCCGGCTGCGTCAGCACGTACTCCAGCAGCTTCTCGTCCTGGCGAAAGTACGGAGCCACGAGCTTCGCGGCATCCGAGCGATGGCGCTCGGTCCATTCGCCGGACTCGTAGATGCCGCGCACCAGATCGTGGACGACTTCCGGTTTCTCCTTGATCAGATCCTCGTGCACGACGAGGCAACACGAAATGTAGTTCGGCCAGATGTCCTTCGCGTAGTAGAGCACGCGGCCGACGCCGTCGAGTTCGGCTTTCGCACAGAACGGTTCCGCCACGATGAACCCGTCGATCGCCTTGGTGGCGAGTGCCGCCACCATGTCGGGCGGCGGGATCACGACGAAGTCGAAGTCCTTCGCATCCAATCCCTGATCGCGCAGCATCTTGTTGACGAAGAAGTTTTCGTTGCTGAACGGGCTCGGGATCGCGAACGTCTTGCCACGCAGGTCGCGGAACGACTTCGCTTGGAGATCGCTGCGCACCACGAACTGCGATCCATCGCGGTGTCCGAGACACACGATGCGGATCGGTGCACCCTGCTCGCGCATCTTCATGGCGATGGGCACAGTGACGAAACCCGCGAGCAGCTTCTTGGTCTTGAGCGCCTCGACGATCGGCGGGAATTCCGCGAACCGCAGCGCGTCGAACGCGGTGCCGGTGGTGCTCGTGCGGGACGCGTAGTCGGTCACCGGGCAGGTGAGGTGGCACGTCACCGGGATGAACGCGACCTCGAGCGTCTGGCGGCGATCGGCGACATCCGCGCGGTGGACGTCCTCCTGCCAGTGGGGGCGCGGCTTGTTGAGCGTACGCATGCGCAGGCCGACGATGACCGCGAAGGCAATCACCACGACCATGACGATGCGCATGACGGGCGATTTCACCGGAGACGGCCTCCATCGGATGTTTGCGGCGCAGCGGCGACCCCCGTCCAGCCGGAGTCCTCTCGCAGACCCTCGGAACCTGGCGGATTCCCGTTCGCTCCGCAACCTTCGAGTCCCATCTCGGCGAGGATGTCGTGTGTCGCCCGAACCACCGCGGGATGTGTGAGGTCGCGCGGCCGCGGCAGGTCGATACGATACTCGCGGCGAATGCGCGCCGGGCGGTCCGTGAGCACGATGATCCGATCCGCCAGCTGTGCGGCCTCGCCCATGTCGTGGGTCACGAGCACGACCGTATGCGGCCGCTGCGCGAGCATGCGCGCGAGTTCATGCCGCATGCGCAGCCGGGTGATGTAGTCGAGCGCCGAGAACGGCTCGTCCATCAGCAGCAGTTCGGTGTTGGCGGCCAGCGCGCGCGCCAGCTCGACACGCTGGCGCATGCCTCCGGACAGTTGATGTGGATAGTGATCCGCGAAGCCGTCGAGACCGATGAGTGCCAACAGATCGCGCCGCTGCCGGTCGCGCTCCTGCGGATCCAAAACGTGTCGAAGGCCGAGCATGATGTTCTCGCCCGCCGTTCGCCACGGGAACAGCCCATCGTTCTGGTACACCATGCGCGACCCGGCGCGTCGCTCGATGCTGCCGCGGGTCGGCGCATCGTGACCCGACATGAGATTGAGGATCGTAGTCTTTCCACAACCGGACGGACCCACGATCGCGACGAACTCACCATGGTTCACGTCCAAGGATACATCGTCGATCACGTCGACCGATCCGAAGCGATGAGACACCGAGCGCAGCTGCAGGACTTCGTCGCTCATGCCGCGGCCCGAGTGCCTGCGTTACTTCTCATATCCCCACCGCACGCTCGGAATCCGCGTCAGCTGCATCACCACGCGGTCCATCGCGACGCCGATCAATCCGATCACGATCATGCCCACGACGAGCAGATCGGGGCGCAGCGCATTTCGCGCATCCCAGATGAGGAAACCCAGGCCATCGCGGCCCGCGATCATCTCCGCCGCGACCACGACGACCCACGAAAGACCCGCCGTCACGCGCAGCGTGGTGATCAGCTGCGGCATGATCGCCGGCAGCGTCACCTGCCACAGCAACTCTGCTCCCTTGAGCCCGTGATCATCGGCGACGCGGAAGTACACCTTTGGAATACTCGTGACCGCGGCCGCGGTCGCGACGATCACGGGGAAGAACGTCGTCATGAAGATCAGGAAGATCGCGGGGACATCGCCGATGCCGAACCACAAGATCGCGAACGGAATCCACGCGAGCGGCGACAGATTGCGAAAGAAGTTGACGGTCGGCAGCAACGCATCCCGCAGCCGGAGCTGCAATCCCATCGAGAGACCCAGCGGGAGTCCGGCGAGCACGGCGATCGTGAACCCGGTGAACACGCGGAACAGCGAAGCCACGAGATCGTCACCGAGCCGGCCGCGCACCAGCTCCTCGCGGAAACCCTGGGCGACTTCCATCGGAGAAGGCACCGACCCCGGCGGGAACACGCGGTTGTGGCTGCACACCGCCCACACCGCGACCGCCGCGAGCGGGAACAACAGAGGAAGGACCTTCATGTACGGACGTGCGCTCACGGGGACGGCCATGCCTCGGCAATGCTGGGCGGAAGGTACGAGCGCCTGCGATCGGTGAAAGGAAGGCTCGATTGTAGCGGAGGCCATCCTCCCCAGGCCAAGGACTCTCGCTCGAGCGCAGCATCCGGCGACCACCATCAGGGTCAGGTGGCCGCCGGAAGTTCTCCGCTTTTCGATGGTGTCGGCGCGGTCCGACACACCCCAACCATGCCACGTTCAACGTTGCTCGGGCTGTGAATCGAGTGTCGTTACTTGATGATCGCCATGGTGGCCGTTTGCAGCCTGCCGTCCACACGAAGGCGGGCGAAATAGATTCCTGGAGATACCGAATCTCCGTTGTTGTCGCGGCCATTCCATTGAACCGTGTATGACCCTGGCTGGAAGGCAGCTTTTCGCAGATTCCGAATGACTCGGCCACGGACGTCGTAGACTGCCAAGGTCACTGCAGCCGTCGAAGCAAGCGTGAATGCGATGGTCGGACGGATCGACGGATTCGGCGAGACTCGCAGGGTGTTCACATCCGGTAGACGATTCACGATCCCAGTGGTCGACTTGATCGCAAACTTCTGGATTCGATCATTGGTGTATTCCAGAACATAGACTTCACCGGCGGAGTTGGTCGCGATGGCGATGGGGGCTTTGAACTGTCCATAACCGGTGCCGAACGAGCCTCGCTGACACAGGTAGGTTCCCGTGCCGGTGAATTTCTGGATGCGGTTGTTGTCCAAGTCGGCAACATAGACGTCACCGGCAGCGTCCGTCGCCACTCCATGGGGGAAATTGAACTCGCCGTTGCCGCTACCGGACGTGCCCCACTGAGTGATGTAGCTTCCCGTGCCGCTGAACTTCTGGATGCGGTGGTTGGCAATATCCGCGACGTAGACGTCGCCCGCAGCGTCCGTGGCCACCGAGTTGGGACTGCTGAACTCACCGTCGCCGCCGCCGAGTGAG